>JANPOH010000324.1:0-6303 GCA_031427895.1 Betaproteobacteria bacterium
GAGGAACAGATCGCGAAGATGCTGAAACGGCGGGTCACGCTCGGCAAGGCGGGGCGACCGAAACGTGCTGAAAATCAAGCAAAGGAGTAGATTTCATCATGGACATCTGGAGAAAACGTGGTCTGTCCCCTATTGTCCTATTGCGTTATGTGGTCACGCCCTTGTGCGTGATGGATTTCGAGGAAGGCACGAAACGCATGCGCCTGAAATCCCTGCACCCCGGCGTGAGCCTGGATGAGGTGAAAAAGAATACCGGCTTTGAACTGCTCATTCCGGCGTCGGTGCCGCTCACCGAGCCGCCCAGCCATGAGCAACTCGCGGTGCTGCGTACTCGCATTGATGTACGGGGCGCGCTGCGCCGATAACGCTGGATATCCACCCATGACCACTACCCATCTTAAAACCGTCAGCATCGCCCAGCGCGGCGGTCAGCCGCCCCTGTCCAAGGGGCAAAAGCTCTTTAACAGCCTGATTCAGAAAATAGAAAAAAGCCGCGCGCAACTGGCCGAATGGGAAGCGGCTAATACGCGCTTCCATTCTAAATACGCCACCGCGGTGATGCCGCTGCTCAAGAACGTGGAAGAACTACAGGTGAAGCTGGTGTATCGCCTGGACCAGGCCGGCGATCAGCCCGGTCTTTCCAAATCCGAACGGCGCAAACTGTCATGCATGATTGCCGAAAACGCGCAGGATATTCTTTTGACGCGCGATGATGCCGCCATCAAGGATATTTTTAACAAGCACAGCGATGTCGATTACGACGATATCGGCGCCGCCGATCAGGCAGGACTGAAATCCGCGCTGGAAGATGTGCTCGGCTTTGAATTCGATGACGATGTTGATCTCAAATCGCAGGAAGATCTGCTGGCGCACGCACAGAAAAAACTACTCGAAGCGCAGGCGCGGGAAGATGCCGAGAACGAGGCCGGGCAGGCGCGGCAGGCCACGCGCAAAAAGTCGCCCAAACAGCTCGCCGCCGAGGCGCGCGAGCACGCCGAAGCGCAGCAACTGCGCCAGTCGATCCGCGAAATTTACCGCAAGCTGGCCAGCGCCCTGCACCCCGACCGCGAGCCCGATGCGCGTGAGCGTGAACGCAAAACCGCACTGATGCAGCGCGTGAATCAGGCCTACGACAAAAACAACCTGCTGCTGTTGCTGCAATTGCAACTGGAACTGGAGCAGATCGACCAGGCGCACATCAATAACGTCAGCGAAGACCGTTTGAAGCACTACAACAAGATTCTGCGCGAACAACTGTCCGAGCTGCAACACGAAATTGCGCGCATCGAAAGCGGATTCGCCGAGCAGGCGATGCTCGATCCGTTCGCCGCGATCACGCCGGACAGCGTGATGCGTAACCTGAACGCCGAAATCAGCAATCTCAAGCGCGCCATCCGCGACATGCAGCGAGATCTACTCGCCTTTGCCGATGTTCAAAAAATCAAGGCGTGGCTCAAAACCTTTCGCGTGTCGCGCAAACGCGATGCGTTCGACGATTTTCTGTTTTGAGCGACGGTTGCCCCGCGGCCTTATACCCAAACGATACCCAAACGATCCACGAACGAACAGCCCACGAACCCCGTTTTCCAACAGGCGCCACCCATGACAACCCGCCCCATCATCGTCGTAGAAGACGACCCCTTTCCCCGCATGTTGAAGGCGTTTCTCGACCCCTCGGTCGAGCCGCAACGCCTGGCCGCGCTGGCGGATTTTTTCGCCCATGACCTGCCCGACTTCGCGGGGTGGCTGGCGCAATTGCGCGCCATGGCCGGGCCGCTGTACCCGGCCGAGGTGCGTCTCGTAAAAGATCAGGCGGCGTTGCGCGCGCAACTGCCGGAGGCCTCGGTCGTGGTCACGGAATCGTTCGACATTGGCGCGGCGGAAATCGCTCTCGCACCCAAACTCCGCGTGGTGCAAAAGTACGGCGCGATACTGCGCGGCATCGATGTTGCCGCCTGCCAATCGCGCGGCATCGCGGTGCTGCCCTTGCGCCGCCGCGCCAATATTTCGTGCGCCGAACACGCCATCATGCTGATGCTGGCGCTGTCGAAAAAACTCCACCGCCTGCACGGCAAAATCAGCATCGCACAGTTACAGGACGCGGGCTACCGGCCCAAGACCTTTGACACCGGCTTCACGCCCAACTCCGGCTGGCCGCGCGTGCCGGGCATGAGCATTTTGTACGGCGCCACGCTGGGCATCATCGGCTTTGGCGAAATTGCCCGCGAGATTGCGTTGCGCGCAAACGCCTTCGGCATGCACGTGAGCTGCACGCAGCGCACGCCCATGAGCGCGGCAGAGCAACGCGAGTGGCAGGTCACCTGGCGCGAGCGCGACGCGCTGTTCGCGCACAGCGACTGGCTGTGCATACAACTGCCCGCCAATGAAAACACCCGAAATTATCTCGACCACGCGCAGTTCGCGCACATGAAGCCGGGCGCATCGCTCATCAACGTGTCACGCGCACAGGCGGTCAATCGCGATGCCCTGCTCCACGCGCTGCGCGCGGGCACGCTCGGCGGCTTTGCGCTTGACCCGCTTTACGAAGAACCGGGCCGCGCCGACGATGAACTGCTCGGCTTTGAAAACGTCATCCTCACGCCACATGTCGCGGCAATGCCGCGCTTTAACGGATTGAGCGATTTTGAAGATCTGGTGCGCGGAATCGCCGCCCGCCTGGTATAGATAAATTCGTTTAAAAACAAATAGTTACATTTAATCAGCTTTTCTTGTCACCGCCGGGCGATTGCGATTGCGATTGCCCTTGCGCCGCAGCGTTCTCGTTCGCCTGATCGCCGGTGATTTCTTCGGCCAGCGGATCCATGCCCATGGCGCGCAACACCCAAGCTATGGCGAACCCCGCCACCAGCGGCCACCAGTGCGTCATCATCACCGCCAGCACGCCTGCCGACACAAAGGTAAGGCACAGCAATAACAGCCCCGGATGTTTAGTACGGATATAGGCAAAAAACAGCGCCAGCCCCCAGCACCCGAACATCGCCGCGAAGCTGTACACCACCCATACGATCAGATCGGGCTGCTTATACACCGCGCCCACCACCGCAAGAATCAACCCGCCGATAACCCACTTCATTGTGCAGCCCGCCAAAAAATAAAGCGTGATTCTACACCGTCGGGCGCCCGTGCTATAAACCAGCTCATGCCCGCCCCACGCCCGCCTTCCGCG
Organism: Betaproteobacteria bacterium; assembly: GCA_031427895.1. Classification (GTDB taxonomy): domain Bacteria; phylum Pseudomonadota; class Gammaproteobacteria; order Burkholderiales; family SG8-41; genus UBA5216. The sequence continues at coordinate 3,188 of JANPOH010000324.1, forward strand.
CAACGCACCCTGCGAACCTGCTGCGGCACGCACATCGTACACGACGGGCTGTCGGACGTAAGCTACGTGCTGTTGCCGCTGCTGGCGCAGACCTTCGGCCTGAACCTCGCGCAGGTGGGCATGATCCGCACCGCGCACCGCGTGGCGATGGCGGCGTTTCAGTTGCCCGCCGGGCTGATCGCCGAGCGCTTTGGCGAGCGCAATTTGCTGGCGCTGGGCACGCTGCTCGCGGGGCTGGCGTTTATCGCGCTGGGTTACGCCAACGGCTTCTGGATGATTCTCATCGCGCTGTTTTTCGCCGGCATGGGCTCGGCGGTGCAGCACCCTTTGTCGTCCACGCTCATCTCGCACGCCTATCCCGGCGCAGGACGGCGCACCGCGCTGGGCACCTATAACTTCGCCGGCGACGTGGGCAAGTTCGTCTTCGGCGGCATCGTCAGCCTGTGCGTGCTGGCGGGCCTGTCGTGGCAGGCGCCGGTGGTGGGCTTCGGCGTGGCGGCCATCTTTACCGCCATCGCCATTTTTCTCTGGATCGCCAACACGCAATCGCACTCGCCCGCCCATGCAGGCAACCCCAAACCAAAACTCAAAGGCTGGGGCATCCGCAACAAACCCGCGTTCGCCGCACTGTGCATGGTGGATGTCATTGATAGCATGACGCGCACCGGCTTTCTTACCTTCATCGCGTTTTTGCTGATTGCCAAGGGCGTGCCCGACGGCTGGGCAGCGCTGGCGGTGCCGCTGGTGTTAATCGGAGGCATGGCGGGCAAGTATCTCTGCGGCGTGCTCGCCGATAAATACGGCGTGATCCGCACCATCGTCATCACCGAAATCGCCACCGGCGCGGGCATCCTCGCCACGCTCGCGCTTCCGGGCATGGCGACATTCTTTCTGCTGCCATTCGTGGGCGTGGCGCTGCAAGGCACCTCGTCAGTGATCTACGGCACCGTCGGCGATCTGGTCGAACCCGACAAACTGTCGCGCGCGTTTGCGCTGGTGTACACCACTGGCTCGGTGTGCGGGATCATCGCGCCGCTGGGCTATGGCCTGCTCGGCGACGCCATCGGTATCGAAAAAACTATCCTCATTGCAGGCATCGCGGTGTTTCTGACCTTGCCGCTGGCACTGGTGCTGCGCACGGCCATCGCACGCGGCACCGTGCGCCCCGCCGCCGCCGGATAGCCAACGTAGTAGAATCATTGCATCAACACTGACCACGGACCCACCATGCCCAAGCAACGCCTCAGTTATATCCCCCTCGAACAAATGACGCCTGAAATGCGCGCCGAGATGGAACGCTGCGCGCGCGAAGGCACGCCGCGCCCGGAAAGCTCCGCCGTGCGCGCGCATGTGCATGCCTGCTTCTGGTTTTTCGCCAACTCGTGGCGCGATATTTTCAAGAACGGCGTACTCGAACATTCGATCAAGGAATTGTGCCGCGTCTACGTGTCGCGCTCGGTGATCTGCGAATTCTGCGGCAACCAGCGTTCGATCAAGGGCGCGAACGAGGGCCTGCGGGAGACCCACTACGACGATCTGGTGGAGTTCGAGAAATCCACCCAGTACAACGAACGTCAGAAAGCCGCGCTGACGCTGGCCGAAGCCATCGTATGGCGGCTCGATACCGACGACGCCTTCTGGGCGCGCCTGCACAAACATTTCACCGAACCGCAAATCGTCGAACTCGGCTGCGCCATCGGCCTGACCCACGGCCAGCAAAGTTTTATCCGTTTGCTCGACATCGACCATCATCAAGTGATGGCAGGCACCGCCGCATCGATGGCGCCCGGCACCGAAACCGCCGAGGCGCTGGCGAAACTCAAGGCCTCGCCGAACTACTGGGCCAAGCGCAGCCCCGGCAGCGCAGCGCGGAAGAAGAACGCGGCTTGAGCGCCGGGTTACCGCGCGTCAAGCGGACTGACTACACCACGGCCACCCTTGTTGAGCACGTGGGTGTAAATCATGGTGGTCTTAACGTCGGAATGGCCGAGCAACTCCTGCACCGTGCGGATGTCGTAGCCCGCCCTCCAGCAGATGTGTCGCAAAACCGTGCCGCAAGATGTGCGGCGTGGCGAGCTTGGTAATGCCGCTGTCGCGCACCGCTTGCCGCATGTGACGTTGCAAGGCTTGCGGATCGGCGTGGTGCCGCCCTTCTTTACCACTGCGCGGATCAACGCTGCGCCGTTGCGATGGGAAAATATACTGCCAGGTCCAATCACTCGCAGCAGACAGATACTTGCGCTCGAGTGCATAGGGAAAATAGACGCGGCCAAAACCCGCTTCGATGTCACGCGCGTGCAATGCACGCACCCGCACCAGATGCTCTCGCAGCGGCAAGATAACGATTTACAACGATTCCGGCAACATCGTTACCCGATCTTTAAAACCTTTGCCATCGCGAACCATCACCTCATGGCGTGCAAAGTCGATGTCTTTAATGCACAGTCGCGCGGTTTCAAGTATGCGCATGCCGGCGCCGTACGCAAGCCGTAAAATCAAGCCGGACGTACCGTCCAGATGGGAGAGTACCGCCTGCACCTCTTCCCGCGTCAACACCACCGGCATGCGCTGCGGCCGTTTGGCCTTAACCACGTTGTCCAGCCACGGTAATTCGATCTTCAAAAGCTCACGCTACAAAAACAGAATCGCCGATAGCGCCTGATTCTGCGTTGACGCCGAAACCCTGCGCTCAACCGCTAGATGCGTCAAAAACACCTCGACTTCCGATGCTCCCATCTCGCGCGGGTGGCGCAGGCCGTGAAAGCGTATGAAAAAACGCACCCAGTAGACATAGGCATCCTCAGTACGTATGCTGTAGTGCAGCCGCCGAATCTGGTGACGGAGTTGATCCAGCAATTTGGCGGCTGGGAAACTGGGAGTGTTTGCATTTTTGAATTCGGACGTACTAAAATTAACTAATGAATTGATTTAATTGGTTATTTTTCATGAATACTGATATTATATACAGCCTTTTGACGGGTTGTAAAGCGTCGCCAATAATGGCGACTTTAAGTTAGCCACTAGCCCAATGAAGAACGAATGGAACACGTGAGCAAAGCAAAGCAGGTCTTGGTCGACGATAGAACCTACAACGTTATGTCTGTTCGCAATGGCGG
>JANPOH010000325.1:0-5952 GCA_031427895.1 Betaproteobacteria bacterium
CCGCAGGCCAACGCGGGCACGTCTTTCAGCAAATGAAACGGCACCTCGTTGTGGTGATTGACGACCGCTTCCTTGCCTATCCAGTTTAGCGTCGGCATTATTTTAAGGTTTTGTTTTTATTGTCATTTTTAAATAGCACTCACAGGTGCCGCGCGAGCGCTTTCACATCCGCATTACCGCCTGAAAATATCACGCCGATTCTTTTGCCCTTGATCTCGCGCGCGTTGAGTTTGCCTTCGAGCAGCGCGGCGGCGCCCAGCGCGCCGGTGGGTTCGACTATTGTTTTCATGCGCTCCCAGATAAAGAACATGCTACGCAGCAGTTCGTCGTCGGTGACGGTGAGCATGGCCTGCACGTGGTGCAGAATCAGCGGGAAGGTGATCGCACCCGGCGCGGCGGTGCGCGCGCCGTCGGCGATGGTGTCGGGGTTATGTACGCGCTGGATGGTTTTGCTTTGGAACGAGCGCGTCACGTCGTCGCCCGCCGCCGGTTCGACGCCGATGCATTTCACGCCGGGGCTTAAGTGGTGCGCGGCGATGGCGCAACCGGTGAGTAACCCGCCACCACCACAGGGCACGAGCAGATAATCCAGCAGGCCGGCGTCTTCGATCAGTTCTTTGGCGGCCGTGCCCTGCCCCGCGATGATGGTGCGATCATCGAACGGCGGCACGGGCGTGAGGCCGCGGTTCTTCGCGAGCTCGCTGGTGATGGCTTCGCGGTCTTCGCGCTCGCGGTCATACAAAACGATTTCCGCGCCGTAGCCGCGCGTGGCTGCGATCTTGACGGCGGGCGCGTCCGCCGGCATCACGATCACCGCTTTCACACCGAGAAGACTGCCCGCCAGCGCCACGGCCTGCGCGTGGTTGCCCGATGAGAAGGCCACCACGCCGGCGCGCTGCTGCGCGGGCGTGAGATTGGCCAGGGCGTTGTAGGCGCCGCGAAACTTAAAGGCGCCAGCGCGTTGCAGGTTTTCGCATTTGAAAAAAACACTGGCGCCGGTGCGCTGATCGATAGTGCGCGAGGTCATTACCGGCGTGCGTAGCGCGTGGCCTTCGATGCGGCGCGCGGCTGCCGCTACATCGGCATAGGTGACGGGCCATTCGGTCATGCGGGTCATGCGGCTCATGCGACCAACGCCGCCTGTTTGCGTATCGCCAACAAGCCGATCACCAGCGCGCCCGTGAGCCAGAACGCCACCGGCGCCATCGCCAGCAGCGGCGCATAGTCCGCTTGTTTCGGCACGCCTATCAACACGGTGGCGATGCGGCTCAAGGTGGCGAATGCCAGCGCGGCGAACAACAGCCCCAGCGCCAGCCCTTCGCGCCCGGTGCGCCCGGCGGCCATCGCTGCGGTGAACCCGCACATCAGCATGCTGCCCCACGCGCCGCCCGCAATGAGTTGAGCGGCGATCAACGTATCAAGCGACCCCGCATTCGCCGCCAGAAAAACGCCTGCCGCGCCGATCACGGCGGATACCGCCATCACCTGCATCGTGCCGAAGCGCTTGCACAGCGCGCTGCCGGGCATCATCAATATACCGAAGCCCACCCAGAAAATCGGCATCAGCCATTCGAGATCGGCGGGCTTGGCAAATTTCAAAAATTGCGCTGTGGTGTTGATGGAAAAATGAATCTGAAACCCGGCAGCGAGCAACAATAACCCCAGCAGAAACGGCCAGGTCCTGCCCGCCAGCTCCGGCGGCGCCGGTGTGGCTGAAGGCGGCGCGACGGGACTCAACTTCAAACGTCGCTCGATATAGACGATGCCCGCAGTGGCGGCGAGCAAGGTGAGGCTCGACAACGCGAACGGCAGACGCGGATCAACGTTTTTCAATACCACGCCCAGATACGGCGCGATCGCGCCGCCCGCGGCCAGCCCGCACAGCAGCAGGGTGCTCAGGCGCGGCACGCTCGGCTCGGCGGCATATTTCGACAGCAACACCCACGGCGGCGCGCGCAATGCCGACGAGGTAACCACCCAAATCAGTATCAGCCCCAAGGCCACTGTGGCACCCAGGTGCGCGAACAACGGCAGCAACAAAAACGCAATGCACGACACCAGCGTCATCACCATTATCAGCGGGCCGATTTTGCCCAGCGTGCGCTGCGCGCGGTCGGCCGCCACGCCGACGTAGATATCCATCACCATAAACACCAGTTGATCGATGAGCAGAATTACCGGCGCGTAGCTGGCGGGCAGGCCCGCGGTGACTAGCAGTTTTGGTAAGAAGATGACGTAAATGGTCCATGTGGTTACAAACAGGAACTGCACCAGCGCCATGTAGAGCGCAATGCCCGCGGGCACCGCAGCTTTGCCGTCAATGTTGGTATCGGTCATGTGAAAAAATCCCGCTGCCTGTAGTTTGAACGGTTTGAACGGTTTGAACGTCGAAAAATTGTCGGAGCGCGGTCGTAGCGTCAAATTTCCAGCGTTCTGTTGCCGTCCCTCCAACCCCGAAGCGGGCGGGAACTGCCCGGCACGCCTGCATGGCGCATCTCAGATCGCTAAAATAATTACCTTTAAAAACAAATAGTTATATTATTTCCGGCACTCCGTCACGCACCCTTTTTGCACTGGCACAAGTACTGCGACACAGTAAGCGTGGGGCCAACAAAACGGAGACAGCCATGATTATCGACATGAATGATTATCGCAGGATCGACAGTGATTATGACTCAGGCGCGGATGCCGATTGCCGCCGCGTCTACGGCAACGATGACCGCCGTAGTAACGCCGTGCTGGCGCCGCAGCTCGCGACAGCGGCATCCGAGTGGCAGGACAGCCCGAATCTGCCAGTAGACTTCGACGACTTCAACGCCAGGGAATTTATCGAGCGCGCGTACGGTTTAGCGACACAGATTTAGCAAGCCCGGATTCCCTTTACGCTTCGCGCCTCCTCCCCTCCCCTCCTTCCTCCTTGTGCGGGCCGCTTTTCCCCTCCATTTTTGCGGCCCGCATTTTTTTACCCAATCACGTGTCTACGCCATCGCCGCGATCAAACGCTCGCGCGTGAACGGCATGTCGCGCAGCCGCACGCCCGCCGCGTTAAATAGCGCGTTGCCCACCGCCGCCGACACCGGCCCCTGCGTGCCCTCGCCCGCGCCCACCGCCGGCAGTTCAGGCCGGTTTATCAGCGCCACTTCAACCTGCGGCACTTCGGTGAACGACAGTATCGGGTAGTCATCCCAGCTTTGTTGCGTGATGCGCTCGCGGTCGTATTTCACTTCTTCTTTCAGCACAAAACTCACCGCCTGTACGATGCCGCCTTCGACCTGATTCATCAGGCCATCGCTGTTAATCACCAGCCCCACGTCCACCGCGCCCCAAACGTGCGTCACGCGGATAGTCTCGGCCAGCTCAATGTCGGCAATCATCGCCATATAGCCCGCGCCGTTTTTGTAGCGCGCGAAACCGATGCCGCGGCCTTTGGTGCCACTGGTGCCACTGGCGCCACTGGTATCACTGGCGCCGCCGCCTTTCGCGTTGGCCTTCCAGTTGGCCATCGCGGCGACCTTTTCGATCACCGCCCGGCCACGCGGGTCTTGCAAATGGCGCAGGCGGAATTCAATCGGATCCACGCCCGCCGCCAACGCCAGTTCGTCCATGAACGATTCAATCGCGAACACATTCGACTGGCTGCCCAGCCCGCGCAGCGCCGAGGAGCGTATGGGCGGATCGGGGATCAAATGATTGGTGATTTTCTGGTTCGGGAAATCGTAAATCGGAATCGCGTTGCGATGGCTGCCGCCGCCCGGCAGCGGCGGATTCGCGGTCTGCGCGCGCACGAGCGGTTTTTCCAGATGCCACGATGCCAGCAAGTTGCTGCCCGGCCCGCGCCCCGGGCGCGAACTGTGGCCGTGGCTCCAGGTGTCCATCTGCCATGCGGTGATGTGCCCGCTGTCCGATAGCGTCGCGCGGGTTTTGACTACCATCGCGGAACTGAACGGCTCCCACGCGAATTCCTCCTCGCGCATCCACTGCACGCGCACCGGACGCCCCGGCGCGCCACGCGCCAGCAGCGCGGCATCAAGCGCCACGTCGTCGGCCGCGTTGTGGCCGTAGCAGCCCGCGCCCTCGACATGGTGAATCACGATGTCTTCCGGCGGCACGCCCAGCGCGGGCGCCATTTCGGCGCGCAGCGGGTAAATGCCCTGACTGTGCGTCCACACGGTAAATTTGCCGTGATCGAATTGCGCGACGGCGCACGAGGGCGCGAGCGAGGCATGCGCGAGAAACTGGCGCGTGTATTCGCCCTCGAGCGTTTTGCCACCGCTGCCGCCGCCGGCAACCGAGGCATCGGCCTTTTCGCTGATAACTTCGGTTTTTGCCTGCCCCTTCAACAAATAGCGCGGATTAAATTCCGGCAGCGTGGCCGTCTCGCGCCACTGCGCGTTGCGCGCCAGCCGCCGCTGCGCGCGGATCGCCTGCTCTTCGCGCTCGGCCACCACTCCCAGAAACCTGCCGTCGCGCACCACCGCCACCACGCCCGGCATCTTGCGTACATCGTCAAGATCAACGCTTACCAGTTCAGCCTGATAGCTCGGCGGACGTGCTACGCGCGCGTGCAGCAAACCGGGCGGCTCCATGTCCTGCACGTAGGCGGGCGCGCCCGCGACCTTGCGCGGGATATCCACGCGCGGCGCGGCGGCGCCGACAATTTTATGCAGCGTATGCGATTTGGGCGTGGCCTCGCCGGAGGCTTCGCGCTTGAGCAGCGCGTCGTCGGTAATCTCCCAATAACTGACGCTGCCGCCGCTGCGCGCCGTGATTACGCCGTCGGCCACGCTCAGTTGCTCGATCGATACGCCGAGCTTCACGCCCGCGCGCGCCAGCAGCAGCTCGCGTGCTTCGGCGGCGGCGTAACGAAACGCCGAGCCGGAATGTTCAATCGACAGGCTGCCGGAGGTCACGCCTTCATTCGGGCTTAACGCCGTGACGGCGGTCACGACCTTGATGCGCTCCAGATTCACATCCAGCTCTTCGGCCACGATTTGGCGCAGCGCGGTGAGGATGCCCTGACCGATTTCAACCTTGCCGGGGCGCATGGTCACGGTGCCGTCGCGGTTAATGTCCAACCACTGGCTCAGATTGCGGTTGGTGTCCAGGCTGCCGGGCAGCGTGCGTTTCGGGGTGCTCACTTGGGGTTCAACGGCCATGGCTATTTCCTCGCTTCGGCAGCAGCGTGCATTTCGATGGCGGCGCGTTTTACCGCGCGCAGTATTCGCTGGTGCGTGCCGCAGCGGCACAGATTTTTCGCCAGCGCCTCTTTCACTTCGGCATCCGAGGGCGATGCGTTCACATCCAGCAACGCCTTGGCCGACATGATGATGCCGGTCGCGCAATAGCCGCATTGCGCCGCTTGTTCGTCGACAAACGCGCGCTGCAACGGATGCGGATGATCGACCGAACCGATGCCTTCGATGGTGGTAATCGACTTGCCCGCCACTGCCGACACCGGCACATCGCACGATTGCACCGGCTTGCCGTCGATAATCACGGTGCAGGTGCCGCACTGCCCCACCCCGCAGCCGTAGCGCACGCCCTTGCACCCGGCTTCGTTACGCAGCACGTAGAGCAGCGGCGTTTCTTCATCCGCTGTCACGTTGTGCGCGCGGCCATTAACGATAATGTTAATACTCATGCACCACCTCTTAAATATTGTTTAAAAACAAATACTTACAAAACAAAAACCGATTCGACCCAATGTCGGTCACTCGTATTTTGCGATGCCTCGCCGTATACTGTGCGCCCTCAAACCGTGCGAAGACACACTCGTGAGCCAGACCGCCGATACCGATCACGCCGCGTTAAAGTTGCGGATCGAACAACTCTACCTCGAACATCGCGACCTGGACGATGTAATCACCGGTCTGATTGAATCCACGCCGCACGATCAACTGCAAGTGCAGCGCCTGAAAAAACGCAAGCTCTTCGTCAAAGATCAAATCATCC
>JANPOH010000326.1:0-4603 GCA_031427895.1 Betaproteobacteria bacterium
GCTTTACGATTACATCCTCGACTGGAAAAAATCCTGGCGCACCGAGGAAAAGCAGCAGGCACTGGCGAATGCGATTCGCAATCTCGTGGTGTTGGGTTGGATACGGCTGCAACTGAGCGAGTCGCTGGCGGAAGCGGCTTAGAGTATTTGCTGTGCCACATGCTGGTGGCCTGTTCTCAAATCTGCTACGTTTGTTCTCAATTTGAGAGCAGGTGTACTTCCGTAAGTCCGCAACCTTTCCCTGAAAAACAAAAGGCCTCGACGTATCCGCCGAGACCAGTTGCCGACCGGGAATCCCCAGTCCAAAAACTAAATACACTGTGCGTATTGTCAGGGCGTTGGTCGCAAATTTCAATGTCTGGATTTGGCTGAACGTTTAAACTGGGTTTAGCAAGTGTGCGAGAATGCTGTCATTGAGGGAATCTTCGTAACTATTTGTTTTTAAAAGATATTTATTAATTAAGCTGTGGCGAACGCATTTACCGAATCCGTCGTTGAAGAAGCCGCGCTTGCGTGGCTGGAAGGCTTGGGCTGGAAAGTATTGCACGGGCCGGAGATCGCGCCGGGCGAGTTGGCGGCGGAGCGCACCGACTACGGTCAGGTTGTTCTGGAACAGCGCCTGCGTGATGCGCTGGCGCGGCTGAATCCGAATTTGCCCGCCGAGGCGCTGGACGACGCGTTCCGCAAGCTTACGCGCGCGGAAGGGCCGACACTGGAGGCGCGCAATCGCGCGCTGCATCGTCTGCTGGTGGATGGCGTGACGGTGGAGTATCGCGCGCCGGACGGCGCAATACGCGGCGCGCAGGCGCAGGTGATCGATTTCGCGGAAGCCGACAACAACGACTGGTTGGCTGTCAATCAATTCACGGTGGTCGAGAACAAGCGTAACCGCCGCCCGGATATTGTGCTGTTCATCAACGGCCTGCCGCTGGTGCTGCTGGAACTGAAAAACGCGGCGGATGAGAACGCGACCGTGTGGTCGGCGTTTCAGCAGTTCCAGACTTACCAATCGGAGTTGCCTGCGTTGTTTGCCTGCAATGCGTTGCTGGTGATTTCGGATGGCGTCGAAGCGCGTATTGGTACGTTCACCGCCGGGCGCGAGTGGTTCAAGCCGTGGCGCACGGTCACTGGCGAGACGCTGGCCGATACACATTTGCCCGAAATGGAGGTGATGCTGAAAGGCGTGTTCGACAAACACCGCCTGCTCGATCTGATCGGCAATTTCATCGTGTTTGAAGATTCCGGTGACGGCAAGCTCGTGAAGAAGATGGCGGGCTACCATCAGTTTCACGCGGTGCGTGTGGCGGTGGCCGAAACGCTGCGCGCTACACAGATTGGCGCGGGCTCTACGCAAGGCCGCTACGAAGCCGGCACTAAACCCGGTGGTGATCCCGGTGATCGGCGGGTCGGCGTGGTGTGGCATACGCAGGGTTCGGGCAAGAGCCTGACCATGGCGTTTTACGCCGGGCGCGTGATTCGCGAGCCGGCGATGGCGAATCCGACCATTGTGGTACTCACCGACCGCAACGATCTTGACGATCAACTGTTTGGCACGTTCTCGCGTTGTCAGGATTTGTTGCGTCAGCCGCCGACGCAGGCGGTGAGCCGCGCGGATTTGCGCGAGAAGCTTTCGGTGAACGCGGGCGGAGTGGTGTTTACGACTATTCAGAAGTTTTTTCCGGAAGAGAAGGGCGACCATCATCCGGTACTCTCCGACCGCCGCAACATCGTGGTGATCGCCGACGAGGCGCACCGCAGCCAGTACGATTTCATCGACGGTTTCGCACGCCACATGCGCGATGCGTTGCCGAATGCGTCTTTTATCGGCTTCACCGGCACGCCGGTCGAACTGACCGACAAGAACACCCGCGCGGTGTTCGGCGACTACATCAGTGTTTACGACATTCAGCGCGCGGTGCAGGACAAGGCGACAGTGCCGATTTATTACGAGAGCCGGCTCGCTAAGCTCGCGCTGGAAGCGGCGGAAAAGCCGAAGATCGATCCCGAGTTCGAGGAAGTCACCGAAGGCGAGGAAATCGAGCGCAAAGAAAAGCTCAAGTCGCGATGGGCGCAGTTGGAGGCGATTGTCGGCTCGGCGAAGCGTTTGAAGCTGGTCGCGCGCGACATCGTCGAGCACTTCGAGCGGCGGCTGGAGGCGATGGACGGCAAGGCGATGGTGGTATGCATGAGCCGGCGTATCTGCGTGGATCTGTGCCGTGAGATCGTGAAGCTGCGTCCACAGTGGCATGACGAGGACGACGTGAAGGGCGCCATCAAGGTGGTGATGACGGGCTCGGCCTCCGATCCGCTCGATTGGCAGCCGCACATCCGCAATAAGCCGCGACGTGAGGAACTCGCCAAGCGCTTTCGCAACGCCGGCGATCCGCTGAAACTCGTGCTGGTGCGCGACATGTGGCTCACCGGTTTTGACGCGCCGTCGCTTGCCACGATGTATGCAGACAAGCCGATGCGCGGGCACGGGCTGATGCAGGCCATCGCGCGCGTGAACCGCGTGTTCAAGGACAAGCCTGGCGGCTTGATCGTGGATTACCTGGGCCTCGCGCATGAACTGAAAGCTGCGCTTGCCACGTACACCGAAAGCGGCGGTACCGGCAAAACCGCGCTCGATCAGCAGGAAGCCGTCGCCGCCATGCTGGAAAAATATGAAGTCTGCTGCGGCATGATGCATGGCTTCAATTGGTCGAAATGGCTATCAGGCACGCCACAGGAACGCTTGAGTCTGTTGCCGCAGGCGCAGGAGCACATACTCGCGCAGGAGGACGGCAAGAACCGCTGGCTGCGCGCCGTGCAGGAACTGTCGCAGACGTTTGCGCTGGCGGTGCCGCACGACGAAGCTTTGCGTATTCGCGATGATGTGGCGTTTTTTCAGGGGGTGCGGGCGAGCCTTGCCAAACGCGCGCCGGGCGAAGCGCGCAGCGAGGAAGAGCTTGACCATGCCGTGCGGCAAATCGTTTCGCGCGCGGTGGTGTCCGAGGGCGTGGTGGATATTTTCGCGGCGGCAGGATTGCAGAAGCCGGATGTGTCGATTCTGTCCGAGCAGTTTCTCGCCGAGGTCAAGGCCATGCCGCAGCGTAATCTTGCCGTGGAACTGCTGCGGCGGTTGCTCAACGGCGAAATTCGCACGCGCGGTCGCAAGAACGTGGTGCAGGCGCGTTCGTTCTCCGAAATGCTCGAAATGGCGCTACGCCGCTATCAGAACCGCGCCATCGAAGCCGCGCAAGTGATCGAGGAATTGATCGAACTGGCGCGACGGATGCGCGAGGCTACAGCACGCGGCGAGAAACTCGGACTCAACGAAGACGAACTTGCGTTTTACGATGCGCTCGGGGTCAACGATAGCGCTGTCCAAGTACTCGGCGACAACACCCTCAAGCTCATCGCAAAAGAGTTGGTCGAGACCGTCAGGAAAAACGTCACCATCGACTGGACCATGCGCGAGAATGTGCGGGCGCAGCTCCGGGTGTACGTGAAGCGAATTCTCCGAAAATACGGCTATCCGCCGGACATGCAGGAACGCGCGACACAAACCGTGCTCGAGCAGGCAGAGCTGTTGTCCGAAGCGTGGGTGACGGCATGACCACTTCGCCTACTCGGCGTTGACGTAGCGCTCGATACCATCCAGCACGCGCTCGAGACCGAAGTCGAAGGACGCCTCCATCGTACGCGGCTGTCCGTCGGAGGGCGACGTGAGAAACTTCGAGAAGGTTGGGAAGCGCGGGTCGCCGATCGCACGCCCCAGGTCCGCACCCACGGCGGCGGCCCACTGCGCGTCTGACGTGCCGCGCGCACGCGCCCGCGCGAGCGAAATGGCGGTGTCCGACGCGCCGCGCGTATAACCGTCGATCACACTGAGCATCTCGCCCATATCGGCGGCGTTGAGACCCGTCCTGGCGAGCGAGTCGATGACCGATTCCAGCCAACGGAGCCAGTTCGGCCCGTGCGGCGCAGCCACGAAGGGCAATTCGGCCAGCCACGGACGCGCGCACATCATCGCCCGCTTTGCCCGCGACCACTGCGCCACCTCGTCGCGCCAAGCGCCGCGCGGCTCGGTCACGCGCGGCGGATGGCCCAGCCCCGCGTCGACGATGGCGTCGAGGAGCGTCTCCTTGTTCGGGAAGTACCGATAGAGCGCCATCGTCGTGAAGCCGAGGCTCGCCGCCACGGCGTGCATGGTCACGGCCGAGAGTCCCTCGGCATCGGCGATCTGCATCGCCGCCTGCACGACATCGTCGGGCGTGAGCCCCGGTTTCGGGCCGCGCGTCGGCTGCAAGCGGTCATCCCAGAGCAGCTCGCTCCGCCGCCGCAGGTCGGGATCGATCCGGGTCGACGCTTCGATCAGATCATCGCGCGTCAACGCCGGTTTTTTTCGTCCCCCCATAGCACCTCTCAAAAAAACGGTTGACAGTTCTGAAACTGTGTATACGATACACACGTACTGTGTATCACATACACTAATTGATGCATGGCGCACGCGAAAGGTTCCGCGCGACGCACCGCGATCCACACCTCTCCAGAGGAGAATACCATGTCCACCCAACTTTCTGCTTCCGTTCGGCCGTTCCCCCCACGCGCTACGCATCCG
>JANPOH010000327.1:0-12914 GCA_031427895.1 Betaproteobacteria bacterium
GGCGCGGCCCAAAGTCGCGCTGATCCTCACCGGCGGCGGCGCGCGCGCGGCGTATCAGGTGGGCGTGCTGCGCGCATTGGCGGAGTTGCTGCCCAAGGGGGCGCCCACGCCGTTTCCGATTATCTGCGGCACCTCGGCCGGTTCGATTAACTCGACCATACTCGCGGTCGATGCGGGCGATTTCCGCTATGCGGTGCGCCGTTTGATGACGGTATGGAAGAATTTTCGTGCCCATCATGTGTATCGCGCGGATATGTTCGGCACTTTCCGCAACAGCGCGCGCTGGATGCTCGCCGGGTTGTCCGGCGGGCGCCTGCGTAATCTCAGCGGCAGCAGCTATCCGGTGTCGCTGCTCGACAACGCGCCGTTGGCCGGGTTGCTGAAGAAGTACGTGGATTTCGGCGGCATCCAGCGCAATATCGACAGCGGAGATTTGACCGCCCTCAGCATCACCTGCTCCGGCTATTCTTCCGGGCAATCGGTGACGTTCTATCAGGGACATCCCGATCTGCAAAACTGGCAGCGCGCGCGCCGTATCGGCGTGGCGATGCCAATTGATTTAGATCACCTGCTGGCATCGAGCGCGCTGCCGTTTATATTTCCGCCGATGCGCGTGAATCGCGAATACTTTGGCGACGGCTCCATGCGCCAGATCGCGCCGGTCAGCCCCGCGCTGCACCTGGGCGCCGACCGCCTGCTGGTGATCGGCGTGGGCCGGCAACTGCAACCGAATGCCGAGCGTCTGTCGAGCAGCGCGTATCCCACGCTGGCGCAGATCGCCGGGCATGCGCTGAACAGCATTTTTCTGGACAGCCTGGAGGTCGATCTGGAGCGCCTGCAACGCATCAACCGCACCATAGAGCTGATCCCGGACGAGGTGCGTAAGCAAACGAAATATCCGCTGCACAAGGTGGAGTTCCGCGTGATTACGCCCAGCGAGGAGCTGGAAAAAATCGCCGCCGAATTCGCGAGTGAACTGCCGCGCACCATACGCCTGCTGTTATCGACCGTCGGCGGCACGCGCCGTAGCGGCTCCAATCTGCTGTCGTATCTGCTGTTTGAAAAATCGTATTGCCGCGCGCTGATTAAACTCGGCTACAAGGACACCATGGCGCGCAAGGACGATCTGCTGTCGTTCCTGGGCTGGGCGACGTGACGGCGAAGCCCTATTCGGAGGCCTGCGAGCGCAATCGCGCGCCGATACTCGATGTGCTGCGCGAGGCGTTTGCCGCCGCGCGCGAGGTGCTTGAAATCGGCTCCGGCACCGGCCAGCATGCGGTGTATTTCGCGCAACATTTGCCGCATCTGACGTGGCACGCCAGCGACCTGCCCGAACATCACGCGGGCATCAATGCGTGGATCGCCGAGGCCGGAGTGGCGAACCTGCGCGCGCCCGTAGCACCCGTTGCGCTCGATGTGCGCGACGCGCGGTGGCCGGTGCCGGCAGTGGATGCTGTGTTCACCGCCAACACGCTGCACATCATGGATTGGGCGGCGGTGCAGGCGGTGTTTCTCGGCGTGGCGCAGGTGCTGAATCCGGGCGGAACGTTCGCGGTGTATGGCCCGTTCAATTATGGCGGGCAATTTACCTCGGACAGCAATGCGCGCTTTGATGCTTTGCTGCGCTCACGCGGCGTCGGCAGCGGCCTGCGCGATTTCGAAGCGGTGGATGCGTTGGCGCGCGGCAGCGGCCTGAGGTTCGTGCGCGACGTGCCGATGCCGGCCAATAACCGCACTCTGGTGTGGCGGCGCACGAAGGGCGCCGCAGCCGCGGCGTAACCGCGGCCTCGCGGAACTTTTGTGCGATGGGGCGTTTCACGGAGTAGATTGTCAAGTGCGACACAGAGCACCTCACCGGACGCCCCGCCACGCGCATCATGAAATTTCTCGCCTTGTTGATTGCGTTGCTGCTCGAACAGGCGCGGCCCTTGCGCCGCGACAATCTTTTGTATGTCGGCTATGCCGGCTTCGCGCGCGCCTTGCGGCGGTTTTTCGATGCGGGCGAGTACCGGCAGGGCGTGTTTGCGTGGGTGCTTGCGGTCGTGCCGCTGACTATCGCGGTGTTCGTGGCGGAACGGTTGATGCATCGCGTGAGCGCGCCGCTGGCGCTGCTGTGGGGCGTCGCACTGCTGTATGGCACCGTGGGCTTTCGGCAGTTCAGTGATTTTTACAATAAAATCAACGGCTTACTGAAGGATGGCGACATCGCTGCCGCGCGCGTGCAGGTGGGCCGCTGGCGTGCCGCGGATGCCGGCGAACTCACGCCGTGCGAGGTGGCGCGCGTCTCTATTGAGTTGGGATTGCTGGCATCGCATCGCAATGTATTCGGCCCGGTGGTGTGGTTTGTCGTGCTCGGCCCGGCGGGCGCGTTGCTCTATCGTGCGGCCTGCGCGCTGGACGAACACTGGTCAAGCGCCGCCACGGCGGAATCCGGCGAGTCAGAAGTTTTCGCAAAATTCGCCACGCGCGCGTTCGAGGTGATTGATTGGGCGCCCGCGCGCCTGACTGCCGCGAGCTTTGCCGTGGCCGGAAATTTTCAGGATGCGGCGGACTGCTGGCGCACACAGGCGCGTGGCTGGGCGAATGCGGCGCAAGGCGTCATCCTCGCCAGCGGTGCGGGCGCGCTGGGCGTGAAACTCGGCGGCGAACTGCACGAGCACGGGCGCGTGCGTTACCGCCCCGAACTCGGCGCCGGCGACGATGCCGACGCGGATTATTTGTCCAGCGCGACCGGGCTGATCTGGCGCGCGCTGGTGATGTGGATGGTTTTGATCGGCATCGTCACCGTGGCGCATTCGCTGGGGTAGGGTTGTTAATGCGTGAATGCGTGAGCGGGTGAGCGGGTAAGCCCGCACGCCGGCCGGGTGGTTTTTCCGTTCACGGGCTCCGCCCGTAAAGTCAGTACCGATTCGCCCGCGCCCGCACCCGCTCGTCCACCAGCGCGCGGTACGACGCCAGCCGTGGCGCGGCGATTTTGCCTTGCTCGCAGGCTTGCGTTATCGCGCAGCCTGGCTCCATGCGGTGGGTGCAATCACGAAAGCGGCACTGTCCCAGCCATGCACGAAATTCGATGAAGGCGTGCGCGGTGTCTTCGGCGCCGATGTGATGCAGGCCGAACGATTGCAGACCGGGTGAATCGATCAGGTGGCTGCCGACGTTGATGTGCAGCAGCCGCGCGCCGGTGGTGGTGTGCTTGCCGGAATCGAGTGCGGCGGAGGTTTCCGCCACGCGCATCATCGCGTCCGGCACGAGCTGGTTGACCACGGTGGATTTGCCCATGCCGCTTTGCCCCACCAGCACGCTGGTGTGGCCTTCGAGCAGGCGGCCCAGCGGCGCGATGTCCTGTTTGGCGCAGATGCCTTCCACGCGATAGCCGAGCGCGCGGTACACCGCCAGCGCATCCCATGCGGCGGCGAATTGCGGCAGATCGTTTTTATTGAGCACGATCAGCGGCGCGATGCCGGCGTGTTCGCAGGCGACGAGGCAGCGGTTAATCAGATCATCGTAGAAGCTCGGCACCGGCGCGATCACGATCACCACCTGCGTGACATTGGCGGCGATCAGCTTTTGTTTGTGCGCGTCGGAGCGGTAGAGCAGCGTGCGGCGCGGGAGCACGGATTCGATTACGCCGCTGTTGTCGCCGCTGTGCTGGAGGGTGACGCGATCACCGCAGGCGATGTCGCTGCGCTTGCCGCGCGTGGCGCATTCGAGCAGCGTGCCGCCTTCAAGTTCGATGCGATAACTGCGGCCAAAACTGGCGATCACCTGGCCGTTCAGTAAAGCCGGGGTGCGTGAGGTGTCAGCCGTCACAAATCAAACAACGCGTCGAGCTTCGCCGCACAGATAAAATCATTCTCGGTAAGCCCGTTGATGGCGTGCGTGACGTACGCCACGCGGCACTGGTTGTAACTCAAGGTGATGTCGGGATGATGATCTTCGCGGTGCGAAATCCACGCCGTCGCGTTGACGAACGCCAGCGCCTGGTAATAATTTTTAAACGCGTACGTTTTGCGAATCACGCCAGCCGTATCAGCCGCATCACCCTTATTACCCTGGTGCGCCGCGTGCTCCCAGCCTTTGAGCTGCTTCAGCAGTTTGGCGATTTCATCGGCGGTGAGCGGCGATACGCCGCCCTCGCACGGCTTGCACTTGCTTTTGACGAGATCCAGGGTGTCCATAAATGGTTGCTTTAAAATAAATAGTTACGAAATAATCACGCCTGCGCCTGCAAGCGCCCGATGCGCGTCAACGCCGGCGGATGCGAGTCGTAGAACATCGAATGCAGCGGGTCGGGCGTCAGCGTCGAGGCGTTATCTTTATAGAGCTTGGTGAGCGCGGACACCAGCTCGGCGGCGCTGGCGTGTTGCGCGGCATATTGATCGGCCTCGAATTCATGCTTGCGTGAATACATCGCCAGCAGCGGTTGCAGCAGGAAGGTGAAATTCGGGAGCACCATGAAAAACAGAATCAGCGCCATCGCGGTGGAAGGCGTGCTGACATTCAGCCCGCCGTAGAACCACGGTTGACCCATCAAGGCGCCGAGCAGCCACAGGAAAAAGAAACTCGCGGCGAAGGTCCATGCGATGCGCTTGAGCACATGGCGCAGTTTGAAGTGGCCCAGCTCATGCGCCAGCACCGCTTCGACTTCGGCGGGGCTCAGGCGTTCAAGCAGGGTATCGAAAAACACGATGCGTTTGGATTGGCCGAAGCCGGTGAAATAAGCATTGCCATGACTGCTGCGGATCGAGCCGTCCATCACCATCAGCCCTTTCACCTTGAAGCCGCAGCGCGCGAGCAGGCTATCCACCCGCTCTTTGACCGCCGGGTTGTCCATCGGCGTGAATTTATTAAACAGCGGCGCGATCCACAGCGGGTAGATCGCCAGCATCAGCAGGTTAAAGCCCATCCAGGTGAACCACGCATACAGCCACCAGAATTCGCCCATTTGCGCCATCAGCCACAACACCACCGCCACCAGCGGCAGACCCAGCGCCGCGCCCACCAGCAAGCCCTTGAAAAAATCTTTCCAGAACAACGCAGGCGTCATTTTGTTAAAGCCGAAACGCGCCTCCACGTTGAACGTGCTGTAAAGGCTGAAGGGCAGCTCTACCACCGTCATCAGCAGCCCGGTCAGCACGATCAGCGTCAGGCCGCGGGCGATGCCCTCGCCAAACAGCGCCGCCGATGCCTGATGCAGCAGTTCCAGCCCGCCGCCGAAGGTGAGCGCAAGCAGCGCGATGACCTCCAGCGCGCCCGAGGCCAGCGCCACGCGCGTCTTGGCGCAGGTGTAGTCGGCGGCACGCTGGTGCGCTTCAAGCGTGATCCGGCCGGTGAATTCTGGCGGCACCGCCGCGCGGCGCGCTTCGACGTGGCGCATGTGCCGCGTGCCCAGCCAAAAACGCACGGTCGCGGCCAGGATAACCGCGGCCAGGAATGTCAATCCAAATGCATTCATGGGGCAACTGTGACAGAATAGGGGTGAGTAAACTTCATTGACGGATTATGGCACAAGACCCCAATAACCTCATCTGGATCGACCTCGAGATGAGCGGCCTTAATCCTGAAACCGACAGGATTATCGAAATCGCCATACTCATCACCAATTCGCAGTTGGAGCTGGTCGCGGAAGCGCCGGTGCTGGTGGTGCATCAGCCGCAGTCCGTGCTCGACGCCATGGATACCTGGAACAAAGCCACCCACGGCAAAAGCGGCTTGATCGATCGCGTGAAAGCCTCGACGCTGACGGAAGCCGATGTCGAAGCGCAGATGGTTGCATTCATCGAACAGCATGTGCCCAAGAGCGCGTCACCGATATGCGGCAACTCGGTGCATCAGGACCGGCGCTTTCTGGTCAAGTACATGCCCAAGCTCGAAGACTATTTTCTCTATCGCAATCTCGATGTCAGCACGCTCAAGGAACTGGTGCGGCGCTGGAAGCCGGAGTTATTGACCGGCCTGGTCAAGCACGGCAAACACGAGGCGCTGGCGGATATTTATGAATCCATCGCCGAGTTGCGCTACTACCGCGAGCACGTGCTGAAAATCTGATGCCGCTCGGCACCCGCGACGCCGGCCGCCCGCGGCGCATCGCCGGCATGCGCGGCAATAGTGGCAATACCAGCATGATCGCCGTGGGCTGGGTGCTGCTACTGGGCGTAATGTTCTGGTTTTTTGTCGACTGGAACGAGCGTGAAGCCAACCCCAACCGCAACCTGACCGCCACCGCCTCGGCGGAAGTCGTCTTGCAGCGCAGCCGCAACGGCCACTACTACGCCGACGGCGAGATCAACGGGCGCCGCGTGAAATTCCTGCTGGATACCGGCGCCACGCAGATCGCCTTCTCGCGCACGCTCGCCAACGACCTCGGCCTCAAACTGGGGCCGCCGATCACCCTGCAAACCGCCGCCGGCCCCGCCACCGGCTACCCCACGCGCCTTGCCAGCGTGCGGCTGGGCGCCATCGAAATAACAGACCTGGGCGCGGTGGTGTCCGAAGGCATGGGCGAAGACAGCGTGCTGCTGGGGATGAATTTTCTGCGCCGGCTGGAGATGGTGCAGCGGGGTGAACAGATGACATTGCGGCCGTTGGCGGGGAAGTAGTCCTGCGCGGAAGCCGCGCCGCCCGTTTAAAATGCCTCTCCATGAAAACCGTATTCTCCGCCATCCTGCGCGCGCTGCGCGATCTTAAAGCGCCGCGGGTGCTGGCGGTGATGGTGCTGCCGGTGCTGGCGTCGCTGGCGATCTGGTTGGTGGTGGCGATCTGGTTCTGGCAGAGCTGGGTGACGCTGCTGGGGGACGCCATCGGCTCCACGCCAATCGCGCGCGCGCTGCGCGACTGGGGCATGCAGTGGCTGGTGAACAGCATGGGGGCGCTGGCGCTGATTGCGCTGATGCTGCCGGCGCTGATGATTACCAACATGATTATCACCGAGATTTTCGCCATGCCGGCGATGGTGAAGCTGGTGGCGGAGCGTGATTATCCGGCGCTTGAAAAGCGCAATGGCGGCACGGTGGCGGGCAGTCTTGTCAATGCGTCGCTCGGCATCACGCTGTATCTGTTGATCCTGGTGCTGAGTCTGCCGCTGTGGCTGCTGGGGCCGGTGGGATTGGCCGCGAGCGCGATGAATTCCGCGTATCTGGCGCAACACATGTTTCGCTACGATGCGCTGTCCGAGCACGCCGGCGCCGAGGAATACCGCGCGCTGGTCAAGGCGGCGCGCGGACGGCTTTTTCTACTGGGGCTGGTGCTGGCACCGCTGAATTTCGTGCCGTTCCTGAACCTGTTCGCACCGGTGCTGAATGGCCTCGCCTACACGCATTTTTGTCTGCGTGAGCTGGCGGTTTTGCGTGAGGCGCGGCGCACAAAGGAGGGGGTAGCTGTTACGCCTCACCCCTCACGAACCTAAGACATCCTTTCAAACACCGCCGCGATCCCCTGTCCGCCGCCGATGCACATGGTGACCAGCGCGTAGCGGCCGCCGGTGCGTTGCAGTTCGTAGAGCGCTTTCACCGTGAGGATGGCGCCGGTGGCGCCGATGGGGTGGCCCAAGCCCACGGCGCCGCCGTTGGGATTGGTTTTTTTGGCGTCGAATTTCAGATCGCACGATACCGCCAGCGCCTGCACGGCGAAGGCTTCGTTGGATTCGATCACGTCCATGTCGTCCACCGTGAGGCCGGCTTTCGCCAACGCGCGTTGGCACGCGGGCACCGGGCCGATGCCCATGATTTTCGGGTCTACGCCGGCCAGGCCATACGACACCAGCCGCGCCATCGGCTTTAATCCCGCCTTGGCGGCCGCGCCTTTTTCCATCATCACAATCGCCGCCGCGCCATCGTTGATGCCGGAGGCGTTGCCGGCCGTCACCGAACCGTCTTTTTTGAACACCGTGCGTAACTTCTGCATGCTCTCGAGCGTGGCATCGGCACGCGCGTGTTCGTCGCGGTCAAACAGGGTCGTGCCTTTGCGGGTTTTGAGTTCGACCGGCAGGATCTGGTCTTTGAAGTAGCCCTTGTCGATGGCGTTGACCGCGCGGCGGTGACTTTCAACGGCGAAGGCGTCCTGCTGCTCGCGGGTGATTTTCCATTTTTCGGCGATGTTCTCGGCGGTGATGCCCATATGCACCGTGTCGAACGGATCGGTCAACGCGCCTACCATCATGTCCACCACGGTGCCATCGCTCATGCGCTGGCCCCAGCGCAGCGTCGGCATCACGTACGCGCTGCGGCTCATTGACTCCGCGCCGCCGCCGACGGCGACATCGGCATCGCCCAGCAGAATGCCTTGCGCCGCGCTGACGATTGCCTGCAGGCCGCTGCCGCACAAACGGTTGACGGTAAGCGCGGTGGTTTCCTGCGGCAACCCGCCCTTGATGGCGGCCACGCGCGAAAAGTACATATCCTTCGCTTCCGTATGGATGACATTGCCGAACACCAGTTGGTTGACCTGTTGCGGATCAACCTTGGCGCGCTTGACCGCCTCGCGTATCACTTGCGCGGCCAGTTCCGTCGGCGCAATGTCTTTGAGCGCGCCGCCATAATCACCGATGGCCGTGCGAACCCCGCTGACCACTACCACTTCACGTGCGTCGCTCATGATATCTCCTTAAGTATTTGATTATAAAAGTAAAATTATTTTTCTGACGGATGCGCGCTGACGCGGTACAGCCGGTAGCGTTCCACTTTATCGCCTGGCCGGGCACCTTCCCAGATTTTGTGCCAGCCCGGCAGTATCGCACCTTCTTTGGCGACGCCCTGCACCAGCAGTAAATCGCAATCCCGGCGGCGGGCGGCGGCTTCCTCGCGGTGGGTCACGATGTTCGCGACGTAATGCAGCATTGCGCGCTGTGATTCGGCGAGATGGCGGCTCGACACGCAGCGGTATTGTGACGGCATGGCTTTTTGCATGCTGGCGAATACCGAACGGTAGCTCTTGCCGGTATCGATCCACGGCAGGAAAAGTGTATTGAGCATGCCCCAGATCACGGTAACGCCCGCCGCCCACGCGATCACCGGGCGTTCGGGAATGCGCTTTAAGCGCGCCAGCAGCACAAACCACGCTGCCGTGTAGCACGCCGCGATGGCAAACGCCATCGCCTTGAAGCCGGGCGTGTAGCCGGGTTGAATGCGATGCAGATGCGCGTGCAGCCGGGCGGGCGCACCCAACTCCAACCCCGACCAATACACCCAGCCCGCGATAATAAAAAACGTGGTTGCCGTTACGCTGAACCACAGCCACGCATTCGCCGCGCCGCGCCGCAGGCTGCCGATGCCCGGCACCGCCAATAGCGCCAGCGCCGGCAGCAGCGGCAGTGCATACAGGTCGCGCGCGTTACTGCCGAACGAGAGCACCGCCAGCGTCAGCGCCAACCCGGTTAGCGGCAGTGCAATCGCGGGTGCCTGGTACGCCGATGGCGATTGCCTGCGCGCCATCCACAATGTCCACAGGCACACCAGCCACACCGGCCATGCGTACCATGGCAACACACGCAGATAGTAGGCGATGTCGCGGCCTTCGCCGGTGAGCAAGGCGTGCAGATCGTGCCGCAGCCACCCGGTGAGCAGCGCCGGCGCATGCAGGTGCAGTGCCAGCGGCCACGCGATAACGGTGGGCGTGGCGATCAGCGTGGCGATGCCCAGCGTTTTGGCATAGCCGCGCGTGCGCCAGGCGGGGCTGACCAGCGGCAGGGCGGCGGCAATCAGCGCGAGGATCGCCGTTTCGAGTATGCCCTGTGACAGAAATACCATGCCGAGGGCGCCGCCCAGCAGCACGCCGCCTGCGGTAGCGCGGCCGGGCTTTCGTGATTGGGCCAACGCCAGCGCGTAATAACCCATGGCAAAGCCCGCCAGCGGCGCGATGTCGGTGATGATCTGGTGGCTGCGTACCACCAACCCGAAGCAGCCGAGCATTAACAGCGCGGCGATGGCGCCTTTGCCGCGCCCATTCAATTCGCGCGAGGCGAGGCCGCAGAACAGAAACGTCAACCCCATGTAAAAGCCGGTGGCGAGCCGCGCACCGTCGTGCAGCGGTAGAAACGCGGCGGTCAGCCATGCCGTTGCCGCAGCGGTGAGGTAATACAGCGGCGGCTCATCGATAAAAATTTCGCCCGCCAGCGAGGACGTGAGCCACGAGCCGCCGCGCAGCAGTTCATACACCACGCCGAAGGTGGTGGCCTCGTCTGACTTCCACGGATCGTGGCCGATCAGCCCCGGCAGTATCCAGGCGAGGCAGAGCAGAACGATGAGGAGATGGCGCTGTGACATCAGAGAGATACGTTATCGCGCGGCGCTTTAGTGATTGTTATTTTTGCGTGGCGCGAATTATCCCACTTTTCGTACGCACATCGGCTTGCTTACGGCGCGGCGCACAACCATGGAGCGTATCGCACCACGCGGTTGCACTGATTCGGAGCGGCCTGTGCGAGGCGCGCCCGCCCACGCACGTAAGCGCTCCGCATCGAATCTTAAAAGACACATAAAAACAGATGGTTACGCCATTGTCACCGGGGCGACTCGCGTGTTGGCACGCAATCTGCTGATAACAAAGTCAAACCACAAACAGGAGCACGCTTATGACCGACATCCCCCTTCGTTATAACGCCAACGCTGATTTATCCGCACCGTGTTCGTGCGGCCAGCACAGCTCGCAACACCAACATGACAAAACGCAGACCAAAGTGGATCACGAAACGCTGGGCCGCGAGGTTATCGAATCCGCGATGGTGCGCGCCTTGTTTCCCGATGATCGCGTGCGTCGTGGTTTCCTCAAAGCGGTCGGCGCCAACACCGCGATGGCGGCGATCGCGAGCGTGTTGCCGATCGGTGCGATGCAGGCACTGGCGCAGGACAAGCGCCCGCTGGAAAAAAAGCATCTCAAGATCGGCTTCATCCCAATTACCTGCGCGACCCCGCTGATACTGGCGCACCCGCTGCGTTACTACGCCGCCGAAGGGCTGGAGGTTGACGTCATTAAAACCGCCGGCTGGGCGTTGATCCGCGACAAGGTGCTGAACAAGGAGTACGACGCTTCACACCTGCTGGCCCCGATGCCGATTGCGATTTCGATGGGCATCGGCTCCTCGCAGCAGGCGATGAACGTGGCGACGATACAAAACGTCAATGGTCAGGCGATCACGCTCGCCAACAAGCACAAGGGCAGCCGCGATCCAAAAACCTGGAAGGGTTTCAAATTCGCCGTGCCGTTCGAGTTTTCGATGCATAACTTTCTGCTGCGTTATTACGTCGCCGAGCATGGGCTTGACCCGGACAAGGACATACAAATCCGCGTGCTGCCGCCACCCGAAATGGTGGCCAATATGCGCGCCGGCAATATCGACGGTTTTCTCGGCCCCGATCCGTTCAATCAGCGCGCGGTCTATGAGGAAGTGGGCTTCATCCATATTCTGTCGAAGGAGCTGTGGGACGGCCACCCGTGCTGTTCGTTCGGCGCGCCCACCCAGTTCATCAAAGAGAATCCTAATTCGTTCGCGGCCTTGTTCCGCGCGGTGTTAAAAGGCGCGGCGCTGGCGCGCGACCCGGCCAACCGCAAGACCATCGCCGAATCGATTGCGTCGGCGAACTATCTGAATCAGCCCGTCGCGGTGCTCGAACAAGTGCTCACCGGCAAATACGCCGACGGCTTGGGCAACATCAAAAACGATCCGGCGCGCGTCGATTTTGATCCGTTCCCCTGGTACTCGATGGCGACATGGATTTTGTCGCAGATGAAACGCTGGGGCTACATCAAGGGCGACGTGCGCTGGAAGGAATTGACCGAGCAAATCTACTTGCTCACCGACGCGCGCCGCCACATGACGGCGATGGGCTACAAACCGCCGGCGGAGAACAACAAGAAAATCGTCGTCATGGGCAAGGTGTTCGACCACACCGCGCCGGATGCTTATGTGGCGAGTTTTGCCATCAAGAGAGCGTAGCGCCATGGACAAAAGCATGGGTATCCGAGCGGGCGCGCTATCGCTGGTTATCTTCTTGTTTTTATTGGGTATTTGGCACGCCGCCACATTGCCTGTCGAGAAGGCGGGCGGGGCGCTGACCGAGTACGAACAACTGATGGGCAAGAGCGCGAAAAAAAGCGACGGCATGCCCACGCCCGCGCAGATGGGGCAGACGATAGCAAAGCATCTGTCCGATCCGTTTTACGACAAAGGCCCCAACGACAAGGGTATCGGCATTCAGCTTAGCTTTTCGCTGGCGCGTGTGATGGGCGGATTTTTACTGGCGGCGATAGTAGCGATACCACTGGGTTTTATGATCGGCATGTCGCCGCTGTTGTATCGCGCGCTGGATCCGTTCATTCAGGTGTTAAAGCCCATCTCGCCGCTGGCGTGGATGCCGCTGGCGCTCTACACCATCAAGGATTCGGCCATCTCGTCGATTTTCGTGATCTTCATCTGCTCGATCTGGCCGATGCTGATTAACACCGCGTACGGCGTGGCTTCGGTGCGCAAAGACTGGCTCAACGTGGCACGCACGCTCGAAGTGAGCATCATGCGTAAAGCGTTTCTGGTGATCCTGCCGGCGGCGGCGCCCACCATCATGACGGGAATGCGTATCTCGATGGGCATCGCGTGGCTGGTGATCGTGGCGGCGGAGATGCTGGTCGGCGGCACCGGCATCGGCTACTTCGTGTGGAACGAGTGGAACAACCTTTCCCTTACCAACGTAATTTTTTGCGATTCTGATGATCGGCGTGGTGGGCATGGCGCTGGACCTGATGTTCGGCGCGCTGCAAAAACTCGTCACCTACGTGGAGTAAATCATGAGCACTTCATTCCTGATTGCGGAAGGGCTGGCGAAAAAATTCCCCGGCGCGCGCGGCAAGCCTGATTTGACGGTATTCGATGATGTGCATTTCACCATCGACAAAGGCGAGTTCGTGTGCATCATCGGCCACTCCGG
>JANPOH010000328.1:0-2348 GCA_031427895.1 Betaproteobacteria bacterium
CTACAAAGCCGGCAAGGAAAAAGCCTTCAACTCGCTGGTAGGCCAGGCGATGAAAGCGACCAAGGGCAAGGCCAACCCGCAGCAGGTAAACGACCTCCTGAAACGCAAGTTGGCGGAGTAAGGCGCATCCGCGCCTTACTCATTCACTACCGTCATCACTACCGGTGATGCGCGTTACTTCTTTGCCGGGACTGTTGCGGCGGCGGATGCGGGCGTAGCCGGTGGCGCCGCCGCGGGCGACGTGCCCTTAAGGAACGCGTAGCGTTTCTTTTGCCCCTCGTACTTGGCGATCGTGTCCTGCTTGTCTTTTTCCTTGGTTGCGATGTCCTGCTCGATACGCGACTTGTCGCCTTCGGCCCGGGCCAGATCGTCTCTAACCACCGGCGGCACGGGCTTTTTATCCTTCTCGAACGTGGCCGCGCGCGGTTTCACCTCCGCCAGCCGGTCGTTCGCCACCTTCAGTGCGGCGCGTTGCTGGACAATATTGTTGTCGAGCGCCTGCACCTCGCGGTCCCGCTTCAGATCGATTTCTTTCTCGGTGGTAAAGGTATTCAACAGCGCGGAATCCTGACGCTTTTGTTCAGCCAAACGCTTCTGTTCTTCGGCTCTCTTTTCCGCTTGCTCCTTTTCGAGCGCCTGGCGTTTAACCCCCTCATCGGCGGATTCGCCGGTCTTGCGAACATTGCCATCCTTATCCAGCACTCGGGTGCCGCTGTTGGCGTATTCCGGGGGAACCTTGTCGCCGCAACCGACGACTTTGCCCGCGGCGTCTTTCCAGCACACGATCTTGCCTTGCGCGACGGCCGCCGGCGCGAAACTCAATGATCCCAAGGTCAATGCCACCGCCACCGCCACCGCATTTGCCACGAATACCCGCGGCGGCGCGGTCGCCGAACCGATGCCCGTCTTGACTGAATTTATCATCATGAAATGCCCCGTAAAGTTAACCATCGTAGCCGGTATGGCGAATTTGCTTGAATCCGGTCATTATAGCGAACCCTGAAACGACCAGCAGAGACGGAAGTTGCTACCGGCAATAGCGCGCCACCCGCAGTCCGGTTGACAGCGCACGCCACCCGCCCTGCCACGCCCATCACCTGCCAACAGCCATTGACACCTTATGTTACGTATTGTTTCCCTCAATCTGAACGGCATTCGCTCGGCTGAACGCAAGGGCTTTCTGCCGTGGCTGGCCAAACACAAGGCCGATGTGCTTTGCTTGCAGGAAATCAAGGCGCAGCAAGCCGACATGACCGCCGAGATGCTCGCCCCGGCGGGTTACCACGGCCACTTTCACTACGCGGAGAAAAAAGGCTACAGCGGCGTGGGGCTGTATAGCCGGAAAAAGCCCACCACGGTGACCGCGGGCTTCGGCGCGCCGGAGTTCGATGCCGAGGGACGCTACGTGCGCGCGGACTTCGATACCGCTTCCGGCAAGCTAGCGGTGATCTCGGTCTACCTGCCGTCCGGCTCCAGTGGCGAGGATCGCCAGCAGGCAAAGTTTCGCTTTCTGGAAAAATTCTACCCACACCTGAAAAAACTCAAGGCCGGCGGGCGCGAAGTGGTGGTGTGCGGCGACTGGAACATCGCGCACAAGGAAATCGATCTCAAAAACTGGCGCGGCAATCGCAAGAATTCCGGCTTCCTGCCCGAGGAGCGCGCCTGGCTTACCCAGGTATTCGATGAATTGAAATGGGTGGATGTGTTCCGCCGCGTTGACGATCGTCCCGAGCAGTACACCTGGTGGTCGAATCGCGGCCAGGCTTACGCCAAGAACGTCGGCTGGCGCATCGATTACCACATCGCCACGCCAGGCATCGCGGCCACCGCGAAACAGGCCGCGATCTACAAGGACGAAAAGTTCTCCGACCACGCGCCGCTCACCATCGACTACGACTACACGCTTTGAGCGCCGAAAAAACCACCGCGCGCGCGCCGGCATTAACCTGGCGCGAAACGCTGCTGGCCATGGTCAGCCAGCGCATGCTGATTGCGCTGTTGATGGGCTTCGCGGCCGGCTTGCCGCTGCTGCTCACCGGCTCGGTGCTGCAGGCGTGGTTAAAAGAAGGCGGAATCAATCTCACCGATATCGGCTTGTTCGCGCTGGCGGGCCTGCCGTACACCTTGAAATTTTTGTGGGCGCCGCTGTTTGACCGCTACGCACTGCCACGCGTCGGGCGGCGGCGCGGCTGGCTGATCGTCATGCAACTGGCACTGGCGGCGGCGCTGGCCGCCTTAAGTTTGGCGCAGCCCACGCCAAATCATCTGCTGTGGATTGCCGCAGCCTCGTTGATCGTGGCGTTTTTTTCCGCCTCGCAGGATATTGTGATCGACGCCTACCGCCGCGA
>JANPOH010000329.1:0-6881 GCA_031427895.1 Betaproteobacteria bacterium
TGAAAATCGGCGACGTGGAGGATTTTCCGTTTCTGGAGCCGCCGCCGCCGCGAATGATCGCCGACGGCTATCAACTGCTGGCGGAACTGGGCGCGGTGGATGATGAAAACCAGCTTACCCAAATAGGCTGGCAACTGGCGAAGTTTCCGATTGATCCGCGCATCTCGCGCATGATTATCGCCGCGAAGCAGGAAAACTGTTTGCGCGAGGTGTTGATTATCGCCTCGGCGCTGTCGGTGCAGGATCCGCGTGACCGGCCGTTCGACCGCGCAGAAGCCGCTGACCGCGCGCATCAGCCGTTTCAGGACGAGCGCTCGGATTTCATGGCGTACTTAAAAATCTGGCAATTCTTCGACGAAGCGATCAAGCATAAAAAATCCAACCGCAAGCTGATCGATCAGTGTCAGGCGAGTTTTCTGTCGCACCGGCGCATGCGCGAGTGGCGCGATATCCACGGCCAGCTTGCCGCCGTCACGGGTGAAATGGGCCTGCGCGAAAACGAAATCCCCGCCACCTTCGAGCAAATCCACCGCGCGCTGCTGGCCGGGCTGCTGGGCAATCTGGGTTTCAAGAACGACGAAGGCGACTATCTCGGCGCGCGCGGCATCAAGTTCACGATTTTCCCCGGCTCGGTGCTGCGTAAGGCCCAGCCTAAATGGGTGATGGCCGCCGAACTGGTGGAAACGCAGCGCCTCTACGCGCGTTGCGTGGCGAAGATCGACCCGGATTGGATCGAGCGCATCGCGGGCGACATTGTGAAGCGTCATCACTTTGATCCGCACTGGGAAAAAGACCGCGCCATGGTCACGGCCTATGAGCGCGTCACCTTATATGGCCTGACGATCGTGCCCAAGCGCAGCGTGCATTACGGTCCAATCAACCCGCGAGAAGCGCGCGAGATCTTCATCCGCCGTGCGCTGGTCGAAGGGGATTATCAAACCAGTGCAAAATTTTTCGTTCAAAATCAAATAGTTATAAAAGAAGTGCAGGCGCTGGAGCACAAGGCGCGCAAGCACGATGTGCTGGTGGATGAGCATGCGATGTTTGCGTTCTACGACGCGCTGGTGCCGCCGGACATACACAACGGCGCGGCCTTCGAGGCGTGGCGCACTGATGCCGAGAAGGACAATCCGCGTTTGTTGTATCTCACGCGCGACTACCTGATGCGGCATTCGGCGATGGATATCACCGAGGAACAGTTCCCCGAAACGCTGCTCGTGGGCGAGGCGCCGTACAAGCTGCGCTACCGCTTCGAGCCGGCGCATCCGCTCGACGGGGTGACTGTCACCGTGCCGCTGCATTTGCTCAACACGCTGGGGGAGACGCCGTTTGACTGGCTCGCGCCGGGCATGATCCGCGACAAGGTCGGCGCCTATCTCAAGGCGTTGCCGAAAACACTGCGGCGCAATCTGTTCCCGCTGCCGGAGCAAGTGACCGCGTTTTTATCCGCGTGCGACGCGCGCAAACCGTTCACTACCGCGTTGGCGGATTTTGTGCGCCAGCGCGTCGGCCAACCGGTGGCGCCGGACGTGTGGGACAACGCGGAGATACCCGCGCATCTGAAAATGAACTTTCGCGTGATCGACGACGCAGGACGCGAATTGGCCAATGGGCGCGATCTCGCGGCATTGAAAACGCAATTGGGGCAGGCGGCGCAACTCACATTCGGTACCATCGAGACCGGCATCGAGCGCGACAATCTCAAAGTGTGGGACTGCGGCGATCTGCCGGAGCAGATTTCGTTTACCCGCGCGGGCCGCAAGCTCACGGGCTATCCGGCGTTGGTGGATGAACGCGACAGCGTGGCAATTCGCCTCTTTGATGTAAAGCAGGCGGCGGATGCGGCGATGCGCCTGGGCGTCACGCGCCTGATGCGCCTCGCGCTGAAAGAGCAGATGAAGCAACTGGAGAAAAACCTGCGCGGCTTCGAGCAGGCGGCGATGCAGTTGCGCGGCGTGGCGGGCGTGGATGATCTGCGCGAGGACGTGATCGCGGCGATCACCGACCGCGCCTTCATCGGCGACGACACCCTGCCGCGCAGCCAGAAAGATTACGAGACGCAGTTAAAGCGCGCGCGCACGCGGTTGCCTGCGGTGAGCGAGGGCGCCTGCCGGCTGCTGGCGGCGATCGGCGCTGAATATCATCAGGTGTCGTTGGCGCTGGGCGCGGGCAATGCCGCAAGGGGTGAATTGTCGCGACCGGCCGCGGATATCAGGGCGCAATTGTCGCGGCTGATATTCAAGGGGTTTTTCGCCGCCACGCCGTGGGAGCAACTGTCGCAGTTGCCGCGTTACCTGCAGGCCATGCAAAAGCGGCTGGAAAAATATTCGCGCGACCGGGAGCGCGACGGCAAACACGCTGCCAGTATCAGCGGCTGGTGGAAAAAATACGAAGAACTGCTGGCGCGGCAAACGCAGGCAGGCGCGGTAGACCCGCGGCTGCACGAGGTGCGCTGGCACATCGAAGAACTACGCGTGTCGCTGTTCGCGCAGGAGTTGAAAACGCCGTATCCGATTTCGTATAAGCGGCTGGAGAAGTTTTGGAGCGCGATCAAGTAGCGTGAAGTTAGTCCCGCACCAGCCAGTTCACCTTGACGCCGCCGGCGCCCTTGACGTTGAGCGCCGACCACATCCAGCGCAGCAGGGTACGCATTTCGGTGTCGAACTTCCACGGCGGGTTGACGATAATCATGCCGCTGCCGGGCATGGTGGAAGCGTCTTCCGGCAGAATCGACAATTCAAATTGCAGCACCTTGCGGATGCCGGCGGCTTCGATTTGTTTCTCGAAGCCGCGTATCACGCCGGCGCCCATCATCGGGTACCAGATGGCGTAAGTGCCGGTGGCCCAGCGCGTGTGCGCCTCGTGCAGCGCGGCGGCGATGCGGGCGAACTCGCGCGAGCGGTCAAACGATGAATCGATCAGCACCAAGCCGCGCCGTTCCTTGGGCGGCAGGTGCGCCTTGAGGGATTGATAACCATCCATCAACTGCACGTTGACGCGCTTGTCGCGCGCGAACAGCTCGTGCAGTTCGGCGCAGTCGGTCTTGTTTAGTTCCGCCAGCGCGATGCGGTCAACAGGCCGTATCAGGCGCCGCGCGATGAGCGGCGAGCCGGGGTAGTAACGCAGGCGCCCGTCGGCATTTTCAGCGCGCACGATGTCGAGATAGGGTTTCATCGCGGCTGGAACGTCGTCGCGGTCGAGCAACTTCTTGATGCCGCTTTCGTACTCGCGGCCTTTTTGCGCCCACGGGTGCGACAGATCATACAGGCCGGTGCCGGCATGCGTGTCGAGATAAAAATAGGGCTTGTTTTTCTGATTCATCGCATGCAGCAGCCGCGAGAGCAGCACATGCTTGAAGACATCGGCGAAACTGCCGGCGTGGAACAGGTGGCGGTAGGAGAGCATGTTTTCGTTAGGCGTGAGGCGTGAGGCGTGAGGGGTGAGGCGTTAGGCGGTGGGCGCGGGGGGGGCTATCGTTGGCGGCGGTACGTCAAAAGCGTCACCCCTCACGCCTCACGAACTCAAAGCTTGTCATACTTGGCGGCCGTGCCGCGGGATTTTTCGATTGGGTATTTCAGTGCATTCAGTGCCAGCTTTTTTTCCGCTGCGGCGATGAGGTCTATATTCAGTTTGTCCGAAAGCCGCAGCAGGAACAGCAGCACATCCGCACACTCCAGCGCCACGGCATCGCGGGTTTCGGGCGGCAGGTTGGCGGCTTGCTCCGGGGTGAGCCACTGAAAGTGTTCGATCAGTTCACCGGCTTCTCCCGCCAGCGCCATGGCGAGATTTTTCGGGTTGTGAAACTGATCCCAGTCGCGCGCCAGGGCGAATGCCGCGAGGCTTTCGCGCAGGTGCTGCAAGGTATCAGGAGTGCGGGTCATCGCGTGTCTCGCGTCAGGCGTTTATCCGGCAAGGCGCGCATTCTATCCTGTTATCGCAATCGGCGCAGGTCGAATGCTATAATAATTCAATAAAAACAAATAGTTATGGTTTTGGAGCCTCGGTATGCAGCCCAGACATGCGCTGTTTTTGAAGGCAATCGCCTTTGCGGCGGACAAGCACCGCCATCAGCGGCGCAAAGACCCCGAGGCGTCACCGTACATCAATCACCCGATAGAGCTGGCCAACGTGCTGGTGCATGAAGGCCGCGTCACCGACACCACGGTGTTGATCGCGGCGATTCTGCACGACACGCTCGAAGATACCGAGACCACGCCGGACGAGCTGGCGGCTGCCTTCGGCGGCGAAATCCGCGACATCGTAATCGAAGTCACCGACAACAAAACGCTGAAAAAACACAAACGCAAGGAACTGCAGGTCAAACACGGCCCGCATCTCACGCGCAAGGCAAGGCTGGTCAAACTGGCCGACAAAATTTGCAATCTGCGCGATGTGGCGACGAACCCGCCCGCGCGCTGGCCGCTGAAACGCCAGATCGAATATTTTGATTGGGCGAAATCCGTGATCGACAGCATGCGCGGCACCCACCCGCGTCTGGAAGCATTGTTTGACGCGGTGTATGCCCGGCGTCCGCATGCGCGGCGCTGGTTGCGGCACGCCAAGCCGGCGGTGCGCGGGCCGCACGTGCGGCGGGCGGCGCGCGTGTTCAGCCCGGCGCGGTGACTACGGCTGCTGCCCGAAAAACTCCTTGACCTTGTTCATCCAGCCCTCGGCGCGGGGGTTGTGCTCCCCGGCGCTGCCTTTGCCGATGGCTTCGAGTTCCTGCAGCAGTTCTTTTTGCCGCGCGGTGAGGTTCACCGGCGTTTCAACCACCACATGACACATCAGATCGCCGTGGGTGGCTGAACGCACGCCCTTGATGCCCTTGCCGCGCAAACGGAAGATTTTCCCGGATTGCGTCTCGGACGGAATCTTGATTTTGGCGTAGCCGTCGAGCGTGGGGATTTCGATATCGCCGCCGAGCGCGGCGGTGGTAAAGCTTACCGGCATTTCGCAATGCAGATCGTTGTGATCGCGCTGGAACACCGCGTGCGGCTTGATGTGGATCACCACATACAAGTCACCCGGCGGGCCGCCGTTGACCCCCGCTTCGCCTTCGCCGGACAAGCGTATGCGATCGCCTTCATCCACCCCCGAGGGGATTTTCACCGACAGCGTTTTGTGTTGCTTCACGCGACCGGCGCCGCTGCACGTGCCGCAGGGGCTGGCGATCATCTTGCCGTTGCCGTGGCACTTCGGGCAGGTTTGCTGGATCGAGAAAAAGCCCTGCTGCATGCGTACTTGGCCCTGGCCTTTGCAGGTGGAGCAGGTGGTGGGCTGCGTGCCGGGTTTTGCGCCGGAACCCTTGCAGGTGCCGCATTCTTCCAGCGCCGGGATGCGGATGCGCGTCTCGGTGCCGCGCGCGGCTTCTTCGAGCGACACTTCCAGGTTGTAGCGCAGATCCGCGCCGCGATAGACGCTGGAGCGCTGCCGCCCGCCGCCGAAGATATCACCGAAGATATCGCCGAAGGCATCGGACATATTGCCGGAGCCCGCGCCCGCGCCCACCGACGCATCCACGCCCGCGTGGCCGTATTGATCGTACGCCGCGCGCTTGTTGGCGTCGGACAGAATTTCGTAGGCTTCCTTGGCCTCTTTGAAATTGCCTTCGGCCTTGGGATTATCCGGATTGCGATCCGGATGCCATTTCATCGCGAGCTTGCGGTAGGACTTTTTAAGCTCCTCGTCCGAGGTGTCGCGATTGACGCCGAGCACTTCGTAGTAGTCTTTTTTGTGGGCCATGGTCAGTTAGAAAAACATTGCCGCAAAGGCGCAAAGGCGCAAAGAACAACACGCAAAGAAGTGCATTTCTTTGCGTTTCCTTTGCGTCTTTGCGCCTTTGCGGTGAAGGTGTTGATCTTATTTCTTGTCTTTCACCTCGGTGTACTCGGCATCCACCACATTGCTGTCATCCTTCTTGCCGGACGCGGCTTTCGCGTCGTCGCCGCCGGCTGCGCCACCTGCCGCGGCCTGTTGTTTGGCCTGCTCCGCCGCGTACATTTTCTCCGACAGCTTATGCGACGCTTCGCCGAGCGCGGCGGCCTTGGCTTCGATGGCGTCTTTGTCTTCGGTTTTCAGCGCTTCTTCGGCGTCTTTCAATGCGCCTTCGATCTTGGCTTTTTCATCCGCGGTCAATTGCTCGCCGTGATCCTTCAACAGCTTTTTCACCGAATGCACCAGCGAGTCGCATTGGTTGCGCGCGGTGACGAGTTCCAGCGCTTTTTTGTCTTCTTCGGCATGCGCTTCGGCGTCTTTCACCATGCGCTGAATTTCTTCTTCGCTTAAGCCCGAGCTGGCCTGGATCTTGATCTTGTTTTCCTTGCCGGTGGCCTTGTCCTTGGCCGACACATGCAGAATGCCGTTGGCGTCGATGTCGAAGGTGACTTCAATCTGCGGCATGCCGCGCTGCGAGGGCGGAATGTCGGTCAGGTTGAACTGGCCCAGCGATTTGTTGGCCTTGGCGATTTCACGTTCGCCTTGCAGCACGTGTATGGTTACCGCGGTCTGGTTATCCTCGGCAGTCGAAAACACCTGATTGGCCTTGGTCGGGATGGTGGTGTTCTTTTGAATGAGCTTGGTCATCACGCTGCCCAGCGTTTCGATGCCCAGGCTCAGCGGCGTCACGTCGAGCAGCAGTACGTCCTTGCGGTCGCCGGCAAGCACCTGGCCTTGAATGGCAGCACCCACGGCAACCGCCTCGTCGGGGTTCACGTCTTTGCGCGGCTCGCGGCCAAAGAACTCCTTGACCTTGTCCTGTACCTTGGGCATGCGCGTCATGCCGCCGACCAGGATCACGTCGTTGATCGCGCTGACCGAGATGCCGGCATCCTTGATGGCGGTGCGGCACGGCGCGATCGTGCGCTCGATCAACTCTTCGACCA
>JANPOH010000330.1:0-4318 GCA_031427895.1 Betaproteobacteria bacterium
GCGGGCACAGTCGTAGCGGCGGGCGCAACCACGGGGGCAGTCACCGGCGTGGTACTCAAGCGCACGCGCGCAGCGGCCACAAACTCCTTGCCGGGGGCAAGTTCGCCGACTTGCCAGCGCAGCGTGCGGTATTCGGCGAGCGGCACGTCCTGTTCGATTTCCTTGCCGTCCTTCGATTTAACTTTGCGCTTGAGCGGCATTGTCTGATAAACACCGTTCGACAGGGCGGCTTGCGCGTTGGCGGGCAGCGCGGACGCGCCGACGTATTCGGTATCGTTGGGAATGGGCAGCGTGGCCACCACGTTTTTCACCGCGGCCTTGCCGCGATTGGTATAGGTGGCGACATATTCAATCACGTCGCCGGGCTTGGCGGTGGCGGCGGATTCGCGGCCCTCTTTGCCATCGGCCGCGCGCACGATTTTTTGGCCCTTGAGATCCACGGCAACTTCGCGGCCGGGCGCAAGCTGCGCGTAGGCCGCCACCGACAACACCAGACTCAACAACCCGGCGCCTAACTGCCGCACAATTCGAACACCGCGTACATTTCGCTTCACCATATAACCCCCAACCCAAATGGAAGGGGCGGATTGTATATGTAAACCGCTAAAATCCTGTAAAAACAGTGTCAATTATGTGTAAAATCTCTTTAAATACAGTACCTTCGAGCATTAAGTCACACTTTTGGGGCACCCTACCTTTCCTTGAGTGCCGAGGTGGCTTAGCGGGGCGGCTTGCGTGAGCGCGATGGCTGTCATCCTTTTCAATAAGCCCTGTGGCGTGTTGTGCCAGTTTCGCGCCGTCGCAGGCAAACTCACGCTGAAGGATTTCATCGACCAGCCCGGCGTGCATGTCGCGGGCCGGCTCGATGCCGACAGCGAAGGGTTGTTGGTGCTGACCGCCGATGGTGCGGCGCAACATCGCATTACCGACCCGCGCCACAAAATGGCAAAAACCTATTACGTCGAGGTCGAGGGGGTTCCAGCGCCGCCCGCGCTCGCGCAACTGCGTAGCGGCGTGGCGCTGCAAGACGGCATGACCCGCCCGGCGCTGGCCGAACCGGCGCTGCCGCCGGCCTG
The DNA here is from genome assembly GCA_031427895.1 of Betaproteobacteria bacterium. Classification (GTDB taxonomy): domain Bacteria; phylum Pseudomonadota; class Gammaproteobacteria; order Burkholderiales; family SG8-41; genus UBA5216. The sequence continues at coordinate 1,077 of JANPOH010000330.1, forward strand.
GCTGTGGCCGCGCGTGCCGCCGGTGCGGATACGCAAAAACAGTCCTACCTCGTGGTTAAAACTCACCATCCGCGAAGGCAAAAACCGCCAGGTGCGGCGCATGACCGCCGCCGTGGGCCACCCCACGCTGCGGCTGATACGCTACAGCATCGGCCACTGGACGCTCGACAATCTCAACTTGGGCGAATGGCGGGAATCAGTATAACTATTTGTTTTTATTGATATTTTTTATTTATCCATTTGCGCCGGGTTGCGTCCGGGCGTGTTAACAACTTGTTACGTCAACCGTGACTAAGGTCACCCGTTACTGTCAGTGACCGAAAAATAATGCGGTCGGCTGTGCAAGCGGCCATCAACCACCACCAAACGAGGAACCACCGAATGAACAAGCTTTTCGCAACCCTGCTGGCCACCGTGTTTGCCACCACCATGACCTCCGCCTTCGCGCAAGACAAGAAAGACGCGCCGAAAGCCGAAGCCAAAATGGAAGCCAAAGACGGCAAAAAGGCCGACGACAAAAAAGCCGATGCTCCGAAAGCCGACGACAAAAAAGCTGACGGCAAAGCCAAAGCCGCCGACAAAAAAGCCGAAAACAAAGGCAAAGGCGACGAGAAGAAAACCGACGGCAAAGCCAAAGCTGAAGCAAAGAAAGCCGACGGCAAAAAAGCCGACGCAGCGAAAGCTGACGGCAAAAAAGCCGACGACAAGAAAGCCGATGCCCCGAAAGCCGACGCAGCGAAAGCTGACGCCCCGAAAAGCGACAAGAAGTAATTCAGTTTCAGCAATAGCGGATGTTCGCTAAAAAGGCAGGGTCGAAAGACCCTGCCTTTTTTATTGCCCAAACCCGCAGGGCGGGAGCAGCGCAGCGTATCCCGCCTTTGGCGCGGCCCACGAAAGGCGGGATAACTATTCAGGTTCGAGAGCGCTGCCTCCCTCATCCCAACCCTTCTGCTTCGCTTCAAGTGTTCCCTTGTCCCGTGGGGAGAAGGGCTTTTCACCCCTCGCCCTCCGGGGAGAGCGCAGCGAGGGGGGCGGAGCCGGCAGGGGGTGAGGGAAAGGTTCTTGCAGTCGCCGCAGGAACCTGAACAGTTACAAGGCGGGATAACTCCCGCCCTACCACCGCCATTCCGCCCTACCGTTTTTTGTCGCGCCCCGCGCAGGTTAAAATAGCGCCGTGAACTCCCCTGCAAAACACAAACGCGTCGTGGTCGGCCTGTCCGGCGGCGTGGATTCGTCGGTCGCCGCGCTGTTGCTCAAGCAACAGGGCCATGAGGTGACGGGCCTGTTCATGAAAAACTGGGAAGACGACGACACCGATGATTATTGCTCGTCGCGGCAGGATTTGATCGATGCGGTGTCGGTCGCCGATAAAATCGGCATTGATATCGAATCGGTGAACTTTTCCGCCGAATACAAAGAGCGCGTATTTAACGAATTCCTCTCCGAATACAAAGCCGGCCGCACGCCGAACCCGGACGTAATGTGCAACGCCGAAATCAAATTCAAGGCGTTTCTCGATCACGCGATGGCGCTGGGCGCCGACCTTATCGCCACCGGACACTACGCGCAAGTGCGCGAGCGTGACGGCCTCCATCAACTGCTGCGCGCCGACGACGGCAGCAAGGATCAAAGTTATTTTCTTTATCGTCTCAATCAGCAGCAGTTATCGAAAACGCTGTTCCCGCTGGGCAATCTGACCAAAATCGAGGTGCGCGAAATCGCGCGCCGCGAAGGGCTGGCGACGCACGACAAAAAAGATTCGACCGGCATCTGCTTCGTCGGCGAGCGTCCATTCCGTGAGTTTTTGAATCGTTATCTCCCGGCAAACCCCGGTGACATTGTTACCCTGGGCACGCCCGACGGCACGCGCACGCACTTAGGCAAACACAACGGACTGATGTTCTATACGCTGGGGCAACGGCAGGGGCTGGGCATCGGCGGCACCCGTCACGGCGACGGTGATGCCTGGTATGTCGCCGAAAAAGACATGGCGAACAACCGCTTGATCGTGGTGCAGGGGCGCGATCATGCGTCGCTGTTTGCCGACCGCCTGACGGCCGTGAACCTAAGCTGGATCAGCGGCGCAACGCCGCACACCGGCTGGGTTTACGGCGCGAAAACGCGCTACCGGCAGAAAGACGCGCCGTGCGTGATCGCCGCCGCCACGCAGCAAAGTTGCGCGGTCGAGTTCGCCGAACCGCAATGGGCGGTCACGCCCGGCCAATCGGTGGTGGTTTACGAAAGCAATGTGTGCCTTGGCGGCGGCGTTATCGAATCCATCGCCCAATCCGCCACCGCCGCGGAGGCAATACGTCTGCGGCAAGAAGCCTGCGCTTGACGGGTTTGCCGTCACGGGGGTAGTCTCAATCTGTTTTTCAACCGGAGCCATGCCATGAACGCAGTCGTAGAAAAGTTCGTGCTCTTCACCCAACCGGGATGAAGTAGCTGCCTCAAAACGAAAGAGTTTCTTTCGAAAAAAAATATCGAGTTCGACGTCATCGATGTGCTGAACGATGCCGGCGGTCGTGACAAATTGTTGTCGTATGGCGTGCGTAACGTGCCCGTGGTCGCCAAGGGCAAAGCCTATGTATTCGGGCAAAACCTCGAAGACGTTGCCAAATTCGTGGGCTTGCAGGGCACCGGCCACACGCCGTTGTCACCGGCGGAGCTTATCCAACGCTGGACTGCCATCCTGCGCGCCGCGCAACGCCTGATCCGGCAAATGCCCGATGACAAAATCACCGGCAATGTGATCGACAACCGCGAGCGCACGATACGCTTTCTGGGTTTCCATGTGTTTCGCATCGGCGAGGCGTTTCTCGAATGCGCGCGCGACGGCGCGGATTACGCGGTGCAACTCGCCAACGTGCCGCCGGCCGACGGCACGCACATGACCGGCGCCGACATCGCAGCCTACGGCGACAGCGCCATCGAACACCTGCAACAGTGGTGGGGTTCGCTCGCGGATAAATCCTGCACCGTGAAAGTCACCACCTACTACGGCGTGCAGCCGATGTCGCAACTGCTCGAACGCTCCACCTGGCACTCCGCGCAACACGTGCGCCAACTCGCCGCGGTGCTGGAACGCTTTGGCATCGCACCCAACGGGCCGCTTAAAGCCGAAGATCTGGCGGGGCTGCCGTTGCCGGAACGGCTGTGGGAGTAATGTTGTTGATATTGTAGGTTGGGTTGAGCTTGCGAAGCCCAACATCGTTACTGTCACCGCGTTGCAACGAGCCTCT
>JANPOH010000331.1:0-4199 GCA_031427895.1 Betaproteobacteria bacterium
CTGATAATCAGCACGGTGCTGTCGATGGCGATGGCGATGATGGTGGCGTACTGGCGCGGATCGCTAACCGACCGCGCCATCATGATCGGCTGCACGGTGGGGCAATCGATCAGCATCCTCGTCTATATCATCGTTTTTCAATATGTTTTTGCGTATCAACTGGGATGGTTTCCGGTACAGGGCTGGGGACAGGATTTTTGCACCAACCTGCTGAAATTCAGTGCGCTGCCGATCGTGGTGGGCGTGGCGGTGTCGCTGGCGCCGGATACACGGCTCTACCGCACGTTTTTTCTGGATGAAATTCATCAGGATTACGTGCGAACCGCGCGCGCCAAGGGCATGAGTGAAGCGCGCGTGATGGGCGTGCATGTCCTGCGTAACGCGGCGATTCCGATCGTGACCCATGTGATGATTCAGTTGCCGGCGTTGCTGGCGGGTGCGTTTCTGATCGAGCGCTTTTTTTCGATCCCCGGCATCGGGCGCGAAGTGCTGCTGGCGGTGGAGCGCAGCGACTTTCCAGTCATCAAGGCGGTGACGGTGTACGTCGCGGTGGCGACGCTGTGCTTCAATCTGCTGGCGGATATTCTTTACAAGGTAGTGGATCCGCGGGTGCAATTAAAATGAGCGACAGCGCCGCATCCACTGGCTCCACGGGTTTATGGCCGCTGGCATGGCGGCGGCTGCGCCGCGACCGCGTGGCGATGGTGTCGCTGACGGTGGTGTGCGGCTACCTGCTGATCGTGCTGGCGGCGGCGTTCGGTTGGCTCGCGGCGGATTGGTCGCGCGAGGCCGGCGTCCATTACGCGCCGCCGGGCTTCATAGGGGCGGACACTGCCGCAAAGGACGTGCAGTCCGTGCAGCCGCCCGCGGCGGCGCTGCCGGATCAAAGCGGCATCGCTGATCCGTTGGCCGAGACGCTCGCCGAACTGCGGCGCGGATTAGCTGCCGCTCCGGCCGCGGAAGCCAGGGCGCCGACGCTGATGTTTGGCGGCGACAAATGGGGCAGGGATGTGCTCAAGAAAGCCATCAAGGGCACCGAGACCTCGCTCATCGTTGGCGCGGTCGCGGCGGCGCTGGCGGTTTTGATCGGCACGGTGCTGGGTGCTTATGCGGGTTATTACGGCGGACGCCGGGATGATTTTCTGAACTGGCTCTACAGCGTGTTCACTTCGATACCCTACCTGCTACTGGTGCTGGCGATAGCGGCGGTGCTGAATCAGAAAGGCACGCTGACGGTGATTTTGATTCTTGGCCTGACCGGATGGACCGGCATTTTCAGACTGGTGCGCGCCGAATACCTGAAACACCGCGCGCGCGAATACGTGCTGGCGGCGGATGCCATCGGCGCATCTCATGTGCGGCGCATGTTCGCGCATATTTTCCCCAACGTGAGCCATGTGGTGCTGGTGCAATTGTCGCTGCATGTGGTGCTGTTCATCAAATCCGAGGTGATATTGAGCTTTCTCGGCTTTGGCGTGGGCGTGGACACGGTGTCGTGGGGCAGCATGCTGAACGAGGCGCAAAGTGAATTGATCCTCGGCAAATGGTGGCAGCTTGCGGCAGCCACGGCGGCGATGGCCGGGCTGGTGACGGCGTTCAGCCTGCTCGCCGATGCCTTGCGCGATGCGCTGGACCCGCGGCTGAAATGACCCGCGACCGATCAAGCAAAAATGCGCGCCAGTTCCTCGGTCGAGAGTATGCGGTACTGGCCTTGCGGCAGATCGCCGAGCGCCAGAGCGCCGGTCTGGAAGCGATGCAGCGCCACCACGTGATTGCCGACGGCGCCGAACATGCGCCGCAACTGGTGATAACGGCCTTCGGTGAGAATCATCACGCCGCTGTGCGTGCTTTCCGCGCGCCAGACGGCGGGCTTCAACGGCTTATCGTCGTCCCGCAGCATAAACGTGCCGGTGGCGAACAACGCCGCCTCGTCGCCGCGCAGCGGATCACGCAAGGTGACGCGGTAATGCTTGGCGGCATGGGTTTTGGGGTGAATGATGCGGTGAAGCAGCGCGCCGTCATCGGTGAACAGCAGTTGACCGGTGCTGTCTTTGTCCAGCCGCCCGACCGTGGAGAGCGCCGGTTTGCGCGCGCGAAAACGCGGCGGCAGCAGATCGTAGACTATCGCGCCGGGCGCGCCGGGCGCGTTGTGCGAGCAGGTGCAACCCGCTGGTTTGTGCAGCATGAGGGTGAGCGGGGCGGGCGGATCGACCGGCGCGCCGTCAAAATGCAGCGCACCGGCGCGCACCTTGTCCAGCGGGATCAGGTGCGCGGGGTTGTGCAGCGCGGCGCCGTCAAGCGTGACTCTGCCGGCAGTGCAGGCGGCGGAAATTTCCTTGCGGGTGGCGTAAGCCAGATTGGCAAGCAGGCGGTCAAGCCGCTGGGCGGTCGTGGAAGAAATGTCAGTGCCTTTGCTTTGTTGAGCGCCGCGTTTCGCCGGGGGCGCTATCCGGCACGCGATGCAGTGTACTTGAATAACGCCGCTGCCCGCCCGCGGTTCGCCGAATCTTCTTACAATGCCCCATTCGCTACCGCACCGCAGGCACGAACCGGATGACACAGGAAGAATCCTTACTCAGCGTGCGTGATCTGAAAGTCGATTTCAGACTGGATGATGGCGCGGTACTGCACGCCGTCAAGGGCGTGAGCTTCGAGGTGCGTGCGAATGAAACCGTGGCGCTGGTCGGTGAATCGGGCAGCGGAAAATCGGTGTCGGCATTGGCGATCCTGGGGCTGCTGCCGGCGGCCAATGCCCGCGTGCTCGCAGGCAGCACTATCCGCTACCGCCAGCGCGATTTGCCCGGATTGACGCCGCGCGAGATGACCGCGCTGCGCGGCGCGGAGATATCGATGGTGTTTCAGGAGCCGATGAGTTCGCTGAACCCGGTGTTCAGTATCGGCTTTCAATTGGTCGAGGTGCTGAAACAGCATCTGGGATTGCGCCGCGGACGCGCGCGCGAACGGGCGATTGAATTGTTGCAGGAGGTGGGCATTCCCGAGCCGCGGACGCGCGCCGATGCCTACCCGCATCAACTCTCCGGCGGACAGCAGCAGCGCGTGATGATCGCGATGGCGATAGCCTGCGAGCCGCGTCTGCTGATCGCTGACGAGCCTACGACGGCACTGGATATTACCGTTCAAAAACAGATACTTGCATTACTTTCAGGTTTGCGGAAACGCAGGCGGATGGCGATGCTGTTCATCACCCACGACTTGGGGCTGGTGGCGGAAGTGGCGAACCGGGTGATCGTGATGCGCGACGGTGAAATCCGCGAACAGGGCAGCGTGAAGCAAGTTTTTTCCGCGCCCGAGGACCCTTACACGAAAGCCTTGCTGGCGTGCCGTCCGCCGCTGGCGCGGCGCCCCATGCGCCTGCCGGTGGTGGAGGATTTTCTCGATAACATGCCGCCGCCGGCGAATGCGCCCGAACGGCGGCGCGGCCTGCGCGGCGACGAGGAGATCATTCTCGACGTCACCGGGCTTGCAAAACATTTTTATTTTCGCGAGAGCCTATTTCGCGCCAGCGAATTCAAGGCGTTAAAGGGTGCGTCATTCAAACTCGCCAAAGGCAAAACGCTGGGCGTGGTCGGCGAATCGGGGTCGGGCAAGACCACGCTGGCGCTGACGCTGCTGCGGTTGACGCCGGCATCGGGCGGCACGGCGTTGTTTAACGGACGCGATTTGCTTGCGCTCACGCCCGAGGAAGCGATGCCCTTCAAGCGGCGCATACAGATCGTGTTTCAGAACCCCTATGCCGCGCTTAATCCGCGCTTTACCGCCGGGCAGAGCTTAATGGAGCCGATGCAGATACATGCCATCGGCGCGGATGCGCCGGCGCGCGTGGACCTGGCGATGGCGTTGCTGGGTAAAGTGGGGCTGCCCGAATCCGCCTTCTTCAAGTATCCTCACGAATTCTCCGGCGGGCAGCGCCAGCGCATCGCGATAGCACGTTGCCTGACGATGCAGCCGGAGGTGCTGATTTGCGATGAGGCGGTGTCCGCGCTCGATTTGTCGGTGCAGGCGCAGCTGCTGAATCTGTTGCAGGATTTACAGGACGAGTTCCACATGAGCTACGTGTTTATCTCGCATGATCTGGCGGTGGTGCGCTACATGTCCGACGAGGTGATGGTGATGAAGGATGGTGAAATCGTGGAACTGGCCGATGCCGACGAGATTTACCGCAATCCGCGACATCCGTA
>JANPOH010000332.1:0-2306 GCA_031427895.1 Betaproteobacteria bacterium
GAAGAAGAAGCCGAGATCGACATCGCCGCCGTGGAAAAGGAAATCGAGCAACTGGAGGCGGAACTGGTTGAGGTGCGGGCGAAGATGAAGCAGCATTTGAAGGAGTTAGGCGTATGAGCGAGAAAACAATTACACACGCCACACGCGCCGAAGACCACATCGTCGTTTTCCAGGAAAAATCCGTGCGCCGCACATGGCACCAGAATGAGTGGTGGTTCTCGGTGCAGGACGTGGTCACGGTGTTGACCGACAGTGCCAACCCAGCCGACTACATCAAGAAAATTCGGTCACGCGACAAAGAGCTATCGCAAGGGTGGGGACAACTTGTCACCCCCCTTCGGCTGGAAACCGGAGGCGGTATTCAGCGCAGCAATTGCGCCAACACCGAAGGCATCTTTCGCATCATTCAGTCCATCCCATCGCCCAAGGCCGAACCCTTCAAGCGCTGGCTGGCGCAAGTCGGCTATGAACGAGTCAAGGAAATCGAAAACCCGGAACTCGCCAGCGCCAGAGCACGCGAACTCTACCAAGCCAAGGGATATCCCAAGGATTGGGTCGAGAAGCGCATGCGTTCCATTGCTATCCGTAGCGCGCTCACTGATGAATGGAAGACTCGCGGGGTTGCTGAGGGGCGTGAATATTCAATCCTCACCGCCGAAATTGCCCGCGCCACCTTCGGTGTCACGCCCGGCGCCCACAAGCGGCTCAAGGGCCTCGACAAGATCAAGACCGGCAACAACCTGCGTGACCACATGACCGATCTGGAACTGATCTTCACCATGCTCGGCGAGGCCAGCACCACCGAAATCGCCAGGAGAAAAGACGTTCAAGGGTTCCCGCAGAATAGGGGTGCTGCAAAAGAAGGCGGCTCGGTGGCAGGCAACGCACGCAAGGAACTGGAGGCCAAAACGGGCACGCCCGTAGTCAGCCACCGTAACTACCTGAATTCATCTGCTGAGGTTTCGTCGGAAATCGCCACCTCGGTTTTCATCAAAACCCAGGCGTCCGAACTCACGGAAACACAGCACGGCAAATCTATGGCACGCAAGCAGGTTGCGCAGAAGGTGTCCGAGACCATCGCAAATCTGCAGGGCGCGCAGAAGCGACGAGGCAAGAAGGCGCTGGGGAAGAAGAAATGAATGCCGGCGAATTCCTGCTTTACACCACGCAGGATGGAACGGCCAAGCTTGAAGTGCGGCTGGTGGATGATTCTGTCTGGTTAAATCAAAGCCAGATGGCTGAATTATTCGCCAAAGACGTGCGCACCATCAGTGAGCACATACGCAACATCTTCCAAGAGGGCGAATTAACAGGTGATTCAGTTATCCGGAAATTCCGGATAACTGCCGCCGACGGCAAGAGCTACGACGTCGCCCACTATAATCTCGACGTCATCATCTCGGTCGGCTACCGCGTCAAATCCCATCGCGGCACCCAGTTTCGCATCTGGGCCACGCAGCGGCTGCGCGAATACCTGATCAAAGGCTTTGCCCTTGACGACGAGCGCCTGAAACGCGCCGGCGGCGGCAACTACTTCGACGAGCTGCTGGCGCGCATCCGCGACATCCGCAGCAGCGAAAAGGTGTTCTGGCGCAAGGTGCTCGACATCTACGCCACCAGTATTGATTACGACCCGGCGGCGGAAGCGTCCGAACGCTTCTTCGCCACGGTACAAAACAAAATGCATTGGGCGGCACACGGCCATACCGCCGCCGAGATCGTGCATGCGCGGGCGGACGCCGCGCGCCCGCACATGGGCATGACCGCGTGGACCGGCGCCCAGTCGGGTAACCGGCCGCGCAAGACCGATGCCGCCATTGCCAAGAATTACCTCGACGCCGGAGAACTGGACATCCTCAATCGTATCGTCAACGTCTATCTGGAATTCGCCGAATTGCAAGCCGTCAGCCGCCGGCTCATGTCCATGGCCCACTGGATTGCAAAACTCGATGATTTCCTGCGCACCTCGGATCGCGAAATTCTCGATAACGCCGGATCGATATCGCATGAAGCGGCGCTCAGGAAAGCCGAAACCGAGTACGAGAAATACCGGCAGGCGCTGCTTGCTGAGACCAGCGCGGTCGAGCGGCATTTCGATGCCGCAGTGAAAAAGCTCAAACTGCTTGAGAGCGGGAAGCCGCGCGCGCAAAGCAAAGCGCAGAAGGGCAAAAAGTGAAAGACGTAACTACGGTGGCGCTTGCCCGTTGCGCCAGACCATATCGAGGATATCCTCGATATGGTCTGCCATCGGCGGCGTTACACATCGGCGATTGCGGTTATTCGGGAATCCCGAATAACCGAAAAAA
>JANPOH010000333.1:0-4165 GCA_031427895.1 Betaproteobacteria bacterium
CCTCATAATCCGTTGGTCGATGGTTCAAGTCCATCATGGCCCACCAAAACTTTTAGTTGATGAAGCAACAAGCAGCCCGGGCTAACACACCGCCGAACAGTTCGCCCGGACCATCAGCCAGTTAAGGGCAAAGTCACTCTGCACTTCATTGTGAACAATCCGCTGCCCGCGGCTACAAGAACACCACTGTCTTCATTTTTAGCCGCCGTGCGTTGCCGCTCATTGTTGTATCCAAAGTGGCAATGGTTTTGGCGCCCATCTCAAGGGCCGCGGCAAGATGCAATGCGTCGCCAGCCCGCAATGCGTGCGCCGGGTCGCGCGCCAATTTAGCCGCTACCGCGAAGGTGTTCCGGCTCGCCGGCGCCAAACGCAGGCCTGATTGGCAAAATATCCCGAAGTTGCGCCATGCAGCCTTGGCGGCGCCGGCGGCCAGTGTTCCCGAGCGCTCCTTGATCGACAGTGCGCTGGCGAATTCGGTGATGATCCAATCGGACGAAACCAATGGCACATCGCATGCGTCGAGCCAACGATCGATCTGATCGCTCGCGGGTTCCGCCACGAACAGGGGCACCGCCGCGCTGGTATCGAGATACACCATCAGTAGCGTGCCGAGCGTCGCATGCGCTCGACCACGGGATCGCTCACCGGCATGCCTTGCCGCGCCTTACGCAGCCGTTGCAGAAACGCGGTTTTGTCGAACGTCTTGGCGGGTGTGAGCGTGATTTTGCCTGCCGGGGTGATCTCGGCATCGACGCTATCGCCTTGACGCAGACCGGTGGCGCGGACGCATTCGACCGGAAGCCTTACCGCCAAACTGTTGCCCCATCTTGCCAATTGAAGTCTCATGACGCGCCCGCCGCAGGGTGATGTATATACATGGATATACTTAAAGAATAGCACATCGAAGGAATTTCGCAATACCGCGCAATATTCCGCGCAATATTCCTTGTTGGAAAATATACGACGCGCCACTTCGAAACCCGTTTCCCCTTGAGGGCGGAAGGCGGAGATGGGGGTGGGGCGGCAAAGCGGCAAGAGGAGGCAGGTCGCGATGCCGGGGTTGGCGGGCAAAAGCCAAGCCCCTGTCTCTCGCGAGGAACGGCCCGCGCGCCAAGGGTTACGCGCCTATGCCTTGCACGCCGCCAAATGTTCGCTGGCCTTGTGAATTGTCGCGCATTCATCAGCCATGGTTTGTTCCCGGCATCGGAATTCGGCCGGGCTCCTGCGCGCGGCGTGATTGCCGCGGCGCGATCCTGAATTTTTCGCGCGAGGCGGCGCTGTGCAGGTATTCATGCTTGCCGTTGATGATGGTAAATCATACACGGTATTGATTTTCCATTAACACAAGGTATCGCTGGTTCGCCTCGTCATCCGTCAGCCGTCGGCCAACGGATCAGGCACGTCGCGGCCCATCAATTTTTTCGCCATTGCCGGCGCAGGCGCGCTACACTTTCGCGCACCATGCGTCTTACCGCCTTCCTCGCTTTCAGTCTGATGATCTTCGGCGTGCTCGGTATCGTCGCGGCGCGTTACTATGCCTTGCCCAAGGGGGTGCATCTGGGCATTTTTACCATCGGCGCGGGCGTGTTGATCGGCGCGCTGGAGTCGTTCTACACGCGGCGCATGGGGCTGCGTCTGTCGCATGACTCCGACGGCGCTTACGACGGGTTTCCCGCGTTGATTTGGGGCTTCATGCTGTTGCTGATCGCGGGCTGTGTCGTCGGCGCGGCGTATGCCATGGATGCCGGTCGCTGGAATACCGTTACCGCGTATTTGAATCAGCGCCCCGGTGCGGTGTATGCGTTCAGCGGTTTGATGCTGCTCGGCGCGGGCGGGCTGGCATTCGTTAATCCGCAGGGGCAGCGGGTGTGGTGGAAGACGCTGTTGTTTCGCGTGCCGCGCGTGTTGTTCGCGGCGCTGCTCACGCTTGCGGGTCTGATCGCGCTGGCGTGCGGCACTTGGGAATGGCTGGACCCGCGCGATTTTCACAAAGCCATGCGCGTTATGCTTTCGATCATCGAATCCAGCCTGCCGGCGGGGTGGCCACGAGCCATTTTCGGACGATAGCTGTAATAAAAATATTGTTTAAAAACAAATAGTTAGTGTGATTCTGCGCAGCGGCTTGGCTGCGCGCCCGATCGTTGCGGGGTTGCGCCGATCCGGCTCCTTCCTTCGTTCGCACGGACCAACGTGCGTTGCGTGTTACTCCCCTTTGAGACCACCGCTCCTGCGTCTTTTCGCGACCGAAAACGTGACGTGGTTCACGCTTGTTGCGTCATTACAATTCGCTTTGTAAAAGTATTGTAAAAGGACGCGAATTTATCAGGAGAACCCTATGATTGCATGGGACAATTTGAAGCTGGTAATAGTGTGCCCGTAAAAACCATTTATCTGATGAAACTCAATATAAATCCAAACTTTTTTCTCTTTGCGGAAAATGCGCAAAACGCACCGCGCGTCGCGCTCAACGGCGCGCACAACAAACCCGATTCTCCGCATCTCCCCGAACGTTAGCCCGCCAGGCGCGGCCCGGTGTAGCGATGGTTTCTCTCGCAACCGACAGTGCTGCGCTGTCGTTGCGCGCGTTTGCCGGAAATGCAACGCCGCCATTTTTTGATTTTTTATTAAAGGAGTGACCTCGATGACCAACCCTGTTTTTTTACCACAACCCCGCATCAACTTAACGACAAAAGGAGTAACTACCATGGCTTCCAGATGGCTACGAATGGGTATGGCATTTCTCGTGACGGGATTTCTCGCCACGTCCTGGCAGGACGCACACGCCGTGGGCACGCCCGCGGGCACCACCATCACCAACAACGCCACCGCCAGCTACAGCGTCGGTGGTGTTCCCGCAACGGCCACCACCAGCACGGTGTCGATACGCGTGGACGAGCTGATCAGCGTGCGCGTCACCGCCCCCGTTGCAGTCACCCCGGTGAACACGCCCGATACCAACCGCGTACTGGCTTTTACCATCACCAACGTGGGCAACGGCACGGAGTTGTTCACGCTGACGCCGAATCTGGCGGTGGCCGGCGACCAGTTCAACCCCACGCCGGGTACCGCCGGCCAGATGTTCCTCGATGTCAACAACAACGGCGTGCTGGATGCGGGTGACACATTGATCGCGGGCCCCATCACCATCAATGCCGATCAGTCGGTGCGTGTGCTGTTGGTGTCCAACATCCCATCGGCGCTGGTGAACGGCAATCAGGGTATTGTGACGCTTACCGCAGTGTCCGCCACGGCGGGCGCGGCGGGCGCGGCGCCGGGCACGATCCTGACCAACCTCGGTACGCCCACCGTCGGCGGCGGCACTATCGACGCGGTAGTCGGCGTCGGTCCCGGTGGTGCGGCGGATTCAGGCTCGGATGGCACTGCCAACGGCACCTACGTGGTCGCCTCGGTCACGGTCACCATCGTGAAAGAAGTGCTCAACGTGACCAGCCCCTTCGGTGTGGTCAGCGGGCCGTGCAACGTGGGTGCGCCGCCGGCCGGTTGTTCCGCGTTCGTGCCGGGAACCATCATCCAGTATCAGGTGACAGTCACCGTCAGCGGTACCGGCACTGCGCAGGCGGTAACCATCACCGACAACATTCCCGCGAATTCCACTTATGTGCTGAACAGCATACGCGTCGGCACAGTGGACAAAACCGACGTGGTGGACGGGGATAACGCCAGTTGCTCCGGTTGCGGCAATGCCGTGGGGACCGTCGCGGTTGTGCTCGGCGATGTTGTCGTGGCAGGCGTTGCGGCCACTACGCTTATCGATTACCGCATCACTATTAATTAACCAGGAGAACACCATGAAACGCATGCATCGATTATGGGCTGTTGCGTCGCTGGGCGGGACGATCGCCCTGACGGGTATCGTCCCGGCAGCCCTGGCGCAGAACGTCGAACTCGTGACCAGGGCCGAGAAGGAAATCGAGGTCGTCGACAAAGGGGCAAAGGTCAAAAAGCTGATCGCGCCGACCAAGATGGTGCCGGGTGACGAGGTGATCTACACCATCACCTATGTCAACAAAACCAAGGCGCCGGCGGAGAAGGTGGCGATCACCAATCCAGTGCCGCAACACACCAAATACAAAGACGGCACGGCTGCCGGTGAAGGCGCCGACATCGTTTACTCGGTGGATAGCGGCAAGACCTTCGCCACCCC
>JANPOH010000334.1:0-4639 GCA_031427895.1 Betaproteobacteria bacterium
GCAGGGGATGAGGGAAGGGTGTGAACTCGCAATCGGATAAGGCAGCGAGGATAAACATGAAAACCGTAGTCTGTATGGCTGTGCTGCTTGCAGCGAGTAACGCACATGCACAAGAGGCGAAAGATTTTCCCAATCGCCCGATACGCATCATGGGTGGCGGCGTGGGCAGCACGGCCGATTATTTGTCGCGCTATATCGGGCAAAAGCTCAATGAAAAATGGGCGCAGCCAGTGGTGGTGGACAGCCGCTCCGGCGCTGGGGGCACGCTCGCCGCCGACGTGGTGGCGAAAGCCGCGCCGGACGGTTACAACATGGTGATGGGCCATGCCGGGCCGATGGTGAGCGCGGTGGCGTTGTATAAAGATTTGCCTTACGACCCGGTGAAAGATTTCGCGCCGGTGTCACGCATGACCACCGGCGTGGTGGTGCTGGTGACGCATCCGTCGATACCCGTCGCCAATACCAAAGAGCTGATCGCATTCATCAAACAGAAAGGCGGTTTGAGTTATGCCTCGGCGGGCAACGGCACGATGAGTCATCTCGCGGGCGAGTTGTTTAATCGCATCGCGGGTGTGAACGTGTTGCACGTGCCGTACAAGAGCGCGGGGCTGGCACTGACCGCGCTGTTGTCATCGGAAACGCAGATTTCGTTTTTGTCGCCGGTCACCGCGCACACGCAATTGAAAGCCGGGCGCGTCAAGGCGCTGGCGGTGTCGAGCAAGACGCGCTTTGCGGGCACGCCCGACATTCCAAGCGCGGTCGAGGCTGGCATTCCCGGCATGGATGCGCGTCTGTGGTTCGGTTTGTTCACGACAGCCAGAACGCCGCGCGCGGTGGTGATGAAACTCAATCAAGAAATCACCGATGTGCTGAATCGGCCCGACGTGAAGCAGCACTTGCTGACCCAGGGCGCTGAAGCCGCACCGTCAACACCCGATGAACTCGGCGATTTCGTGAAGAGCGAACTCCAGCGCTGGCTGCCGATCATCAAGGCTGCGGGAATCAAGGCAGGCTGAAATTCGTGAGGCGTGAGAGGTAGGGGGGTGGTAGGGTGTGCTCAGTTTGGATTAAGGCGCGGGGTTTGCGCCGTAACTCACCGCGCAGCCGAGCCAGCTCACGACTTCACGACTTTAAGACCGCTGCCGGTTTTGTTGTAAGTATTTGTTTTTATTGGGGAATTTGTGATGACCGTGAAGCAAAAAAAAGTAGAACCGAAAAACATCAAAGCCTCAAGCATCGACCCCAAGCGCGGCGTGGCGTCCGCCCCCGACGGCTTGTATGACCCGGCCAATCCGGGCCATCGCTGGGATATTCCGTTGCAGGCGCCGGGCCGCATGCAGGTGGATTTCGAGGAGCGCGTCGATTTTCGCCGCCTGCACAACTATCGCCTCGCGCGCACACGCAACGCGCTGGCGCAATCGCCGCTCGGCGCGGTGCTGGTGTTCGACCAATACAATATTCGCTATATCTCCAGCACCGTGATCGGTGAATGGGCGCGCGACAAACTCACGCGCTGGTGTTTGCTTACCGGCAACGGCGAGCCATGGGTGTGGGATTTTGGTTCCGCCGCGCGGCACCACAAAATTTATGCGCCATGGCTGCCGAAAAATCATTGTCTCGCCGGCAATGTGGGCTTGCGCGGCGCGATCAATCCCAAAGTCGGTTTGTTTGAAGCGGCGGCGAAAGAAATTTACGATGTGCTCAAGGCCGAGGGCGTGGCCGACATGCCGCTCGGCATCGACGTGTGCGAGCCGCTGTTCATGTTTGCGCTGCAAAAGCTCGGCCTGAATGTGGTGGATGGCCAGCAGGTGATGCTGGATGCGCGCGAGATCAAAAGCCACGACGAAATTACTCTGCTTAACATGGCGGCGGCGATGGGCGACGGCGTGTATCAGGATATTTTCGAGGCGTTAAAACCCGGTGTGCGCGAGAATGAAATCGTCGCGCTGGCGACCAAGCGTTTTTACGAAATGGGTTCGGATTGCGTCGAAGCGGTAAACGCCATCGCGGGCGAGCGGTGCAGCCCGCATCCGCATAACTTCACCGACCGGCTGATACGCCCCGGCGATCAGGCGTATTTCGATTTGATCCAAACCTACATGGGTTACAAGACCTGCTACTACCGCACTTTCACCGTGGGCAGCGCCACACCCGCGCAGCACGACGCCTATAAAAAAGCGCGCGGCTGGATGGATGGCGCGATCGCGATGTTAAAGCCCGGCGTGTCCACCGAAAAAGTCGCGAAGGCATTCCCCAAGTGTACTGAAATCGGCTTCGAGACCGAGATGTCGGCATTCGGCCTGAATTTCTGTCACGGCCTGGGCATGGGCCTGCACGAGCGCCCGCTGATCTCGCGCCTGAATTCGTTTAAAGACCCGTATGAATTGAAAGTCGGCATGGTGTTCGCGGTGGAAACCTTCTGCCCGGCGAAAGACGGCGTATCCGCCGCGCGGATTGAGGAAGAAGTGGTGCTGACGCCGAACGGGGCGAAGGTGATTACGTTGTTCCCGGCGCAGGAATTGCCGATAGCCAACAAATACTAACTGCGGGAGGGGTTAGGCGTGAGGGGTGAGGTGTAACCGCCAATCCACCACGCCCCGCGCCTCACGCCTCACGCCTCACGAATCACCGACTATGGATACAACCAAACCAATGACACTGGGCCACGACATCCGCCTCGAGCTCTACCGCTCGCAGCTCGAACTGCGCTATTGCGAAAAGCGCGCGTACGATTTGTTTTTGCAAAACCTGATCAAGGGCACCAGCCATTTGTCGCTGGGGCAGGAGGCCATCGCCGCCGGCTTCGGCGTGGCGATGCGGCCCGACGACTGGACGTTTTGCACTTATCGCGGCCACGCGCACACGCTGGCGCGC
This sequence comes from Betaproteobacteria bacterium, assembly GCA_031427895.1. Lineage (GTDB taxonomy): Bacteria > Pseudomonadota > Gammaproteobacteria > Burkholderiales > SG8-41 > UBA5216. Next base: position 2,875 of record JANPOH010000334.1, read on the forward strand.
GGCGCGTCGATGGAAGGCGTGCTGGGCGAGCTGATGGGCCGGCAGTGCGGCCTCTTGGGAGGCAAGGGCGGCTCCATGCATCTGACCGATGTATCGAAGGGCGCGATGGGTTCTTACGCGATTATCGGCGCGCATCTGCCGGTGGCGGCGGGCGCTGCGTGGAGCGCGCAGTATCGCGGCACCGAGCAGGTGGCGGTGTGTTTCTTTGGCGACGGCACCACCAACATCGGTGCGTTTCACGAGGCGCTGAACTTCAGCGTGATCTGGAAGCTGCCGGTGATATTTGTGTGCGAGAACAATCTCTACATGGAATACACGCCGATTTCGACCGTGACGGCAGTGGAGCATCCGGCAGCGGATCGCGCCAGTGCGTATGGCCTGGAAAAAATCGTCATCGACGGCAACGACGCCGACGAGGTGTATCGCACAGCGCAGCAATACATGGAGCGCGCCCGCCGCGGCGGCGGGCCGGCGTTGATCGAGTGCATGACCTATCGCCACAGCGGCCACTCGCGTGCCGATCCGGGCAAGTATCGGCCCGAGGGCGAGTTGGAGCGCTGGCTCGAACGCGATCCGATCAAAATGTATCGAGAGCGGCTGCTGGGCTTGGGCATCGTCGAAGCGACATTGATAGATATCGAAGGTGAATCCATGCGCAAAGTGGACGAAGCGACCGAGGTGGCCAAGGCATCGCCGGTGCCATCAATAGACCAAATAGACAAAAACGTGTGGGCAGACGGGAGCACAGCATGGCGGAATTAACCTATCGCGACGCGGTGGCAGCAGGCATCGCGCAGGAAATGCGCCGCGATGAAAACGTGGTGTTTCTGGGTGAAGACATCGGCGCCGCAGGCGGCGTGTTCAAGGCGACGGTCGGCTTGTTTGAAGAATTCGGCCCGCGCCGCGTGCGCGACACGCCAATTTCCGAGCAGGCGATACTGGGCGCGGCGATGGGCGCCGCGATGACGGGTTTGAAGCCCATCGCCGAAATCATGTTCTCGGATTTTCTCGCGGTGTGCTGGGATATCGTCGCCAACGAAATCGCCAAGACGCGCTACATGACCGACGGCCAGATCACGCTGCCGCTGGTGATACGTACTGCCAATGGCGCCGGTTCGCGCTTCGGCGCGCAGCACTCGCAGTCGGTGGAAAACTGGGCGATGATGATACCGGGCATCAAGGTGATTGCACCGGCGTTTCCGGCGGATGTGAAGGGCTTGCTTGCCGCCGCGATACGTGATCCGGATCCGGTGATTTTTTTCGAACAGAAATCGCTCTACGCGTTCAAGGGCGAAGTGCCCGATGGCGAATACGTTGATCAGATCGGCAAGGCCCGCGTGCTGCGTCAGGGCACCGATTGCACCATCGTCGCGCTCGCCCTGATGGTGCATCGCGCGCTGGCGGCGGCGGAGATACTTGAAAAAGAGCACGGCATCTCCTGCACCGTGGTCGATGTGCGTTCACTGGTGCCGCTGGATACGGTAACGATTTTGGCCGAAGTGGCGAAGACCGGGCGTCTGGTAACGATAGAAGAAAATCCGCGTCTGTGCGGTTGGGGTGCGGAGATTGCATCGATTGTTGCGGACGAAATTTTCTGGGACCTGGATGGTCCGATCATCCGCATCACCACGCCGCACATACCGCTGCCTTCGGCGGATCTGCTTGAGGACAACACGATTCCTTCGGTGGAGCGCGTGGTGCGTGAGATTCGGGAAAAGATGGATTGAAGTGCAAACGTCAAATGCTTCACCGCAGAGGTGCAGGG
>JANPOH010000335.1:0-3623 GCA_031427895.1 Betaproteobacteria bacterium
GGGCAGCGACCCTGGTTCGCGGGCTTAGGCCGTCGCCAGCAATTCCACCTCAAACACCAGCGTCGCGTTCGGCGGAATCACGCCACCGGCGCCGCGCGCGCCGTAGCCCAGTTCGGGCGGAATCGTCAGCTTGCGCGTGCCGCCCACTTGCATGCCTTGAACGCCTTCGTCCCAGCCGCGAATCACGCGCCCGCCGCCGAGCGGGAACACAAACGGGTCGTCGCGGTCTTTGCTCGAATCAAATTTTTCGCCGCTGGTGAGCCAGCCGGTATAGTGAACGGTGACTTGTTGTCCCGCGCTCGCCTCGGCGCCGCTACCGACGGTTACGTCGTCGATGATGAGGCCGCTGGGTGTGGTCGTTGCCATGGTGTTCCTTATCTTGTGGAGGGTGAACGAAAGGCAGGATTATGCCTTTGCGCGCCGCGGGTGACTATGGGCAGACGCGCTTACGCTATATGAACTTGCGATCGTGCCAGGGCGCCATTTGCGAATGTCCGGTAAGTCTATGGTAAGCCTGCTGTGACAGAATCACTTTGGGCGGCAGTGTTCACCAAACTACGGGTATGCGTTATAACCCGTCCGGCGGAGATTCCGCACGTTGGCTTGCTTTTCTTTAACTAATCTGGAGCTTCTGATGGCTAAAATTTCCGGCATTCTTTTTTCCTTGTACACCTTTCTCATCATGGGCGTCGCCTGCGCGGCTGAAATCAAGGACGCCCCGATTCCCGAACCCAACTATGTGGGGATCATTGTTTTTCTGGCGCTCATGTTTGGCGTCGGCGGCTGGTTCACGTGGAAGGTGATGACCAATAAACCGAAAGACGACGACAAGAAGTAACGCGCCTTCTGCTTTCATTCGGCTGGATAAAAACGCGCCTTGCCGGGCGCGTTTTTTTTGCGTGGCGCGCCGGCCTTCGCCGCATGCGCTCGCGACGCATGACCGTTGCGGTAAAATTACGCGCTCAAGATCACGCTAAAAGAGGTGCGGCAGTGGGTGTCGTGGCAACGTTATTAAAGCAGGTGCCGGCAGCGGCGAAATTCAAATCAAAACTGGAGACGCTGGAAACAGAGCTCGTGCAATTGCGCGCCGAAAATGCCCGCTTGCAGGAAGACCTCGCCCAATACATCAATCAGTGGGAAACGCTCGATGGCCCGCAGGTGAGCGCGCTGCAATACCTGGCGGTGCATTCGCAGGGCTGCGCCGCCGATATTGCCGCGGCCATCACGGTGAATATTCAGATCGCGGAAACCAGCCTGGTGTATTTGCACAAGTGCGGTTACGTCAAGGCTGCTGCGGCGACCGCGGCTGCCCGCTCTGCCAAGCCAGCGAAGGGAAAGCGCGCGGCATTTTGCCTGTCGCCGAAGGCGGCGCGTTATTTGCGTGAACGCGGTCTTCATAAATAACCGTTTAAAATCAAGTAGATGAATTGAATGGCGCGTGCGGCGAAACATTGGCACGTGTACCTTGTGCGCTGCGCCGACGGCAGCCTGTATACCGGCGTTGCAATCGATGTCGCGCGCCGGGTGGCCGAACACAATGGCGGCGGCGCGCGCGGCGCGCGTTACACGCGCACGCGGCGACCGGTCAAACTGATGTATCAGGAAAAGGCGGCCAACCGCTCCGCCGCGTGCAAGCGCGAATATCGCATCAAGCAGTTAAGCCGCCGCGAAAAACTCGCGCTGATCGCCGCTGGTTCCGCTGTTGGTTCACGCGGCGCTGCATTCGCGAAAAAATCCGAACGCGCCGAAACTAAGCGCGCGGAATCATAGCAAACACATTCGCGCCAAAGCGTTTGCGGGCTTCATCGTGCAGCGGTTTCACCGCCTGCACGAAGGCGGCGCGCGCTTCAGCCGTCAATTCGATGACCTCGCCGCCTTCGGCTTCGATGGCCTTGCGGGCGAGCTGTTCTTCTTCCACGGCAAGGTCGCGTTGCGCCAGTACGGCCTTGCGCGCGGCGGCGCGCATCGCATCCTGCAATGCCGTTGGCCAGCTATCAAATTGCGCGCGGTTCATGTAAAGCCCGCGCGAGTGGTAGCAGTGGCTGGATAGCGTATGAAACTTATGCACCTTGTGCGCGTCGTAGTCGGCGGTATTGGCGAGCGGGTTTTCCTGCGCGTCCACCGCACCGGAAACGATGGCCTCAAGGCCGGGCTTTAGATCCAGCGGGCAGGGAACTGCGCCCAGCATTGCAAAACTGCGGCGGTGAGTTTCACCGGGCATCAGCCGCACCCGCATGCCTTTCAGATCGGCGAGGGTATGCACCGGACGCAGCCGGTTGGAGATGTGGCGATAGCCGTTTTCAAAAAAGCCGAGCACGCGGTAGCCGGGAATGCGTTCCTCGATCTTTTGCGTCATCCATGCGCCGAGCGCGCCATCCATCGCGGCGCGCGCCTGATGCAGATTATCGAACAGAAACAACAGATCGATAAAGTCGAGCTCCGGCACGCGATCAGCGATATAGCTGGTGGATTGATAAGTCAGCGACAGCACGCCGGTTTCCGCCATCCACAGCAGGTCGGACGCCTTGTAGCCGAAATCCATTACATTCCATACGGTATGCACGGCTATCTCATTGCCGAATTGCGTGCTGAGCGTATCGCCCAATACCTTCAGGCCGCGGCTGCAGGTGGTGTTGGGCGGGCCGTAGCCGCCGAGAGTGATGCGGATGGGATCGGTCACGATTTTCCTTTGGGTGGATTAGCGGCAATTTTAACTGACGCAGGGCGGGTGTTAACATCGTCGCTGGAGGGTGTCATGAATGCAGAACTGAACAAGACCTCGGCCGATGTGTTCGAGGCCGCGCGCACTCGGCGCTCGATCCGCGCCTACAAGCCCGATGCAATACCGCCGGAAATACTCCGCGAAATCGTCGAGCTCGGACGTTGGGCGCCGAGCGGCTCCAACATCCAGCCGTGGCGCGTGCATGTGCTCACGGGCGCGACGCTGGGGCGCGTGGGCGGCGCGATCCAGCAGGCGTTTCTGAGCGACGAGCCGGGCCACAAGCGCGATTACAACTATTACACCGATCCGATCGAGGAACCCTACCTCGCGCGGCGCCGCGCCTGCGGCTGGGGGCTGTACGGCACGCTCGGCATCGGACGCGGCGATCACGAGAAATCGCGCGCTTACCGTGCCGGCAACTATGTTTTTTTCGGCGCGCCCGCCGGGCTGGTGCTGACCATCGACCGCACGCTCGAAATCGGCAGTTGGTTCGATTACGGCCTGTTCGCGCAGACGTTGATGCTGGCGGCGCGCGCCCGCGGGTTGCACACCTGCGCCGAGGCGTCGATCGCAAGCTACCCGGATATCGTGCGGCGCGAACTCGGCATCACGCGCGACTGGACCATCATGTGCGGTATCGCCATGGGCTACGCGCGGGAGGATGCGGTGGTGAATACCTTTCAGCCCGCGCGCATTGCGCTGGATGACTATGCGACGTTTTATGATTAACGCGGGGCGACGGATGAAACGATGGCTGATGCTGGCGGCGGGTGCTTCAATCATGCAGATGGCGGGCGCGGTGGCGGCGCAGGACGGCGCGGCGTACCCGTCGCGCACGGTACGCATGTTGATACACATCGGCCCCGGCAGCAGCATGGACCTCATCGGCCGCGTGCTGGGC
>JANPOH010000336.1:0-16178 GCA_031427895.1 Betaproteobacteria bacterium
GCTGACGCGCCATGAGTTGCTTGAAAACGTATGGCATACCAATCCGGAGGTGGTCACGCGCACCGTGGACACCCACATCAGCCGCCTGCGTATCAAGCTCGGCCTTACGCCGCAAAACGGCTTTGAGTTGACCACCGTGTACCACAAGGGGTACCGACTGGAATACCTGGCGACCGCCCCTCCCGCCGCGCGCCGTACCGAAGCCGCGCCGCCACGCGCCATCGAGTCCATACGCGGCAAGCCGCTGCGTAATATTGTATGCGCGGAGGACGACCCTGATTTGCAGTTGATCCTCGAAGCCGCGCTGGGATTTGGCAAACTGCACACGGATATTTTTGACTCCGGCGTGCAGGCGCTGGCGCATCTTGAGAAGCATACGCCGGACCTGATCCTGCTCGATGTCATGATGCCCGGCATGGACGGCCCGCAAACCCTGCATGCGCTGCGCCTATTGCCGCAGACCCAAAATACGCCGGTGATTTTCGTGACCGCGCGCGTGCAGCCGCACGAGGTGCAGTCTTACCTTGACCTAGGCGCGATCGCGGTGATCCCCAAACCGTTTGATCCGGCAACGCTGGCTGATCGCATCAAGGAGATATGGCGCCAGCACGGCGGCGCGGCCTGAACCATTGCCACTACCCGCAAGCGCGGCGCGTGACCTGCAATATCAGCTTAAGCGCGCGCGTCAAATGCGCCGGCGGCAGCACCGCGGGCACATGCACAAAGCCCGCCGGCAACGGGTGCGATTGTTGCGCCGCCCAGTGCATGAGTGAATAAAATACCTGATTGCACACGAACGTTCCCGCGCTCATCGACAGCTCGCACGGGATATTTTCCGCCTTGAGCCGCGCCAGAATTTTGCGCACGGGCAGCGTCGAAAAATACGCCGCTGGCCCGCCCCGCGCCACCGGCTGGTCCAGCGGGCGCGCGCCATCGTTGTCCGGCAGGCGCGCATCCCGCAGATTCACCGCGACTCGTTCAATGCCGATCACGGCACGATCCGCCGCCAAACCCACGCACACCACGATTTGCGGCTGCTCGCGTCGGATGAGCGCACGCAACTTCGGCGCCGCGCGCGCGAACGATGTCGGCAATTCAGCGGTTACCACCTGTAGCGTGCCGACGCGCGCAGGCAATGCGCGCACGGCCTCATACGACGGGTTGCGCGCGTCGCCGCCGAACGGATCAAACCCGGTTATCAGTGCTTTCATCACAAGTGTTTGATTATATTAAACTTTTTATTTTTCACGTGGCGGGTTCAACATCATTCGCGACAGCGCCAGCAGCGGTATCAAACCCACCGCGACAATGGTGAGCGCGGCGGTGGAGGCCTCCGACAGCCGCTCATCGGAGGCCAGCGTATACGCCTGCACCGCCAGCGTGTCGAAGTTGAACGGGCGCATGACAAAAGTTACCGGCAATTCTTTCATCACATCGACGAACACCAGCAACCAGGCGGCGAGCGCGCTGCGCCACAGCAGCGGCGCGTGTACGCGCGCCAGCGTCGCCGCCGGGCCCAGGCCGAGCGAGCGCGCGGCGCTGTCCATATTGGGCGTGATTTTCGACAGCCCGGCGTCCACTGACTGCAACGCCACCGCGAAAAAGCGCACCAGATACGCGTACACCAGCGCCGCCACGCCGCCGGTCAACAGCAAGCCGGGGTTCGCCCCGCCGAACGATTCGATGGCCGCGCCCAGCGCGTGATCGAGGCGCGTGATAGGAATCAACACGCCGACCGCGATCACCGCGCCCGGCACCGCGTAACCGAGGCCCGCGATACGATTGGCGACACGCACCGCCCAGCGTGACGAACGCGCGGCATAGCCCGCGGCCAGCGCGAGCGTCACTGCGAGTATCGCCGTCAACCCCGCCAGCGTGACGGTGTTGAAGGTCAGTTGCACATAGCGCACGCCGAATTGCGCGTCGCCCAACGTCAGCGCCCGATGCAACATCACGCCGGCGGGCAACAAAAAACCAAACACCACCGGCACCGCGCAAAATACAAACGCCAGCGGCAGCCACGCGCCGCGCAACGGATACACGTTACGCAACTGCTTGCGCTGCGAGCTGCTGTGGAAACCGGCGCGCGCGCGCGTGATGCGCTCGATCAGCAAAATCAGAAACACAAAGCCCAGCAGCGCCGCCGACAATTGCGCGGCGGCGGTGTGATCGCCGAGCGAAAACCACGCGCGGTAAATGCCGGTGGTGAATGTCGGCACGCCGAAATAAGACACCGTGCCGAAATCCGCCAGTGTCTCCATCAGCGCCAGTGCCGCGCCGGCGACAATACCAGGACGTGCCAACGGGAGCGCCACATGCAAAAACGTGCCCCACGGGCTGTAGCCGGACACGCGCGCCATTTCGAGCATGCTGTCGGATTGCTCCAGGAACGCCGCGCGCGCCAGCAAGTACACATAGGGATACAGCACCAGCGAAAACATCAGCACCGCGCCGCCGAGCGAACGTACATCCGGGAAGCGGTATTGTCCGGCGCTCCAGCCCATCGCCTCGCGCAGCGCCATTTGCACCGGGCCGGAAAATTGCAACAGGTCGGTATAAGCGTAGGCCATGACGTAGGCCGGCATCGCCATCGGCAGCAACAGCGCCCACTCAAACACCCGCCGCCCCGGAAAGCGGCACATGGTGATGATCCACGCCGTCAGCACGCCGCCGAAAATCACGCCGAACGCCACCCCCGCCATCAGCAGCAGCGAGTTGCGCACATACTCGCCCAGCACGGTTTGCGCGAGGTGCCCCCAGACGCCCGTCGCGCCTTGTTCCGAGGGCGCAAAAATATTCTGCAACACCACCAGCACCGGCAACGCAATCGCAGCCGCCACCAGCACCGCGACCATGGTCAGCAGCGAAGGGCGCGGCAGCCGCGGAAACCAGCGTGCGGCGAAAGGAAGCGATGCGTCTCGAGTTCGGGTCATTGCAGTGGGATACCACGCGGAATACAACGTAACCTTCCACGCAAGGTACCGCGCTAAGTATCAGAATAACAACAATAATTTATTGTAACAAGAATCATTATCAGTGACTATCGATTATAATTTCGGCATGTCCGGCACCCTTGAAATCAACCGCGTCAGTCAATCTTACGGCGCGCGTACCGTCCTCGACGACATCAGTTTTCGTTTGGGCGATGGCGCGATCGCGTGCCTGCTGGGCGCCAGCGGTTGCGGCAAGACCACGGTGCTGCGCTGCATCGCGGGCTTTGAGCCGGTTGCGGCCGGCGAAATCAGCATCAACAGCACCATCGTCAGCCGCGCCGGCTTCAGCCTGCCGCCCGAAGCGCGCCGCATCGGCATGGTGTTTCAGGACTACGCGCTGTTTCCGCATCTGACGGTGGCGCGCAACGTCGCATTCGGGCTGCATGGCGCCACCGATACCGAGCGCCGCGCCCGCGTCACCGAAATGCTCGAAGTCGTGGGCCTGGGCGCGGCGGGCAAGCAGTATCCGCACGAACTCTCGGGCGGACAGCAGCAGCGCGTGGCGCTCGCCCGCGCACTCGCGCCCCGCCCCGCCCTGATGCTGCTTGACGAACCGTTTTCCAACCTCGACGTTGAAATGCGCGAGCGCCTCTCCATCGAGGTGCGCGACATCCTGAAAAGCCAGCACACTACCACCATCCTCGTCACGCACGATCAAAACGAGGCATTCACCTTCGCCGACGAAATCGGCGTGATGATGGACGGCTGCATCGCGCAGTGGGCGACGTCTTATGCGCTGTATCACGAACCGGCCAACCGCCGGATCGCCGAGTTCATCGGGCGCGGCACCTTTCTGCCCGGCATCGTGCTGGAGGGCAATCGCGTGAAGCTCGAAATCGGCGAGCTGCGCGGCGACACGCCCATCGCCGCCGCGCCCGGCGCCGCCGTTGATGTGCTGCTGCGCCCCGACGACATCCTGCACGACGACGCCAGCCCGATGCAGGCCACGGTAGTGACCAAAGCGTTTCGCGGCGCGGAGTTTGTCTACACTCTGGCGCTGCCCGGCGGCGGCCGCGTCATGTCACTGGTGCCGAGCCACCACAACCACGCCATCGGCGAGAAAATCGGCATCCGCCTGGAGATGGATCACCTGGTGGTGTTTGCGCGGGAGTAGCGTAGTAATCCGCGCCCGGCCGCTGTTAAATCAACCCGCCCCCTCACCCACCTTTGACGCGCGCCTTGATGCCCTGCGCGATTTCATACACCGCCATCGCATAATTGGTGCTGCGGTTGTAGCGGGTGATGACGTAAAAGTTTTTCAGACCGAACCAGTACTGCATGCCGGTTTCGGTTTCCAGCGGCAGCAGTGCGGCGAGCGCGTCGTCGCTGACCGGCGCGCCGGGTTGTATGCCGAGCTTGCGAAACTCGCTGATTCTGGTTTTAGGCGTGATGTCATCCACCAGCGCCGCATCGGGCGTTGCGCTCACGCGCGCGGGCACGACGATGGCTTCGCCCGGCTGCCATTCGTGCAGCTTGTAGTAGTTGGCGACGCTGCCGATGACATCCGCCACGTTGCTCCACAGATCGCGCTGGCCGTCGCCGTCAAAATCGACGGCGTATTTGCGATAGCTGCTGGGCATGAACTGCGGGATGCCCATCGCGCCGGCATAGGAGCCTTTCAGGCCGGCGAGATCAAGCGACATCTCCTTGCCCATCAGCAAGAACTGTTCAAGCTCGTCGCGAAAAAATTCCGCGCGCTTGGGGTAATCAAACGCCAGCGTCGCCAGCGCATCGAGAATCCTGAAGTTGCCGGTATAACCGCCGTAGTGGGTTTCGATGCCGATGGTGGCGGTGATGATTTCTTCGGGCACGCCGTATTCGCGCGTGGCGCGCGCCAGCGTCGCCGCATGCCGCGACCAGAACTTAGCGCCGCCGTTGATACGCACCGCATCGACGTGCCCCTTGCGAAAGCGGTGCCACGGCAGCGCGGTCGAGGGCGCGTTCATCGCACGGATAATCGACGCTTGTGGCCTTATTTGCGCGAACAGGCGGCGCAGCATCGCGCGATCCAGACCGTGCTTGCCCGCCACGGCTTCGATAAAGGCTTCGTAGTCGGCGCGCAAATCAGGCTGCGCGCTCTGCGCCAACAACAGCCCCGGCTGCGCGCCCGCGGCAAAGGCCGCGCCCGCCAGCCCCTTTAAAATTCTTCTTCTAAACAAGCACTTAGAAAGTTCAGGGCATGCGGGCATGAATGTCCATGTCTTCAGCGTATGAGCCGGACGGATAGTGAAACGGCACCGGGCCATCGGGCTGGCCGCGGATGAACTGATGCACAAACGGATCGGCGGAGACCTTCACCGCCGCCGTCGCGCCCTCGGCGGCGATCACGCCATCGGCGAGAAAATAAACGTAATCGACAATCTTCAACACTTCCTGCGCGTCGTACGACACCACGATGGAAGTCACGCCCAGCGCATCGTTCAGCTTGCGTATCAGGTTGCCCACCACGTTGCACGAAATCGGGTCAAGGCCCGCGAACGGCTCGTCGTACATGATGAGCGAGGGGTCCAGCGCGATCGCGCGCGCCAGGCCCACGCGCCGCATCATGCCGCCCGACAACTCCGACGGCATCAAGCCCGACGCCCCGCGCAAGCCGACGGCGTTGAGTTTGAGCAATACCAGATCCTGAATCACCGATTCCGACAAATCGGTTTTCTCGCGCATCGGAAACGCCAGATTGTCGAACACCGACATATCGGTGAACAAGCCGTTCTGCTGAAACTGCATGCCGATTCTGCGGCGCAGTTCGTACAATTCGTCGTTGCTTATTTTATGGACATCCTGCCCCATCACCTTGCACACGCCGCGCGACGGGCTCAACTGCCCGCCGATCAACCGCAGCAGAGTCGATTTGCCGCTGCCGCTACCGCCCATGATGCCCGTCACCTGCCCGCGCGGTATCGCAAGATTCACGCGCTTGAAAATCTCGCGCGTGGGGTACGAGAAAGCAAGATCGGTGATTTCGACGATATTTTCGACAGTCATGGACGCAGGCATATTCGTTAAAATAGCAGTTTAACCCAAAGCGCTGGAGCATCGTGCAAACCCGAACCGAACCGAGAATACTCGCCCACCAACTGAGTCTGCCCGTGCGCTGGGCCGACATGGACGTCAACGCGCACGTCAACAACACGCGCTTTTTCACCTATTTTGAATCGGCGCGGCTGGCATGGTTTGAATCCGTCTGCCCGCGCGGCCAGCGCAACGGGCAAGGCCCGGTGGTGGCGCAAACCGCGTGCAATTACCGCCGCTCCATTCCTTACCCGGAAACGGTGCGGATCAATTTATACGCCGGCGTACCGGGCCGCACCAGTTTCACCACGTATTACGAATTGCTGTCGGAGGCCGATGCCTCGATCAAATACGCCGATGGTCAGGCGGTGATGGTGTGGGTGGATCGCGCCACCGGCAAATCGCAGCCCTTGCCCGATTATGTGCGCGCCGTGCTGGCGCCCGTGCAGCCGTAACCTGCCGCGAGCACGCAAAAAAACCGGCGTGGCGCCGGTTTTTTTGCTTGCATAATTGCACAACGGGCAACGCAGGGGTTTATCAGGGCGGCGGCGGCGCGGTGTATTTCGCGTCACCGAAGGCCAGTATCGGAACAAATATAAAGGGCAGAAAGATCAAACCAATGGCAAACCCCGTGCCTTTTCCAAACACCTTTGCAAGGCCTACCGACAAAAGTATCGCAACGACGAAATTCACAATCGGGATCAGGAAACCGACAATCCACCACACCGGCTTACCGATAATCTTGAGCATCACGACAATGTTATAAATCGGGATCAGTACGGCCCAGCCCGGCTGACCTGCCTTGACAAACAATTTCCATCCAGCCACGACCAACGCAACCATAATGGCCAAGTAGATCAAGAGCACTACCACGCCGATACCGCCAGCATTTGATTCCATGTTCATCTCCCTTCTTGTTGGTGGGACGTTCAGTATATTCCTACTTATAACAATGGCAAAAAATTTGTTAACCGACGCCGCCGCACTGCGGTAGCCTTCTCTCCGCGACATGCAACCTATTAAAATTATTTATTAAAAATCAAATAGTTACATTAATTATCAGCTTGGTATCTTCGCGCTGTCGGCTGCCGGTCTCCACCACCGGTCGGCCCAGCGGCCATTCGGTGTAGACAGGCTTGCCCGCTGCGATGGCGGCCTTGGTCGGCTCGAAGTGCGAGGGCACCCGCACCACCACCGCCACTGCGTCGATTTCCTTTGATGCGACCATCGCGCGGAAATCCGTGAAGGCCAACTTCGCGCCAAAGGCCTTGCGCGCCGCCTCCGCGCTCTCGGCGTTGCGCGTGCAAACTGCGGTCAACTCGACAGCGGGGTGCGCCCGCAGCGCCGGAAAATGCGACTGCGAGGCCCACGTCAATTGAACATTGGCCCCGATAAACCCCAGACGAATTTTGTTTGCCATGCTGCGTGCTCCCCGGTGTGATTGTGGCTGCCATTATTACAGGGTTGCAGCGTTGCAGAGATTGCGTACACTGGTGCGGGTGCCGTTGCCAGCGCTGTCAATTGCACTTATGATATACACAACATATGTAGATTATGGAGCGACTTATGCGCGTAGCCAAATGGGGAAACAGTCTTGCGGTTCGGCTACCCGATACCGTAGTTAAGGCGCTCAAGCTCAAGTCGGGCGATGAAATCGAAATCGTCGTGACCGGAGATCGTGCATTTCAAGTGGGCCGGGACAAAAGCCGCGAGCAGGCGCTAGCGCGGTTGCGAGCGCTGAAGCGGCCGCTCCCCAAGGGATTTCGCTTCGATCGGAAAGAAGCGAATGCAAGATAAGCGTGTTAGCGGCTTCGTCGATACCAATATTCTGGTCTACGCCTTCGCCGCTGATGATCCGCGCAGCGCTCGAGCCGAGGCGCTTATCGCTGACGGCGGCATCATCGGCGTTCAAGTCCTCAACGAATTCACCAACGTCGCGCGACGCAAGCTGCAATGGCCATGGGCGCAGATCGAAGCCGCATTGCGCGTGATCGAAGAATTGTTCGGCCCCGCGCGCCCGCTGACCACCGCTGTTCATGCCCGTGCCGTCAAACTGGCTCGCGACCATAAGCTGTCGTTCTATGATGCGCTTATCGTCGCTGCGGCAATGGATGCGGGTTGTAATGTGTTGTACAGCGAAGACTTGCAACACGGCCAGAGATTTGAGGGGCTGACCATTGAAAACCCGTTTCGTTGATGAGGCGTATTTATTTCAAGCGCCGCGGAACATCGTTGACGTGATTCCGCAAGTACCGTTGCCAAGCCAGCCGCGCCAACGCAACTACTCCAGCCGCGCCCCCGACTGTTTAATCAGCGGCGCCCAGCGCACGATATCCGTTTTCAAAAAAGCCGCGAACTGAGCGGGTGTGTCGCCGACCACCTCGGCGCCGTCGCCCGCGATGCGCTCGCGGATGTCGCGCAGGGCCAGCACCTTGATTATTTCAGCGTGCAGCCGGTTGACGATGGCCGGCGGCGTGCCCGCGGGAGCGAGCACGCCGTACCAGCCGATAACCTCGAAGCCAGGCAAACCCGATTCAATCACTGTCGGCAATTCCGGGATGAGCGCGCTGCGTTTCGCGCTGGTCACCGCAAGGGCGCGCAGGCGGTTGGTTTTGACCTGCGCCTGCGCCGGCAGCAGGCCCGCGAACATGTACTGAACCTCGTTGGCGATCAGCGCGATGACTGCCGGGCCGGTGCCGCGATACGGCACATGCGTCACTTTGAGGCCGGTCATGGTTTTGAACAGCTCGCCCGCCAGATGCCCGCCGCTGCCGATGGCAGCGGAGGTGAAGTTGATGCGTTCCGGTCTGGCGGCGGCATGGGCGATCAGGTCCTTCACGTTATGCACCGGCAGCGCGGGATTGACCACCAGCATCAGCGCGGCGGAAGTCACCATCGACACCGGCACGAAATCCCGGATCGCATCGTACGGCAGTTTCGCGTACAGGCTCGGCGTGGTGGTATGCGAGGTCATGGTCATCAGGATGGTATGGCCGTCAGCGGGCGCTTTCGCCACGAGGTCGCTGCCGACGATGCCGCTCGCGCCCGCACGGTTGTCGATCACGACCGGCTGGCCCAGCGCGTCCGCCAGTTTCTGCCCGATGATGCGCGCGAGCATATCAACAGTGCCGCTCGGCGGCTGCGGCACGATCAGGCGTATCGGCCTGGATGGAAAACGCTCGGTCGCCGGTTGTGCGGCCATCGCTGATTGCGCGAGCGCCAAGGATAACGCAATGAAACAGGGCTTCGATGGATCCTGCCCGAACATTGTGATGAATTTTGCGAGCCGTTGCACGCTACAGCTTCCACCCGACCCACTCGCACACGCCGCGCCCCATGATCCATTCGAGATCGGCGGCCGGCAGCCACGGCATTTCCTCGGTGAACATGGTGACGGATTCGCGGTAGCTGCATTCCAGCCGCGACAAATCGCTGCCCCAGAACATGCGTTGCGGACCGAAGGCGTCGTAGACGCGCCGCACATACGGATGCAGCCGGCGGTACGGATAGACATCGTTGGTGTAGAGCGGCAGGCAGCTTGCCTTGACCGAAATGTTGGGGCGCCTCGCCAGCATCATCAGCAAATCAAGATCGCGGAACGCCGCCTCGTCCTTGCCGCGATTAAGCGCGAGGTGGTCTATGGTTATCTTGAGCGCCGGATGGCGTTCGGCGATGGCGTCCAGCAGATGCAAATCCGCCGCCAGCGGGAACAGCATCAGCGGCAGGCCGGCTTCTTCGGCGGCGGGCCACAGCCAATCGAGGCGGCCTTCGGTCAGCAGCGGTCGGATCAACGGGCGTCCGAGGGCGTAGCGCAACCCCAGCATGCCGGGCTGCTCGCGCCATTTGGGCAGCAGCTCACGCGAGGCAAGGGTATTCAAATCGACGCGCCCCATCACCGCGAAACGTGCCGGGTGCGCCGTGGCCGCCGCCAGCGCGACATCATTGCGTACGCCCTCCCACACCGGCGGCGCGATCAGCGCGCGTTCAACGCCGGCGGCATCCATTTCGCGCAGCATGTCGTGCGCGGTGATCGGCTCGGGACGGTGCGCGCGGCTTTGCGTCGGGTCGATTATCGGCGGCCACGGCCGTTCGGGAGTATCAGCAGCCCAGATATGCACCTGGGCATCGACGATCATCATGGTGGGGACTCTTGGTGTTTGGGTGATCAGGTGCTCAGGTGCTCAGGTGCTCAGGCGCTCAGGCGCTCAGGTGATCAGGCTGCAATAAAAACTGTATCCGCTTGGAAGTTACCGCAAAAACCGTCCGTAACCGGCGCGTCATGCGACTCGTCCTTCAGGCATTCTCAACTTGGTGTATTCTGATGGCTTGCTCCAAGGGGAGCAACCATTCAGGGAGACAGTCATGAGCGAGGATACACAAGCATCGCCGCAAGTTACACCGCAATCGACGCCGCAATCGACTCCGCAGCCTTCCAAAGATGAACAAAACTGGGCGATGATTTGCCACCTGTCCGCGCTGTCGGGATTCGTCATCCCCTTCGGCAGCCTGATCGGCCCGCTGGTGGTATGGCAAATCAAAAAAGACACCATGCCGCTGGTGGACCAGCACGGCAAGGAAGCACTCAATTTTCAGATCACCGTGGCTATCGCGCTGCTCATTTGCTTTGTACTGATTTTCGTCGTGATTGGCCTGTTCCTGGTGCCCGTGGTCGCCATTGCGGCGCTGGTCATGACCATCATCGCCGGCGTCAAGGTGTCGAACGGCGAACTCGACTACAAGTACCCCTTCGCGCTGCGGCTGATTAAGTAGCCCTCGCGACCACCGGCGGCGCCGGCAGCGCGACCATCAATCGCAGCACGCAAGGCGCCGCGATCCAATGCGCGCCGCCGCCAAAGCCGGCAGCAGCCCGCCGCAGGCGTGATGCAGACATAGCGCCGCCCGCGCAAAAAGCCCGGCATGCGCAACACGCGATCCGGCAGATGCTCGCGGTTATACCACTCGTTGAAATCCGCTTCGATTTCGGCGGGTATGTCCGTCCACACGATGAGGATGGCGGCGCTCAAAGAGCAGCCGCCTGCGATGCTATATCACGCAGCAACGTCGGCGCGGGCAGCGGCCCAAACACCTCCCACGGCAACGCCAGCAATTTGCCGTCGTCGTCTTGCGTCAAATACTTGAGATAACGCCACGCTTCACCGCAGGCTTCGACCAGCTTGCCGTTTTCGGCGTCAATCACCGCATGGCCCGGCGATGCCATTCTCGCCACGCGCAGCGCCTTGCCGACTTCCGCATCCCACAGCCGCACCGTGTTGTCATCCCCCGCGCTGGCGAGCATCGCGCCGTCGGGGCTGAACGCCACCGACCTCACCCCGCCGCCATGCCCTTCGAGCGTACGCAGCGCCTTGCCGCTGTGCGCATCCCACAGCCGCACCGTGTGGTCATCCCCCGCGCTGGCGAGCATCGCGCCGTCGGGGCTGAACGCCACTGACGTCACCCAGCCGCCATGGCCCGCCAGCCATGCCGGCGCGGTGTTTGCGGGCGCACTCGAACCGTCAGGCGCGATGTGCCAGCCACGCGCACCCGCCAGTGCTTGCGCAACGTTCGTGCAGAACAACACATCGGTATGTAAAGCCAGCGCTTGTTCCAACCCTGCGCCATTAGCCTCGCAGTAGCGCAGGGTCGCGCCGGCAAGCGCCGCGCCCGCCCAGGCGCTGCCGGCAAGATCACTCCGTTGAAACTCGGCGCCTTGTAATTCAGCGCGATCGAAACGCGCGCCGCGCAAGCTCACCACGTCAAATCGCGCTTCACGCAGATTGGCGCCGGCAAAGTCGCAGGCGTCGAGGCGCAGAGATTGCCCGCCGGCAGACGATGGCGCGTTGAATCGCCAGCGCGACAAATCCGCGCCTTTCAGATCCATGCCCGTGAGTTCAGGCACGGATGCATCAAGCGCATGCGCACGCAGCGCATACGCCAGCAGGTTTTCGCTCGCCTGCGCAACGTACGGCGCGCGCCACGAGGTCAATGCGCCGGCGCACGAATCAGCCTCGTCTTGCGCTTCCTCGAACAACTGCACCATAAAGTCAAAGGTTTCCGCGCTGGGACGCGGCAGTTGCCAGCGCCCGCGTGCGTTGTCACGCACCGCCTGCACCAGATATTCGGCAAGAAAGTATTCCTGCAGCGAACTGTGCGCGAAACGGAATCCGCCTTTTTTTTCACCCGCGCTGTCATCGCGCCGCAAAAACGTGGCGGTGCGCAGGTCTTCCTCGAGTTGATCGGGCTTGACATCGCGATAACGCCGCGCGAGATCAGGTTCGCTTGCCAGCCAGCCAGCGATGAAACCAGGTTTCCAATTGCAGCGCCGGCAGCGCGCGCCCGCCGCCGCGCCAGATTTCGGCGGCCAGATGCGCCGCCAGGTGCAGCTTGTGCTCGGGCTTGATGTGATGCTTGCCCTTGTCGCGCTCCAACCAGCGTTGCGCCATGGCGCGGTATAGCGTCACGCCGCGCACCGTGCGCCCTGCGGCGCGGGCAGCCTCGATGTCGGGGATGTATTCGCTCACCAGCTTCAAGGTATACGGGCGGCGCGTCAGTTCCGTCAGATTGTGTACCGAGCTTACCATCTCCATCAACGCATCGACATTCGTTCCCGGCAGCGCGTTGCCCAGATAGCGCCGCACCTGATCGTCCGAAAACGGCAGCAGCACCAGCGCCCGGTAATCTTCGGGTTTGATCTCGCCGCGCTCCTGCCCGGTGAAATGCGTCTTCTGATCACGCAGCGTGCGGAAGTACTGCGTGCGGCAGGTCATCAGCAGCTTGGTGCGCGTAGCCTTGTTGGCGGCGCGCACGTCGGTATACAGCTTGACGAGATTATTGGTGAAGGTCTGTCCGTCCGCCTCCGAGAGCTTGACCAGCACTTCGTCCAACCCGTCGAAGATGACCAGCACACCCTGTTGCGCAAGTTGCAGCACGGCATTGAAATCAAACGGCTGCTGGCCGGGCACGCTACGCACGCCGC
This sequence comes from Betaproteobacteria bacterium, assembly GCA_031427895.1. Taxonomy (GTDB): domain Bacteria; phylum Pseudomonadota; class Gammaproteobacteria; order Burkholderiales; family SG8-41; genus UBA5216. Next base: position 12,979 of record JANPOH010000336.1, read on the forward strand.
GCGCGATGCACTCCTCGATCGCCGCCTGCAACGTCGGCACGCCGCGATCGAGGCCCGTCACATGGCGCAGATCGAAATACAGTACCGGCAACGCACCGGGATCGGCGGCATGACGCGCGCCCAGATCGAGCATGAGCTTCTGGCTGGTGATGGTTTTACCCATGCCGTATTCGCCGAGCAGCGCAAACAGCGGCGGGGCGTCGGGGTCGTTGGCCCACTGTTTCAACGCAGGCAGCACTTCGACGCCGCGTTGGCCGGGATCCACATCCGCGGCTTTGCCTTGGCTTGCGGAAGCTGTGACATCCTCCTTCTTGAGTTTTTCGGGCGAACCGAGCGCGCTTGCCTCGTAACGCCCGGCAATGTCTTCTACATCAGGCAAGTTAAATAGGCTGTGGTGCGGCGCCAGGGTTGGGTATGCGTCGGACTTCAACTCCTGATGCACCAGGCGCGCGCCACGGCGTGCGCGCTCGCCGCCTGTCTGACCCGATTCACCGGCATCAGGGTACAGCGGCGCAATATCAAACATCGCCTTGAGCACGTATGCCGCGTTGCCGGCGGCAAGTTTCTGACGCGCATCCTTGTCGTTGCCCTTCGTTCCGTCGCCCCAGTCGCTGATGGCCTTGACCACGAGCCAGTCGGTTTTAGGCGATTCGCAGGCGGTATACAGGCCGGTACCCTCCATCTCGCCGCCCTTGGCAGAGGGGAACTGCTTGTGCAAGCTGTTGCGGTAATCAAGGTTATCCACCAGTGACGGGCCGGAAAGAATGCAGTCGATCTCCACCTTGGGCCAACCCGCCGTGGGTGTAGCATGCCGTACGTGCCAAAGGGCATTCATGCGATCCAGCAGGTAGCTGCTCGCGGGCGGTGCGATTTCTTTTAACGTCACCGTGCCGTCACGGTTCTTGCGATTCAGCGCGTAATCGCGAATGGACTCAGACACCAGCACGTCCCCGATGGCTTGCTTCGTGTCATCCATGCCGAATGCGATACCGACGGCGATCACCGCCAGCGGCGTGAAATCCGCGATCGCCTCGCTGGCGGTTTGTTGCGCCCGGTGCGGGCCTTGGCGGCTGACACTGAGCAACACGCGCACGCCGCCGTGCACGCCAAGATCGTGATAGATACGGCTCCCACGCGACACTGTAGGCGCCTGTGTGCCATTGTGGAAATGCTGGAATACGGCTTTGGTTTCATTTTTGTTGAACGTCAGCAGCACCACACAACGGTCAATATCGGCCGCGACACCGCGCTGCCCGCTTTCAAAGCGTTCCGGCGGCAAGCCGTTCAGATCAGGCAGCGCGGTTTCCGACGGGCCAGTGACCGGCCCCTCGAACCAGACATAACGTTTACCACGCTTGGCCTTGGTGATTTCAAACCTAACGTTTTCGCCAGCGTCGTCGACTGCCTTCTTTACCGCCTCGATCAAGCGGACGAGCGCTTTGTTTGCCGACCCGACATCGTTGAGCGGAAACAGCGTTTCATGCACAGCGGCGACCTCTGCCTGGCCGTCCGCCTGTAACAAGGGGATCAGCTTTTGCAGCGCCTCGCGTGGCGCGGCATTCAGATGCGGCTGTAAACGCTCCACGGCGAGTTGCACAAAGTAGGGTTTCAGTGCAGGCATGGCGATCTCCGTTATTGATCTTGCGTCATCGCCCGATCATTGTAGCCGTGCGGCCATACAATACAAGTCTTTTATGTCTGAATAATGTCGTATTAAGTATATATTCTCATTAACTTAGCTGTATTGACCTCCCATGGGAACTACTCTCCGAAAGAAATATCAATATAACTATTTGTTTTTATGAATATTTTTTTCACCTAACGCAGTAGCCGCCGAGATTCCCTCAACGCGCTGCCCCGACGGCCCCAACCGCGCGCTATAGGCGCCCGACGATTTGCAAGCCGTCAAGACCACCCCGCCAAAAAATGCTATAGTTTGTAGTGTAAATCACTACTATTTAGGCAGCCCATGAAAACCATCAGCGCCGCCGACGCGAACCGGCATTTTTCTACCTTATTACGCGACGTGTCGCGTGGCGCGCGGATAACCGTGACGTCGCGCGGCAAACCGGTTGCCACTATCGCGGCAGTCGACACCAGCGAAGGCCGCGAACGCGCGGCGGCCCGGCGCACCCTGCTGACGCGGCTGCGCGCGACACCCGCGACCGGCACCAGAAGCTGGACCCGCGACGAGCTTTACGAGTAATCACGGTGTCACGCATCGCGCTCGATACCAACATCCTTGCCTACGCGGAAGGCGTGGGTGACGCCAAACGCTGCAAGGCCGCACGCGAACTCGTCGCGCGCCTGCCCGGACACCGGGTGGTGATCCCTGCACAGACCCTCGGAGAATTACACCGCGTGCTCACCGGCAAGGCAGGCAGAGCCGCCAACGACGCGAAACTGGCTATCCTGAGTTGGGCGGACGCGTACGAAGTCGCCGACTCCACGTTTGACGCCATGCGCGCGGCGCTCGATCTCGCGGCGGATCATCAGATACCGATCTGGGATGCACTGATACTCGCGGTGGCCGCCAGCCAGCAATGCCGTCTGCTCCTGAGCGAGGATTTTCAACATGGCTTTACCTGGAACGGCGTGACGGTGGTGAATCCATTCAATGCGCCACAGCACCCCTTGCTGGCAGCCGTGTTCACTCGGGCTTGATCCCCGTCGGCCGCATCGCAAGCGCCTAACGTCTCATCGGGATTCCAACACCACGCTAATTCGCGCGGATGCCCGCCTCGCGCACCAGCTTGCCCCACTTGACCGTTTCGGTTTGCAGATACGCCGCGAACGCTTCGGGCGTGCTGCCCACCGGATCAAGCCCCATCGACAGCAGCCGTTCTTTCGCCGCCGCATCCGAGGTTGTTTTGGCAATCTCCGTGTGCAACCGGGCAATGATTTCTTTCGGCACGCCGGCGGGCGCAAGCAGACCGTACCATTGATCCAGCGCGAATCCCGCTATGCCCGCTTCGGCGATGGTGGGCAGTTCGGGCGCCGACGGTGAACGCTTCGCGCCGGTGATCGCCAGCGCGCGCAAGCGGCCGCCGCGTACGTGCGGCAGGGTGGAAATCGCACTGGCGGCGGAGCCCGACACACGCCCGGCCACCAGATCCAGAATGCTCGGCGCCGTGCCCTTGTACGGGATATGCACCAGTTGCAGCCCGGCCATGCGGTTCAACATTTCAATCGTCAGGTGC
>JANPOH010000337.1:0-20582 GCA_031427895.1 Betaproteobacteria bacterium
GACGGTGTGTTCTACACCTGCCTGTTTGCGGTCTACACTGGATGCGGATTATCCGCCCGGCGCACAAGGTCTGTACGACCCCGCCAACGAGCACGACGCCTGCGGCGTCGGCTTTGTGGCGAACATCAAGGGTAAGAAAAGCCACGAAATCATCGAGCAGGGCCTCACCATTCTGAAAAACCTCACCCATCGCGGCGCGGTGGGGGCGGATCCAAAAGCATCCGACGGCGCGGGTATTTTGATCCAGATGCCGGATAAATTTTTCCGCGAGGAAATGGCCAAGCAGGGCGTGAAACTGCCGCCGTTCGGCCAGTACGGCGTGGGCATGGTGTTCCTGCCGCGCGAACCGGCATCGCGTTTTGCCTGTGAGTACGAAATCGAGCGCGCGATCAAGGATGAAGGCCAGGTGTTATTGGGCTGGCGCGATGTGCCGGTGGACAACACCGATCTCGGCGAATCGGTGAAAAAAATCGAGCCGGTGATCCGCCAGGTGTTTGTGAAGCGCGGCGCGGGCGTCACCGTCACCGATGCGCTGGAGCGCAAGTTGTATGTCATCCGCAAAGCATCGGGCCACGCCATACAGGCGCTGCATTTGAAGCACGGCGCGGAGTTCTACGTGTCGTCATTCTCGGCGCGCACCGTGGTCTACAAAGGCATGCTGATGGCGAATCAGGTCGGCGTGTTTTTCAAGGATTTGCAGGATGCGCGCGTGGTGTCGGCGCTGGCGTTGATCCATCAACGCTTCTCCACCAACACCTTCCCGACGTGGGACTTGGCGCACCCGTTCCGCATGATCGCGCACAATGGCGAAATCAACACCCTGCGCGGCAACGTCAACTGGATCCGCGCGCGGCAAGGCGCGATTTCAAGCCCGATACTCGGCGACGACCTTAAAAAACTGTGGCCGCTGATTTATCCCGGCCAATCCGATTCGGCGTCGTTCGACAACGCGCTGGAACTGCTGGTGATGAGCGGTTACTCCATTGCGCACGCGGTAATGATGATGATCCCGGAAGCGTGGGAAGGCCACACGCTGATGGACGCCAGCCGCCGCGCGTTCTACGAATACCACGCCGCGATGATGGAGCCGTGGGACGGCCCCGCCGCGATTGCATTTACCGACGGCCGCCAGATCGGCGCCACGCTGGATCGCAACGGCTTGCGCCCGGCGCGCTACATCGTCACCAGCGACGATCTGGTGGTGATGGGTTCGGAATGCGGCTGCCTGAATATCCCCGAAGAAAAAATCATCAAAAAGTGGCGTTTGCAACCGGGCAAAATGTTCCTCGTCGATCTCGAAAAAGGCCGCATCGTTGACGACAACGAACTGAAGGAAACGCTCGCCTCCACCAAACCGTACGCGGAATGGATCGACCGCATCCGCGTCAAGCTCGATGATGTCGAAAGCGACAAGGCGCAGCCGGAGCGTAGCGAAGTCTCTCTGCTTGACCGCCAGCAGGCGTTCGGCTGGACGCAGGAAGAACTCAAATTCTTGTTGACCCCAATGGCGGCAAACGGCGAAGAGCCCATCGGCTCCATGGGCAATGATTCGCCCATGGCCGTCTTATCCAATAAAAACAAGACGTTATATCATTACTTCAAGCAATTGTTCGCACAGGTGACCAACCCGCCGATCGATCCGATACGCGAAGAACTGGTGACCTCGCTGGTGTCGTTCATCGGCCCGAAGCCGAATTTGCTCGGCATTGACGAGACCAATCCGCCGATACGCCTTGAAGTCAGCCAGCCCGTGCTCGATTTTTATGAGATGGAGAAAATCCGCCATATTGATCGCTTCACCGACGGCAAGTTCAAGTCGTGCGAACTCGACATCACCTACCCGCTGGCCTGGGGCAACGAGGCCATTGAAGCGCGCCTCGCCAGCCTGGCGGCGCAGGCCGAGGACGCGGTTCGTACCGGTTACTCGATCATTATTCTGTCCGACCGCAAGGTCAATCGCGACAACGTGGCGATACCCGCGTTACTGGCGCTGTCGGCCATCCATCAGCATTTGACCGACAAAGGCCTGCGTACCAGCGCGGGGCTGGTGGTTGAAACCGGCTCCGCGCGCGAAGTGCATCACTTCGCGCTGCTTGGCGGCTACGGCGCCGAGGCGGTGCATCCGTATCTGGCGCTGGAAACGCTGCTTGATATGGCGGATCAAAAGCGGCTCGGCGCGGATGTCGATGGCAAAAAAGCCATCAAGAACTTCGTCAAAGCGGTGGGCAAAGGTCTGCGCAAAGTGATGTCGAAGATGGGCATCTCGACCTATATGTCGTATACCGGCGCGCAGATTTTTGAAGCGGTGGGTCTTGCCAAAGTGCTGGTGGATAAATATTTCACCGGCACCACCTCCAACGTCGAAGGCATTGGTCTGTTCCGTGTGGCCGAAGAAGCGATCCGCACGCACCGCGCGGCGTTCAGCAACGATCCGGTGCTGGCCGGCTCGCTGGATGCGGGCGGCGAGTATGCGTGGCGCGTGCGCGGCGAAGAACACCTGTGGACGCCGGACGCCATCGCCAAATTGCAGCATGCGACGCAGCAGAAAAACTATTCCAGTTTCAAGGAATACACGCAGATCATCAACGATCAGTCGTCGCGGCACATGACGTTCCGCGGCCTGTTTGATTTCAAATTCGCGCAATGCACGCCGGTGCCCATCGCGCAAGTCGAATCCGCCGCCGATATCGTCAAGCGGTTTTCCACCGGCGCGATGTCGCTGGGATCGATTTCCACCGAAGCGCACACTTCGCTCGCCATTGCCATGAACCGTATCGGCGGCAAATCCAACACCGGCGAAGGCGGCGAAGACCGCAATCGTTTCGCGCCGGTCAAGGCAGGCGAGACGCTGCAATCAAAGCTGGGTGCGTCGCGCGTGGAAAACTTCACCGACCTTCACGAAGGCGATTCGCTGAAATCCAAAATAAAACAAGTCGCCTCCGGTCGTTTTGGCGTTACCGCGGAGTATCTGGCGAGCGCCGAGCAAATCCAGATCAAAATGGCGCAGGGCGCCAAGCCCGGCGAGGGCGGGCAACTGCCGGGCAAAAAAGTGTCGGAGTACATCGCCGAGTTGCGCTACTCGACGCCGGGCGTCGAATTGATTTCACCGCCGCCGCATCATGATATTTATTCGATTGAAGACCTGGCGCAACTGATACACGACCTGAAAAACGGCAACCCTGCTGCCTCGATCAGCGTGAAGCTGGTGTCCGAAATCGGCGTGGGCACGGTGGCTGCGGGCGTCGCCAAGGCCAAGGCCGATCACGTCACCATTTCCGGCCACGACGGCGGCACGGGCGCGTCGCCCTGGTCGTCGATCAAGCACGCCGGCACGCCGTGGGAACTCGGCCTGGCTGAAACCCAGCAAACGCTGGTGCTCAATAAACTTCGCGGCCGCATCGCGGTACAGGTCGATGGGCAACTTAAAACCGGACGTGACGTGGTGATTGGCGCGCTGCTGGGCGCCGACGAGTTCGGTTTCGCCACCGCGCCCCTGGTAACCCAGGGCTGCATCATGATGCGTAAGTGTCATCTGAACACCTGCCCGGTCGGCGTGGCGACGCAAGACCCGGTGCTGCGCAAAAAGTTTGTCGGCAAGCCCGAGCATGTGATCAACTTTTTCTTTTTCATCGCCGAAGAAATCCGCGAGCTGATGGCGCAACTCGGCGTGCGACAATTCAATGACCTCATCGGTCGCGCCGATTTGCTCGACATGCAAAAAGGCATTACGCACTGGAAGGCCCTGAGCCTGGATTTTTCCCGCGTTTTCGCGCAACCGAAAATCGGCCCGGAAGTCTCGCGCTTCCAGTGCGAAGCGCAGGATCACGGCCTCGACAAGGCGCTCGACATGCGCCTGATCGAACTCGCGCAGCCCGCGCTGGAGCGCCGCGAAAAAGTCAGCATCGACATGCCGATCCGCAACATTCATCGCACGGTGGGCACGATGTTGTCGTACGAAATCGCCAAGCGTTATCAGCATGCCGGGCTGCCGGACGATACCATCCACGTGCGCTTCGCGGGCACCGCGGGCCAAAGCTTCGGCGCGTTTCTCGCGCGCGGCGTGACGCTGGATTTGATCGGCGACACCAACGACTACGCTGGCAAGGGACTGTCCGGCGGACACATCAGCGTGCAGCCCTCGCCCAAGTTCCAAGGCAACCCCGCCGAAAACATCATCACCGGCAACGCCGTGCTGTATGGTGCCATCGAAGGTGAAGCCTATTTCCGCGGCGTCGCGGGCGAACGTTTTGCAGTGCGTAACTCCGGCGCGCATGCGGTGGTGGAAGGCGTGGGCGACCACGGCTGCGAGTACATGACCGGCGGCACGATCGTGGTGCTGGGCATGACCGGACGCAATTTCGCGGCGGGCATGTCCGGCGGCATCGCTTACGTTTACAACGAAAGCGGCGTGTTCGAATCCTATTGCAACGGCGCGATGGTGAAACTCGAACCGGTCCTGCCCGAAAAAGAACAGGAGGTCCGCGTCACGCGCGAACTGTGGCATCGCGGCATGAGCGACGAGGCCCTGTTAAAACGAATGATCGCGGCACATGCCTCGAACACCGGCAGCGCGCGCGCCAAAGCAATCCTCGACAACTGGGCCGCCGAGCGCGCCAAGTTCGTCAAAGTGTTCCCGCACGAGTACCGCCGCGCGCTGGGCGAGATGGCCGCAAGCCATAAAAAAGTTGCTTAAAAACAAATACTTACATAAATACGGCCATGGGTAAAGTTACCGGTTTTCTCGAATACGAGCGGCTCACCGAAGCCGCCGAAGACAAAGGCTCGCGCGTCAAACATTATCGCGAGTTCGTCGGTCATCTGACGGATGAACAAGCGGCAGTGCAGGGCGCGCGCTGCATGGACTGCGGCACGCCGTTTTGCATGAGCATGAGCGGCTGCCCGATCAACAATATCATTCCCGACTGGAATGATCTGGTTTACAAGCAAGACTGGCGCGCCGCGCTCGACACGCTGCACTCGACGAATAACTTCCCTGAATTCACCGGCCGCGTGTGTCCCGCGCCGTGCGAGGAAGCCTGCACTCTGCGTATCAACGCCGACGCGGTAGGCATCAAGTCGATTGAACACGCGATCATCGACAAGGGCTGGGAAAACGGCTGGGTTGTGCCGCAACCGCCGAAGCAAAAAACCGGCAAGCGCGTGGCGGTGATCGGTTCCGGCCCGGCGGGCATGGCGTGTGCGCAGCAACTCGCGCGCGTGGGCCACGATGTGGTGCTGTTCGAGAAAAATGATCGCATCGGCGGCTTGCTGCGTTACGGCATTCCCGATTTCAAGATGGAAAAGCGTACCATTGATCTGCGCATGGAACAAATGAAGGCCGAGGGCGTGGAGTTTCGCGTCAATCAGAATATCGGTGGCGAGGTGTCCGCACAGAAAGTGCTCGCCGAGTTTGACGCCGTGGTTTTGTCAGGCGGCGCGGAAACCCCGCGTGATCTGCCAGTGCCGGGGCGCGAGTTGCAGGGCGTGCATTACGCAATGGAGTTTCTGCCGCAGCAAAACAAAGTGGTTGCCGGCGATAAAGTGGCCAACCAGATCATGGCCACCGGCAAACACGTGGTGGTGATTGGCGGCGGCGATACCGGCTCGGATTGCGTGGGTACGTCGAACCGCCACGGCGCGAAATCCATCGCGCAGTTCGAGTTGCTCGGCAAGCCCGATGACCCTTTACGCAATCCCGTATGGCCGTACTGGCCGACGCGGCTGCGCACCTCGTCGTCGCACGAAGAAGGCGCGAACCGCGACTGGTCAGTGGCGACGAAATCCTTTGTTGGCGAGAATGGAAAAGTTAAAGCATTGAAAGCGGTGCGCCTGAAATGGGAAGGCGGCAAAATGGTAGAAGTGCCCGGCTCCGAATTTGAAATGCCCGCTGACCTGGTGTTGCTGGCGATGGGCTTTTTGGGCCCCGAGCAAAAGGGTTTGCTCGAACAACTCGGCGTGGAAAAAGACGCGCGCAGCAACGTCAAAGCCGACACCGAAAAGTATCAAACCTCGGCGGCCAAAGTATTCGCCGCCGGCGACATGCGCCGCGGGCAATCGCTGGTGGTGTGGGCAATCCGCGAAGGGCGGCAGTGCGCGCGGTCGGTGGATGAGTTCTTGATGGGGTCTTCGGATTTGCCGCGCTGAATCGTGAGGCGTGAGGCGGACCGCCGGTGGTTTGCACGCCTTACGCCTCACCCCTCACCCGTCACCCCTCACGATGTCAGCTCCTAAAAACGACACCTTCCTCCGCGCCCTGCTGCGCCAGCCCACGCCCTACACGCCGGTGTGGATCATGCGTCAGGCGGGGCGTTATTTGCCGGAGTACAACGCCACGCGCAAGCGCGCGGGCAGTTTTTTGGGCCTTGCGAAAAACCCGGATTACGCCACCGAAGTCACGCTGCAACCGCTGGCGCGTTTTCCGCTCGACGCGGCGATTCTGTTTTCCGATATCCTCACCGTCCCCGACGCGATGGGACTGGGACTGTACTTTGCCGAAGGTGAAGGCCCGAAGTTTGAGCGCCCGCTGCGTGACGAGGCCGCCATTAAAAACCTGGCCGTGCCCGACATCGGCGCGACGCTACGCTATGTCACCGACGCAGTGACGCAAATCCGCCGCGAGCTCTCTGGCCGCGTGCCGCTGATCGGTTTTTCCGGTAGCCCGTACACGCTGGCGTGTTATATGGTCGAAGGCGGCGGCAGCAGCGATTTTCGCACCATCAAAACCATGCTTTATGAGCGGCCCGATCTGCTGCATCACATCCTCGACATCAACGCGCGATCCGTCATCGCTTACCTCAACGCGCAGATCGAGGCGGGCGCGCAGGCGGTGATGATTTTCGATACCTGGGGCGGCTCGTTGAGCGCAGCGGCGTATCGTGAGTTCTCGCTTACTTACCTGCGGCGCATCGTCGCCGGACTAACGCGCGAGCGCGATGGCGCGCGCGTGCCCAGCATCGTATTCACCAAGGGCGGCGGCTTGTGGCTGGAAGATATCGCCGCCATCGGCTGTGACGCCGTGGGCCTGGATTGGACCTGCGATATCGGCGCTGCCCGCGCGCGTGTCGGCGCGAACGTCGCGCTGCAAGGCAATCTTGACCCGATGGCGTTATTCGCGCAGCCGGGCGCCATCCGCGCGCAGGTCACCAGGGTGCTGGCCTCGTACGGTCACGGCAGCGGGCATGTGTTTAACCTCGGGCACGGAGTGTCGCAGTTCACCAACCCTGATCACGTCGGCGCACTGGTCGAAGCCGTGCATGACCTCAGCCGCATCCACCATACGGCGGGCTAAAAACCTATGCGCCGCAAGTACCTTGTGATCTGTCGCGGACGACAGCTCAGCCTCCTTGTAAGATATGTTTATAAGCCGCTGTTTTTAAAGGTATATATAAGTCGTCCACAGAGGCTTCAAGTGCTTGAATTCCTTGGAGCCCAGACGGCGGTCAGCCGTCATTAACAGAGTTATCCACAGACGCCGCAAGCCAGGCAAGACAGCCTTGCGGTACCAGCACTTGCGTCCTATTCTCAATTTCGCCGGCAACCTGCTGCGCTAACCTTTTACCTTTCTTGCTGCGTCACTCACGCTTTTCATGAAAATCGTCCGCGTCGGCTTCGACGTGCCGCTCGACCAGTTGTTCGACTACCGCTGTGACGATGCGCGCGAATCCGACATCGGCGCGCGCGTGCTGGCGCCGTTCGGCAAGCGCAGCGTGGTTGGCGTGATCATGGAAATCGCGGACACCAGCACCGTGGCCATCGCACGGTTAAAACCCGTCACCAAAATGCTGCGCGAGGCGCCGGGATTTTCGACCGACGATATCAAGCTGATCCGCTTCGCCGCCGAGTACTATCACCATCCGCTCGGCGCGGTGGTGATGAGCGCCTTGCCGTCGGGGTTGCGCCGCCCGCGTAAACAGCCGGCGAAATCGCTCATGCACTACACGCTGACCGCGCTGGGCGCGACCCGCACCGTCGATAGCCTGCCTGCGCGCGCTGCCGCCCGGCGGCGCCTGCTGGCGCTGTTTCTGGCGCAACACGCGCTGGATGACGACGCGGTTCGCGCCTGTGCGCCGACGGCCAAAGCGGCGTTGCGGGAACTACTCGAATCGGGCTACGTTACCGCATGCGAAGGCGCTTTGCCGCAAGCGCCGTCCACGCCCGCATCCGCCCTGCCGGACATCATCGGCCCGCCGCTGACGCCGGATCAATCCGCCGCCGTAACGGCGCTGTGCGCCGAGCTGTCGGTGTTCAAGCCGCATTTGCTGCTTGGCATCACCGGCAGCGGCAAGACCGAAGTTTATTTGCGCCTCATGGATGCGGTGCTTAAAGCGGGCCGGCAGGCGCTGCTGCTGGTGCCGGAAATTTCGCTCACGCCGCAACTGGAAGACACGGTTCGCGGGCGCTTTCCGCACACCCGCGTGGTCAGCCTGCACAGCGGGCTTAACGAGCGCGCGCGGCTCGATCACTGGATCGCCGCGCAGTCCGGCGCCGCGCGCATTGTGCTGGGGACGCGGCTGGCGGTGTTCGCGCCGCTGCCGGAACTCGGCTTGATCGTGGTGGACGAAGAACACGATTCGTCATTCAAGCAAAACGAGGGCTTTCGCTATTCCGCGCGCGACCTCGCGGTGGTGCGCGCACGCCAGCGCGGCGTGCCCATCGTGCTCGGATCCGCCACCCCCGCGCTGGAGACCTACCACAACGCCGCCGGAGGACGTTACGCGCTGGTGCGCTTGCCCAACCGCATCAACAACACGCTGCCGCGCATCACCTGCGTGAATACGCGCGACGTGCGGCTCGACCATGGCTTTGCGCCGCCGCTCTTAAACGCCATCCGCGAGCGGCTGGCGCGCCGCGAGCAGAGCCTGGTGTTCATCAATCGCCGGGGTTATTCGCCGGTGCTGATGTGCCACGATTGCGGCTGGCTTTCGGGCTGCCATCGTTGCTCGGCCAAGCTGGTGTTGCACGCCCATGACCGGCGCCTGCATTGCCATCACTGCGGGTATCAAGCCGCAGTGCCGCTGTCTTGCCCCGATTGCGGCAACACTGACTTGTCCCCCATCGGGCAGGGCACGCAGCGCATTGAAGCCACGCTCGTGGAGCGCTTTCCGCAAGCGCGCATTTTGCGTATCGACCGTGACAGCACGCGCGCGCGCGGCGCGTGGAGCGGCATGCGCGAGCGCATCGAAGCACGCGAAGTGGATATCCTCGTTGGCACGCAAATCCTCGCCAAGGGCCACCACTTCGCCAACCTGTCGCTGGTGGCGGTGGTCAATGCCGACAACCTGCTCTACAGCACGGATTTCCGCGCGCCGGAACGCTTATATGCCCTGCTCACGCAGGTGGCGGGGCGGGCAGGGCGCGGGGCGGTGCCGGGAGAGGTGCTGATACAAACCGATTTCCCAACGCACCCGCTGTACGCCGCGCTGCGCGATCAGGATAGCGCGCGCTTCGCCGAGGAATTGCTGAAAGAACGCCGCAGTGCGGGATTTCCGCCGTTTCAGTATCAAGCGTTGTTGCGCGCCGAAGCGACCAAGCTCGACATCGCGCTGCACTGGCTTACGCACGCCGCGGCGCTGGCGCGCGACATTGACACCGCTATCACGGTCTACGACCCGGTGCCCGCCGGGATGATGCGGCTCGCCGGACGCGAGCGCGCACAGTTGCTGGTGCAATCCTCCAGCCGCAATCGTTTGCAGCGTTTTCTCGCGGCGTGGCGCATCGCGTTAAGCGAAACGAAAGCCGGCGCGGCGCGCTGGTCGATTGATGTGGATCCGCTGGAACTGTAGCCGCAGACCACGGGCGCCATGATAAAATCGTTTGTTTTTAAAGGACTTTTCGCTCCGCGGCGTGATTAATCGTTAATAATCGTTAATCGGGCGGCGCGAAGGTAAATGCAAGCACCGTAGGTACCATGAGCATCACAGACAACCCACTTTTTCCAGACACAAAATCCGCGATCACGGCGCTGCTGGCCGCCGCACTCAAGCAGGTTGCACCCGCCGCTGCCGACACGCCGATTACGCTCGAACGCCCCAAGCAAGCGCAGCACGGTGATTTTTCGTGCAACGTGGCGATGCAGCTTGCCAAGACGTTGCGCGAAAAACCGCGCGCTATCGCACAACGCTTGCTGGCGCACCTGCCTGCATCATCATTGCTGGAAAAAGCGGAATTGGCCGGTGCCGGGTTTATCAATTTGTTTGTCGCCCAAGCCCACAAACAAAGCGTTGTAAATCAAATACTTACGCTAGGGTCTCGCTATGGCGAGAGCGCACTCGGCGCGGGCCGCAAGGTGCTGGTCGAGTTTGTCTCGGCCAACCCCACCGGCCCGCTGCATGTGGGCCACGGTCGCGGCGCGGCGTACGGCGCGTGTCTTGCCAATGTGCTGGCGGCGACGGGCCACGACGTAACCCGCGAGTTCTACATCAACGACGCCGGACGGCAGATGGACATCCTCGCCGCCTCGGTATGGTTGCGTTATCTCGAAGCGCGCGGCGCGGCGGTGGCGTTTCCCGCCGATGGTTATCGCGGCGAGTACGTGCGCGACATCGCGCGCGCGCTCGACGCCGCGCACGGCGCTCGGTTTCAGCACGCATTTCCAACCAGCGCACCGGCGGAGGAAGACGACGCCGATGCCGCGCTCGACGCGCTGATCGCGCGCGCGAAAACAACGCTTGGCGACGATTGGCGCGCGCTGCTCCGGTTTGCATTGGAAGGCATGCTCGCCGATCAGCGCGATGACCTGGCGCGGTTCGGCGTGACCTACGACCGCTGGTTCTCGGAGCAATCGCTGCATGACGGCGGCGCGGATAGCGCGGTCGCGCGCGCGATGGAAACGTTGCAACGCAACGGTCACCTGTATGAAAAAGACGGCGCGCGGTGGTTTCGCTCCACCACCTTCGGCGACGAAAAAGATCGCGTGGTATGCCGCGAGAACGGACAGTACACTTACTTCGCCTCGGACATCGCCTATCACCTGAACAAAATCGAACGTGGCTTCGATCAAATGATCGACGTGTGGGGCGCCGATCACCACGGCTATATCGCGCGCGTGAAGGGCGCGCTCACGGCCATGGGCGCGCACGCCGATAAACTCACGGTGACGCTGGTGCAGTTTGCCGTGCTCTATCGCGGCACGGAAAAAGTCGCGATGGGCAAGCGCTCCGGCGAATTCGTCTCGCTGCGCGAGTTGCGCGACGAAGTGGGCCGCGACGCCACGCGCTTTTTTTACGTCCTGCGCAAGAGCGATCAGCATCTTGATTTCGATATGGACCTGGCGAAATCACGCACCAACGAAAACCCCGTCTATTACATCCAGTATGCCCATGCGCGGGTGTGCAGCGTGTACGCGCAGTGCGCGGATGCCGTCGGCTCCCTGGCAACGGTCGATCCATCGCCGCTGGTGGCGGAGGCGGAATTGGCGTTGCTGCAAAAGCTCGCCGAGTACCCGGAAATCGTGGCCAATGCCGCGCGCGAATTCGCGCCGCATCTGATGGCTTTTTACCTCAAGGATCTCGCCGCGCTGTTCCACGGCTATTACAACAGCACGCGCTTTCTGGTCGATGAGGTCGCCCTGCGCCGCGCGCGCCTGGCGCTGGCCGGCGCGGTGCGGCAGGTGCTGGTCAACGGCCTTGCGCTGTTGGGTGTATCCGCACCCGAAAAAATGTAAGATAGGGTTATGGCAAGAGACTACAACAACAGCCCGAAAAAACGCGGCGGCGGTCGCGGCGGCTCGATGTTCGTCGGCATCCTGATCGGCCTGTTGCTCGGCTTGACCATCGCGCTCGGCGTGGCATGGTTCATCAACAAAATGCCCAATCCGTTCAAGGAAAAAGTGCAGCAGCCAGCGCTGTCCGCGGCCAAGGCTGATGCCGCGAAAGCCGCGACACCGGCGGCCAAGGCGGCAGATCCGGCGGCGACTGAAAAAGGACCGCGTTTCACCTTCGATCAAATACTGAAGGACGGCGGCGCCGAAAAAGCGGCGCGCGAGCCCGATAAGACGTCAACCCCGGCGCCCAAGGAGGCGTTCTTTCTGCAAGCGGGTTCGTTTCAGAGCGCGCCGGATGCGGACAATCTGAAAGCGCGGCTGGCGCTGGTGGGTATCGAAGCATCGATCCAGACCACCAATCTGCCGGACAAAGGCGTCTGGCATCGCGTCAGGGTAGGCCCGCATTCGGATGTCGAGGAACTCAATCGCATCCGCGCCATCCTCAAGCAAAATGGCGTGGAAGCCGCCTTGGTCAAGGTGCGCGAAGCGGAGAAGTAAAGCGCCGCCTGATTACAGGGAGTGGATATGCGTATCGTGAAGCGTGTGGTTCGAGGGTTTGGATGGCTGTCCGTGTGGGCGCTGGCGCTGGCCTGCGCGAACGCATCTGCACAGCTAATCATCGCCAAGGATTACCAGGTCATCAAGGCGCCGCAACCGGTGGCCAGCGGCAAGAACGTCGAAGTGCTGGAGTTTTTTTGGTACGGCTGTTCTCACTGCGCGCATCTACAGCCATCGCTGCACGAGTGGTTAAAGCGCAAACCCGCTGATGTCGCGTTTCGCCGCCAGCCGGCGGCATTCCAGGATAACTGGGTGCAACTCGCGCGCACCTATTACGCCATTGAGGCCATTGATGCGGTCGACAAATTGCACGCAGACTTATTCAATGCCATACACAAAACCAAAACGCTGAATCCGCAATCGCTGTTCAAGGACCAAAACCCGCTGTTCGACTGGGTGGCGGGCAAGGGCGTGGATCGGAAAAAATTCGTCGCTGCCTACAACTCCTTCGGCGTAGCCAGCAAATCGCAGCGCACGGTGGACACCACCGCCGCGTACGATATTTCCGGCACGCCCACGCTGGTGATTGACGGGCGCTATTTGATCGGGCCGGGCATGGTGCCGTCCAAGGCGGATAACTCTGTTAACTACGAATTGTTTTTCAAAAATGTGGATCAACTGATCGCGATGGCACGCAAAAATCGCGGAGGGAAATAACGCATGTCTATCCTGAAACGCATGTCGCGGATTTTCGCCGCCAGCCTCGCGCTACTGGCGATCTCGTCCGGCCTGTCCGCGGCCCAGGCCCAAGGCCGTCCGCTGGAGCAAACTTATCGCGCCATCCTGCCGCAAAAAGTCGAGACCGGTGATCGTATAGAAGTCATCGACTTCTTCTGGTACGGATGACCCTTTTGTTATCAGCTTCTGCCCGTGATGGCAGAATGGGAAAAACGCAACCCGGCGGATGTGGCGGTCCGTCGTATACCTGCGGTGTTACGCGAAGGCTGGTTGGCCGACGCCCATCTTTACTACACCCTGGAATTATTGGGTGAAGCCGATCGTCTGCATACGGCGGTTTTTGACAGCGTCCACAAAGGCCAGTTGCAGACCAGCAATACCGAAGCGGTTGCCGCATGGGCCGTCAAAAACGGCATCGACGCGCAAAAATGGCAGGCCGCCTACACCGATAACGAAGTCCGCAATCGCGTGGTCCGTGCAATGACGCTGGCGCAAAACTACGATGTGCGCGGCACGCCCGCGTTGATTGTGGACGGGCGCTATCAAACCAGCACTGGCCTGGCCGGCGGCTTGGCGGGTGTGCCCGCCGTGCTGGACGCGCTGATCGAACTGGCGCGCGAGCAGCGCAAAAAGCGGTAAGCGGCCTCGGTCACTCTACCGTAACGGATTTCGCGAGATTGCGCGGCTTGTCGACGTCGGTGCCGCGCAACAGCGCAACGTGATAGGCCAGCAGTTGCAGCGGTATCACATGCAGTATCGGCGACAGCGGCCCTGCATGATCCATCAACGCGATGGTGCGTAGACGATCCGCTTTGGCAATGTGGGCATCCCGATCGGCAAACACATATAACTCACCACCGCGGGCGCGCACCTCCTGCATGTTTGACTTGAGTTTTTCGAGCAGTTGGTCATTCGGCGCAACGGTAATCACCGGCATATCGGCATCCACCAGCGCCAGCGGGCCGTGTTTTAATTCACCGGCTGCGTACGCCTCGGCATGGATGTACGAAATTTCCTTGAGCTTTAATGCGCCCTCCATCGCTATCGGAAAATGCACGCCGCGCCCCAGGAACAGCGCGTGCTGCTTGTTCTTGAAGCGCTTGGCCCACGCCGCCACTTGCGGCTCGATCGACAACACGGATTCCATCGCACGCGGCAGATGACGCAACGCTGCCAGCAGTTCTTTTTCCTGCTTGGCGCTCAAACACTTGCGCTGTTTTGCCAGCACCAGTGTCAACACAAACAGCGCGGCCAACTGCGTGGTGAACGCCTTGGTGGACGCGACGCCGATTTCCGGGCCTGCGCGCGTTAGAAAACGCAGCTTCGATAGTCTTATCAACGCCGATTCGGGCACATTGCAAATCGTCAGCGTGTCTTTCAGTCCCAACGACATTGCATGTTTTAGCGCCGCCAGCGTGTCGGCGGTTTCGCCAGACTGCGAAATGGTGATGACCAGGGTTCCCTTGATGGCAACCGGATCGCGGTAACGATATTCGCTGGCGATTTCGACGGTGGTCGGTATGCCCGCGATGGATTCCAACCAGTAACGCGCCACCATCCCGGCGTGGTAGCTGGTGCCGCAGGCAAGTATCAGTATGTGTTTGTTTTTATTGAACATTTTCTCTGCGCCCACACCGAACAAGCTGGCTTGAAGTGAGCGCGCACTGATTACCATTTCCAGGGTGCTGGCAATGGCGCCGGGTTGTTCGAAAATTTCCTTCTGCATGTAATGCCGGTAACGACCCAGGTCCGTCGCGTCGGCGCTCAGGCTGCTGCGCGTGATCGATCGGCGCGCGGCACGGCCCTTGGCGTCGCAAATCGATACGCCATCGGAGCGCACTTCGACCACGTCGCCTTCTTCGAGGTACACCATGTCGCGCGTGCGTGCGATCAATGCGCTCGCGTCGGAGGCGAGAAAATTTTCGTTTTTACCGCGTCCCACCAGCAGCGGCGAACCTTTGCGTGCGCCCACCATTACTGCCGGCTCGCGGTTGGAGATAAAACCCACCGCATACGCGCCTTCCCACGAGGCGCTTGCTTTCTGCACCGCTTTGAACAGCGACATGCCCGTGGCGGCCAATGAATGCACATGATGCACCATCACTTCGCTGTCGGTTTCCGAAGTAAAGCGATAACCGCGGGCTTTCATGCGCGCGCGCAGTGCTTCATGATTTTCAACGATGCCGTTATGCACGATGCCGATTTCAAGCCCGTCTCGCACGGAAAAATGCGGATGGGCGTTGGCTTCTGACGGTACGCCATGCGTGGCCCAGCGCGTGTGCGCGAGACCGGTTTGAGCCGCCAGATTTTTTTTGCGCGCCAAGGTTTCGAGATGCGCCACGCGGCCCGTGGAACGCAAACGCCCGAGGTTGCCGCCGCTGACGAAAGCGATTCCCGTGGAGTCGTAACCGCGATACTCGAGCTTGCGGATGCCGCCAATCAACACATCAACAATGTTGCGGGAAGAAACCGCGCCTACTATGCCGCACAATTTATGTTTTTCCTTTTTTGGCCGGACGTTTCCATCCTGAAATGGATATCTGCTTCGCGCGCGATATAGCCAAATCGCCAGCGGCCACGTTTTTGGTGATGGTCGCACCCGCACCGATGGTGGCGCCACGATGCACGGTCACGGGCGCGACGAGCTGGGTACCGGAGCCGATGAACACGTCGTCCTCGATGATCGTACGATGTTTGTTCGCGCCGTCGTAGTTGCAGGTGATGGTGCCCGCGCCGACATTGACGTTGCGCCCGACACTGCTGTCGCCGATGTACGCGAGATGATTTGCCTTTGAGCCTGCGCCGATGTCGCTGCCCTTGACCTCGACAAAGTTGCCAATGTGTACGTCGTCGGCAAGCTGCGCGCCGGGACGCAGCCGCGCATAGGGGCCGATGCGGCAATTAGCGCCAATGCTGGCCTCGGCCAGGTGCGAATACGGTTCAATGCGGGTGCCCGCTTTCACATTGACGTTTTGCAGTACGCAGTGCGCGCCGACCGACACGCCATCCGCCAGCGCAACCTCACCTTCAAATAAACACCCGATGTCAATGCTCACATCGCGCCCGCAAGTGAGTTCGCCGCGCACATCGACGCGCGCCGGGTCTGCAAGCGTGACGCCTTGTTCGAGCAGGCGGTGCGCCTGCTGCTGCTGCACATGGCGCTCGAGTTGCGCGAGCTGTGTTTTGCTGTTCACGCCCAGCGTCTCCCACACGTCGGTCGCGGGAATACCCGTGACGGCAATCCGCTCGGCCAGCGCCAACGGCACGATGTCGGTCAGGTAGTATTCTTTCTGTGAATTCTGCGGCTTGAGCTTGCCCAACCACGCGGCGAGACGCGCCGTCGGCAGCGCCATGATGCCGACGTTCACTTCACGAATTTTTCTCTGCGTGGCATTGGCATCTTTTTCTTCGACGATGGCGCACACTTGCTTATTCTTGCGCACGATGCGTCCATAACCTTTGGGGTCCTCCAGCAGCGCGGTAAGGATGCGCGCGCCCTTCCCGGCCAACAGACCGCGCAGCGTATCGACGCCAGTGAGCGGCACATCCCCATAAAGCACCAGCGTGGTGTCGGCTTGTTTAAGGTGCGGGAGCGCTTGCAGCAGCGCGTGGCCCGTGCCTTTTTGCTCGGCCTGCAAGGCGAATTCGATATCCGGCGCGACGGCTGCCCGGCGCACCGCATCACCGCCGTGCCCGATGACTACCACGATTTTTTCCGGCGCCAGCGCGCGCGCAGTGGCAATCACATGCGCGAGCAGTGGCTTGCCCGCGAGCGTATGCAACACCTTGGGCAGCTCGGAGTGCATGCGCTTGCCTTGTCCGGCAGCGAGGATAACGACATTCAGTGTCATGGTGAAATTATCTCACAACGCAGCGGTGCGCTTGGACAGATACGCTGCAAGCATTTGTTTTTGTTGGGCATTTGCGAGCAGCCCGGTCTTGGTTCTGCGCCACATCACATCATCCGCGGTTTGCGCCCATTCGTGTTGCACAAAATAATTCACTTCGCTTGCGTATAAATGGCCGCCGAAATGTTGGCCTAACTCGGCAAGCGTTTTTGCGCGGCCCAGCACCGCGCGCACGTCACTGCCATGCCGGTGCGCGAGTGTTTCCAGTAACGCCGGCGGCAGCGTGCGGTACTCGTGTTGCAACTGCTGGATGAAAGCTTGCAGCGACGGGCCTGCGGCGCTCAGATCGCCGCCGGGCAAGCAGGCGCGCTCGGTCCACGGCGCTTTCAGCCGGGGGAACCAGTCCGCCAGTTTTTCCAGTGCGTGTTCAGCGAGCTTGCGATAGGTGGTGATTTTGCCGCCGAAGACCGACAGCACCGGGGCGGTTGGTGCATCGCCATCGACCCGCAGCGTGTAGTCGCGCGTGATCTTGGAGACGTTTTTTGCGCCGTCATCGAACAACGGGCGAATACCGCAGTAACTCCACGCCACGTCGCCCGCCGTCAGTGTGCGCGCGAAATAACGATTAGCGGCGCGGCACAGATAATCAATTTCGTCAGCGTCGGCAACACAGACACCGGGTTCGCCGACATGTTCGACATCCGTGGTGCCGATCAGCGTGTATTGGCCCTCGTACGGGTAAGCAAACACCACGCGGCGATCGTCGTTTTGGAGAATAAAAGCATGTTCTCCTTGGTAAAGACGCGGCACCACGATGTGACTTCCGGCCACCAGCTTCAGTCCGAAGTCGGTATCTAACAGTAGGTTTTTATTGATAAATTGCTTGGCCCACGGCCCACTGGCATTGACCAGTGCGCGGCTGCGGACTTCGGTTGGCGGTTCGTTTTCAGACTGCAAGGTAACGCGCCACTGCGCGCCGACACGCCGCGCCGCCACACAGGCCGTGCGCGGCAATATCGTCGCGCCCAGATGGGCGGCGGCGCGGGCGTTGACGATAACCAGTCGCGCATCGTCCACCCGGCAATCGGAGTAGATAAAACCCTTGGTCAACCCAGGCTTGAGGCCGTTATTAAACGGCGCGGCGCGCAAATCAATGCCGTGCGAACCGGGCAAGGTGTCGCGGCGCGCGAGGTAATCGTACAACACCAAACCTGCGCGGATCATCCATGCCGGTCGCAGTTCCGGCACATGCGGCATCACAAAACGCATCGGATGCACGATATGCGGTGCAGCGCGCAGCAATACCTCGCGTTCACCGAGTGACTCGGACACCAAACGAAACTCGTATTGTTCAAGATAGCGCAGTCCGCCGTGGATCAGCTTGCTGCTGGCGGACGAGGTGTGCTGCCCCAGGTCATGCTGCTCGCACAGCAACACTTTCAAGCCACGACCAGCGGCGTCACGCGCGATGCCGACGCCGTTGATGCCGCCGCCGACAACCAACAGATCAACTTCCCTGGGCGTATCGAGCTGGTTCATGGAACGACAGTATGGCGCGTGACCAGCCGACACGCAAAAAAAGGGGCGGTTAGTGGCCGCCCCTGGTATCGCAGATCGCTGATAGATCAGCGCGTTTTGCGTAGCTTCTGGATCGCCGCAAGTTGGGCGGCGAGCATTGCGAACTCCGCCTCGATGGTCGCGATTTCCTGTTTGCTTTGGGCGTTTTTGCGCGCTTCTTCGGCCTGTTTGAGGGCTTCCGTGGCTTTCGCCTCGTCAAGGTCTTTACCGCGGATCGCGGTATCGGCCAGCACTGTCACGACTTTGGGCTGCACTTCCAGCACGCCGCCGGCAACGAAGACAAACTCTTCTTCGGCTTGGCCCGGCACTTTGATACGCACCGCCCCCGCCTTGATGCGCGTGATGAGCGGAGTGTGGCGCGGGTAAATACCGAGTTCGCCGGCTTCGCCCGGCAAGACCACGAACTCCGCTTCGCCGGAGTAAATTTGCTCTTCGGCGCTAACCACGTCTACGTGCATTGTGTGAACGGCTTCGGCCATGGCGTTGTGTTGTTGCTTTCTTGCGTATGGGTTCGGTGTTGGGTACGGCTTAGTTCATGGTCTTGGCTTTTTCGAATGCTTCTTCGATGCCGCCGACCATGTAGAACGCCTGTTCGGGCAGCGCATCGCATTCGCCATTAACGATCATCTTGAAGCCTTTGATGGTGTCTTTGAGCGAAACGTATTTGCCGGGTGAGCCGGTGAACACTTCGGCCACGCTGAACGGCTGCGACAGGAAGCGCTGAATTTTTCGCGCGCGGGATACCGCGAGTTTGTCTTCGGGTGAGAGTTCATCCATGCCCAGAATGGCGATAATGTCGCGCAGTTCTTTGTAGCGCTGCAGCGTGGCTTGCACGGCGCGCGCGGTGTTGTAGTGTTCTTCGCCCACCACGTGCGGGTCGAGCTGGCGGCTGCTGGAATCCAGCGGATCGACCGCAGGGTAAATACCGAGCGAAGCGATATCGCGTGACAGCACCACGGTCGAATCCAGGTGACCGAAGGTGGTGGCGGGCGAGGGGTCGGTCAAATCGTCAGCGGGCACATACACCGCTTGAATCGAGGTGATCGAGCCTACCTTGGTTGAAGTAATACGTTCTTGCAAACGGCCCATTTCTTCGGCCAGTGTCGGCTGATAACCCACGGCGGAAGGCATACGACCCAGCAACGCGGACACTTCAGTACCGGCCAGGGTGTAACGATAAATGTTGTCAACGAAGAACAGCACGTCGCGGCCTTCGTCGCGGAACGCTTCGGCCATGGTGAGGCCCGTCAACGCCACACGCAGACGGTTGCCCGGCGGCTCGTTCATCTGGCCGTAGACCATCGCCACTTTGGATTTGGACAGGTCTTTGGCATCGACCACGCCGGCTTCCATCATCTCGTGATAGAAGTCATTGCCCTCGCGTGTGCGCTCACCCACGCCGGCGAATACCGATAACCCGGAGTGCGCTTTGGCGATGTTGTTGATGAGTTCCATCATGTTCACGGTTTTGCCCACCCCCGCGCCACCGAACAGGCCGACTTTACCGCCCTTGGCGAACGGGCAAACCAGGTCAATCACCTTGATGCCGGTTTCGAGCAAGTCGGTCGAAGGCGACAGATCTTCAAACGATGGCGCCTTGCGGTGAATCGACATGGTTTTTTCGGCCTTGATCGGGCCGACTTCATCGATGGGGCGGCCCAGCACATCCATGATGCGACCGAGGGTGCCGGGACCGACCGGCACCATGATCGGGCCGCCGCTGTTGGTCACCATCATGCCGCGACGCAGACCGTCGGATGAACCCAGTGCGATGGTGCGCACGATGCCGTCGCCCAATTGCTGCTGCACTTCAAGCGTGAGCTCGGTGCCATCCATTTTGAGCGCGTCATAAATATGCGGCATCTGATCGCGCGCAAATTCCACGTCGATCACCGCGCCGATACATTGAACGATTTTTCCCTGGGCCATGTTGGTTCCTAGTTCGGTTCTGATGTAATTCTTGCTTACGTTCTTGCTTGCGTTCTTGCTTGCGTTGTTGCTTACGTTCTCACTTACGTCAAACAGCCGCCGCGCCGGCGACAATCTCGGACAATTCTTTGGTAATACTGGCTTGACGCGTCTTGTTATAGATCAGCGTCAGTTCGTCGATAACGGTGGCGGCGTTATCCGAGGCGGCTTTCATCGCCACCATGCGCGCC
>JANPOH010000338.1:0-6334 GCA_031427895.1 Betaproteobacteria bacterium
GCATTGCGTTCACAACCAAAGACTGTTTGGCGCTAACAATGTCGAAATCATAGGCGTCACTCCACCTCTAGGAAGCGTAGCACTAGTTGGGGCCGGTCCTTGAAGGTGCCCGGTTCGCCTTCATCGATATTGACCGCCATCACGCGCGGGCCTGGCTCATTGCGCACGATGCGCCACTTGCGCCCCGCCGGAAATCCCGCGCCGCCCAGACCGCGCAGGCCGGAATGTTCCATCGTCTTAATCAGCGTTTCGGCGTCGCGCTTGCCGGCTAGACATTCCGCGGCAATCTTGTAGCCGCCTTTGTTGCGATACGCGGCATAGCCGAGATATTTTTCGCTCGCGCAGCGAGTCTTGTTGGCGGCCACCACTGCCTGCACGCTCGCCACGGTTGCGTTCGCCACCGGGTTTTGCCCCACCACCGCCACCGGCGCCTGCTCGCAGCGCCCGACGCACGGCGCGGGGATCACGCGCACGCCGTCGCCGAGCGCGCGTTTCAAACCCGTCATCAAGGCACCGGCGCCGCCGAGTTCGCACGACAAGGAGTCACACACGCGCACGGTCAGCGCGGGCGGCGGGGTTTCGCCTTCTTTAACGATATCAAAGTGGTGATAAAAACTTGCCACCTCGAACACTTCGGCCATCGCGAGTTTCATCTCGCGCGCAAGCGCGGCGATGTGCGCGGCGCCGACGTGGCCGAATTGGTCTTGTATTTTGTGCAGGTATTCGATCAGCAGATCGCGGCGGCGCGGCGCATCGCCCAGCAACGCCTGCACTTCGCCGAGCGCGCCCGGCTCAACCACGCGCCCCTTGGGTTTGCCGCGCTGTCCCGCGCGCTGCTTTTTGATATTGCCTTTTTCCAACGCACACCCTCCATGCCCATCACCTACGAGCTTTCAGCGCTCCGGGTCGTAACGCCGCCGCGTCCATCGGGCGCGGCGTTTTTTCGTTATGCCGGGGAGGGGTGCCGCTGTTGCCTGAATAGCGCGGGTTCTGTTTTTGCCTATTTCAAAACGGATTTCATTAACTTCCCCATCTCGGCCGGATTACGCGTGACCTTGATGCCGCATTCTTCCATCACGCGCAGCTTCTCGGTGGCCGTGCCTTTGCCGCCCGAAATAATCGCGCCCGCGTGGCCCATGCGTTTGCCCGGCGGCGCGGTCAGGCCCGCGATAAAGCCGATCACCGGCTTTTTCATGTTGGCTTTAACCCACATCGCGCATTCTTCTTCGTCCGAGCCGCCGATTTCGCCCACCATCACCACCGCTTCGGTGAGCGGATCATCGTTGAACATTTTCATCACGTCGATATGCTTCATGCCGTTGACCGGATCGCCGCCGATGCCCACGCACGACGACTGGCCCAAGCCGACTTCCATCAGTTGACCGACCGCCTCATACGTCAACGTGCCGGAGCGCGACAACACGCCGATCGGCCCGCGTTTGTGGATGTGCCCGGGCATGATGCCGATTTTGATTTCGTCGGGCGTAATCACGCCGGGGCAGTTGGGCCCGATCAGCAAGGTGCGCTTGCCGATCATCTTGTACTTGGTGCGGATCATGTCGCGCACCGGGATGCCGTCGGTGATGCAGATCACCAGATCCATGTCGGCGTCGACGGCTTCATCGATCGCGGCAGCGGCAAAAGGCGGCGGCACATAAATCACCGACACATTGGCGCCGGTGGCGGCCTTGGCCTCTTTCACCGTTTCAAAAATCGGTATGCCTTCGTATGATTGGCCGCCTTTTTTGGGCGTCACGCCGGCGACGTAGCACGCCGCACCATTGGCGTATTCCTTGCCGGTTTTGGTGTGAAACTGGCCGGTTTTGCCGGTGATGCCCTGCGTGAGAACGCGGGTGTTTTTATTGATGAGTATGGACATGCTTATTTTCCCCTACGCTGCCTTCTTGACGGATGCCACGGCTTTTTGCGCCGCGTCCGCCAAATTGTTTGCTGAAAGAATCGGCAGGCCTGACTCGGCGAGTATTTTTTTGCCCAACTCCACATTGGTGCCTTCGAGCCGCACCACCAGCGGCACATTCAAACTCACCTGGCGCGCGGCTTCGACTACGCCTTGCGCGATCACATCGCACTTCATGATGCCGCCAAAAATGTTGACCAGAATCGCTTTCAGTGACGGATTCTTCAACATGATCTTGAATGCCTCGGTCACTTTTTCGGTGGAAGCGCCGCCGCCGACATCGAGAAAGTTCGCCGGCGAGCCGCCATACCGCTTGCAGATGTCCATGGTCGCCATCGCCAGCCCCGCGCCGTTCACCAGGCAACCGATATTGCCGTCGAGCTCGATGTAGCTCAAGCCAAATCGCGATGCCTCGATTTCGGCGGGGTTTTCTTCATCCAGGTCGCGCAGCGCGACGATCTCCGGGTGGCGGAACATCGCGTTTTCATCAAAGTTTATTTTTGCATCCAGCGCGATAATCTCCCCCTCGCCGGTGAGGATCAACGGGTTGATTTCCGCCAGCGAGGCATCGGTTTCGTCGAACGCCTTGTAGAGGGATTTCAGCAGGTCACGCGCCTGTCCTATCGAGCCGGCGGGAATGCCGATTTTGCGCGCGGTATCCTCGGCTTCTTCGGCGGTAAGCCCCGTGCCCGGATCAATGATGACCTTGTGTATTTTTCCCGGCGTTTTGTGCGCGACCTCTTCGATATCCATGCCGCCTTCGCTGGAGGCCATCAGCACCACGCGCTGCGAGGCGCGGTCGGTCACCATCGCGACGTAGTATTCCTTTTTGATATCAGCGCCTTCTTCGATCAGCAGACGGCGCACTTTCTGGCCCGCCGCATCCGTCTGCGGCGTGACCAACTGCATGCCGAGGATGGCGGTGGCGTGCGCTTTTAATTCGTCGAGCGACTTGGCGAGCTTGACGCCGCCGCCCTTGCCGCGACCGCCGGCGTGAATCTGCGCCTTGACCACCCACACCTTGCCGCCCAGGGATTTACCGGCCGCAACCGCCTCGCTGACCGAAAAACACGGCACGTTGCGCAGGGTTTTGACGCCGTATTTCTTGAGGATTTCTTTGGCCTGATATTCGTGGATTTTCATGATGGACTCTTGTAGGAAATACTGGAGCATCGGCCCTGCACGGCAGCACATGCGAATCTATTACAGTCGTCTCGGCATGAGCCTTGACGGTGGTCAAGTTCATGCCTCAAGCGGGCGAACGGAAAAAGCGGAAGGGCAAATCGAGTTTACACGGCGAGTATATCAATAAGGTGCAAACTACCCATGACGCCGTGACGTGTCCAAGCGAGACTAGCCGTTTACGGGCAGCGCCCCCACCGCCGACAACCCGCAGGCATCGCAGGTTAGCTTCGCTCATGCGAAAAGTGGACAAACAGTGTCATCATTGTATATTGCTGCAACACAACAACGACAGTATTCGCACGCCCTGCCAGATCAACCGAGCAGCAAAAAAAAAGCGCAATCCCGCAGGATTGCGCCGAATATCCACCAAAGGAGGAGGTTTTGGAGGACGTGGTCCGGTGTTGGAGCCGGACAGGACAAATTATGCTTGGCGGCTACCTTGCAGGCAAGCACTTTTACTGCATTGCAGAATACATTTTATCAATCTTCGATGTACTAAAAGTATATCGAACGTAATACGCTTGTAACCTGACACCCTACCGCGGTAAGCGTGCGCCAACTATTAGCCCGTTCATGCATGCAGGCGTTGCCGATGGCATCCAGCATCAACAGCTTGGCCCAGCGCCGCACATCAGGCGGAATGCTCAAGCCGGGTGTCGAGCACGACTCCGGCCAGTTGATCGGAGATCAGTCTTTCACGCATGACGTTAATCCCCGGCCAATTCCAGCATCAACGGTCGAACGCTGTCCGCGGCAGCGAGTTGCTTGATCTGATCCGCCACGCGCGCGCTTTTTTCGACGCCATAACGATAATCCACTAAGCAATAATCCACCCGGTATTCGACTTCGGGTAATTTTGAACACGCAATCGTCGCGCCCACGGAATCGAAGACGACATCCACGGCTTTTTGTTGCACGTGGGATGGTGAGTCTAGCCGGCGTTGGGTGCAAAGCCAGTGGGCGAGGGTTGCGGTGATGGTCATGGCTTGAAGTCTTGTTGAAAATGTAACTCGGCGCTTTGCCCGTGCGGGATTTGACTTCGGTGGACATCAACGCAACCTCGCCGGGTGCGACTGCCGTCATGCCAAAACGCCGCGCGCCGCGCCACAACTCTTATTCCACATCAAGTGCGCGCAAGTCCTGCCAATCCGTGCAGTGCGATCGTTTCGACGCCTCAGCGAGGCATCAGGATCGAACGGTATAATGATTTTTTGAAGCGATATTTTCACCGGAGATCACAGTGCTGCTCGGCAAAGGCGTGATGATTAACTGGACCAACGCCGCACCCGAAGATCGCGTGCGCTACGACGCATGGCAATCGCACGAACACACGCCGGGCCGTCTGGCGATACCTGGTTTTTTGCGCGGGCGGCGTTACATCGCGGTGTTTCCCGATACAGCGGATCGGCAGTTTCTGACCCTGTACGAAGTGCAAAACCTCGAGGTGCTGACCAGCGAGGCGTATCTGGCCAAGGCCAACGATCCCAGCCCGCTCACGCGCGCCACCACGCCGGTGGTGCGTGACAGCGTGCGCGGCCTCGCGCGCGTGCGCGCTTCATACGGGCCGGGCGTGGGCGGTTGCGCTCTCGCGCTGCGCCTCAACCCGCGCACGGGCGGCGAAGGCGCGCTCGAGGCGTATCTCACCGGCGAGGCGTTGCCGACGATCGCGCGGCGCGCGGACATCTGCGGCGCGCACTGGATCGTCGCCGACGCGGACGCCAGCGCGATGAAGCCGGTGGAGCGCCAGGGCCGGCCGACGGACATACCCAACTGGATTGTGATGATCGAAGGGCTGACCCCGGCGGCGGTCGCCAACGCACGCGATGCGCTGCTCACCGATGCACAACTCATCGCCCACGGCTGCGCGCCGGCGATCACGCGCGATGTGTACACGCTGCAATATCTGCATGCCGCCGCAGGCGTCGTTGCGTGATGTTGCATCTCCGCGAAATATATCGTAAGTATTTGTTTTTATTGAATTATTTATATAAACACAGATAGGGATCCCACCATGACCACCGAACTGCACGAACGCGGCCTCGCCCGCCGCAAAGAAGTGCTCGGCGCGGCACAAGTCGAGTAGACCTACAAGAACGTCGATCCATTCACCGCGCCGTTTCAGGAAGTCGTCAACGAATACGTGTGGGGCGCGGTATGGGCGCGGCATGGGCGCGGCCCGGACTGGAAACCGCACGCGCTGCCTGCTCACCATCGGCAACCCAACCAGGAAAATCATGACCATCACACTCAACGCCTGTTCCGGCAACGGCATGTCCGCATCGTTCCGCGAACTGCTGCCGCAATTCGAGCGCGCGCACGACTGCAAAGTCGCATTCCTGTACGAGCCGGCGCAAATCCTGCTGCGCGAAATCCAGGCCGGCAAGGCGTTTGACTTCTGCGTGCTCGGCAAGAGCGTGATGGATCAAGTGGTGAAAGAAGGCTACGTCAAGGGCGACAGCGTGCGCGTGCTCACACGCAACGGCATCGGCGTCGGCGTGTTAAAAGGCGCGCCCAAACCGGATTTAAGCAGCGTCGAATCGTTCAAGCGCGCGCTGTTGAATGCAAAATCCGTTGCGTATACCACCGAGGGCGCGAGCGGCATTTACTTCGCCGGCCTGATTGAAAAGCTGGGCATCGCCGAAGCGATCAAGGCCAAGGCCAAAACCCAACCCGGCGGACTCGTCGCCGATCTCGTGGTGAAAGGCGTCGCCGAAATCGCCGTGCAACAGATACCGGAAATCCTCGCGGTGGCGGGCGCGGATTACGCCGGGCCGATACCCGACGAAATCCAGAGCATTTCCGTCAACGTCGGCGGCATTACCACCACCACGCAACAACCGGCGCTGGCGCAGGCGCTGCTGGATTATCTGCGTTCGCCGGATGCGGCGCGGGTGTTCAAAGCGCGAGGGTTGGAGCCGGAGGGTTGAGCATCAAATTGACGCCTCAACCAATCAATCCAGATCAAGCGTCAATAAGCGTAGCGCACTGCGCCGGATGTGGTGGATTGCCACGATCACATACGTCGCAATAGAGACTGTAGAATTGTTGAGAGGCAGGCTTCTCCACTAGCAGCCTGTCGGACTTTCCAATCGTAAAAGTACTATAGCGGCGGGGACGCATCCCGACCACGACACCCTGGCCACCTTCCGCCGGCGCTTCCTCGACGAACTGGCGGCACTGTTTGTGCAGGTGCTGGAACTGGCGCGGGAAATGAAACTACTCAAGCTGGGC
>JANPOH010000339.1:0-7191 GCA_031427895.1 Betaproteobacteria bacterium
CCGCGCCCCCCCCCCCCCACCGCTGGGGGGGGTTTGAATTGCGGGTTCTTTGTTTTGCCCCTTCGCTTTTTTTGGGGGGGGCTGCCCCCCCCCGCGCCGGGGGGGGCCGCCGCCCCCCCCCAAGGGCACACTTGAAGCGAAGCAGAAGCCCGTAGGGCCGGCGAACCGGGGGCCGCCTTCTTTGGGTTACCCTTCTTGGCGGAGCAAGAAAGGTGACCAGCCGCCGGGCTGCCCCCGGCGAAGTTGTAGTGAAAGTCAGCGGCGCATCGCAATCGAGAACATTCGGCGCAATGCGCTTCGCTTATTGACGCCCTACGACCTACTCCTGCTGCGCGCTATAAATCATTTGCGCGATAGCGCTTCGATAGTTTGTTGCAACGCTCTTTCCATAAAGGCATCGCGGTCATCGTGCGCCTTCTTAAACTCAAATTTCAATAACTCCAAAACAGGAAGAGATGCGAAGGCGAATCTCTTGTATGACTGAAGCTGGTATATCGCTGCTATTTGCTGAACCATTTTGATCGTCTTTCCTGACTCATCGATGCCAGACGCGAGACAGATCATTCATGTGAAAAGCCTCGAATTGTTTTTGTTCTTGCTCGCGATTTCTTTGATCCATCCATTTTATGAAACCGACGATAAATTAAATGGCAGCTCCACATATAGTAATCAAGGAAACATACTGAAGTATTTCCTCCATAGCAAACTCCTTTTAGCGGTCGCTCTATCGCGCTACTACAGTAAGTACCCCAGAAATACGTTTCATTCTTTCCGGCCTAAGCCTCATCCGGATCCGGATTTTCCACCGCCGCCGCAGCAGCAGTCCGCAACGTAGCCACCACCTCCGCAGGCGCTAACGCCGCAACCCTCGGCGTCCCCGTAACCACATCCGCATTCTGCGCACGATGCCTTAACGCATGATCCATCAGTGTCAGCGCCATCATCGCTTCGCAAATGGGCGTCGCGCGGATGCCCACGCACGGATCATGACGGCCATGGGTTTCAATCGTCGTCGCGTTGCCCGCCGTGTCGATGGTGCGGCGGGTTAGTCGTATGCTTGAGGTCGGCTTCACCGCGACATTCACCACAATATCCTGTCCGGTGGAAATGCCGCCCAAAATACCCCCGGCGTTATTCGAGAGAAAACCCTGCGGACACATTTCGTCAGAATGCTCGGTACCCTTCTGCGACACCGCCGCGAATCCCGCGCCGATTTCCACGCCTTTTACCGCATTGATGCTCATCATGTTGTAGGCCAAATCGGCGTCGAGCTTGTCGTACACCGGCTCGCCCCAGCCCACCGGCACGCCCGACGCAACGGTGGTGATTTGTGCGCCGACGGAATCGCCGGACTTGCGCAACTTGTCCATAAATTCTTCCAACTGCGCGACCGCCGATTCATCCGCCGCGAAGAATGGGTTATCGTGAACACACGCCCATGTTTTAAACGGGATTTTTATAGGGCCAAGTTGCGACATATAACCGCGTATCTCGATGCCGTATTTCTCGCGCAGCCACTTGCGCGCAATCGCGCCCGCCGCCACGCGCACAGCAGTTTCTCGTGCCGATTGCCGTCCGCCCCCGCGATAATCGCGGATGCCGTATTTTTGCCAGTACGTGTAATCTGCGTGCCCCGGACGAAACTTGTCCGCGATCTTGGAGTAATCCTTGCTCTTGGCATCGGTGTTGCGGATCAGCAGGCCGATGGGCGTGCCGGTGGTGCGCCCCTCGAACACGCCGGAGAGAATTTCAACTTTATCTTCTTCGCGCCGCTGCGTGACATGACGCGAGGTACCAGGCTTGCGGCGATCCAGATCCGTTTGCAAATCAGCTTCGCTCAATGCCATGCCGGGCGGGCAGCCATCCACCACGCAGCCGATGGCCGGGCCGTGCGATTCGCCGAAGGACGTAACCGTAAAAAGGGTGCCGAGTGTGCTGCCGGACATGATGTAAAAATCTCAATGAAATCAAAGCCTAGTTTAACACAGGCGACTTACAGCCAAGGATAAAGGGGGAAGGATGAAGGATGAAAACCACCTGATCTGCGGTGTGCAGTTGATTGTCTTCATCCTTCATCCTTCCGCCTTCATTCCTTCTTCCCCCCTCCTTCACCGAGTTGTTTAACCAACCGCCAAGCCATCCCGCCCAACACCAGCACGCCAAGGCCAAGCACGCCCCACAAGCTCCAGCGTTTCCAGTCGATTTGTTCCTGCAAGCGCGTTTCGCCGCCGAGTTCTTTTTGTGGTTGTGCGGATGTGGTCTGCACATTCACCGTCGGTTGCGCGCCGGTTTTCGCCGCGCGCACTGAGGCGCCCGCGTCTTCGCGGTAACCCGGGATCAGCGATTCAATCGGCAGCGCCCCCGCCTGCGCGCCGCGATTACCGGCGTTACCATAGGCCAGCGTAAACGGCGGCGCGCCGCGCGCGGCGAACACCAGTTGATGCGGCACCCAACCCGCGTTCAACGCCGGCACGCCGCTGCCGAGACCGCCGCCGCGCTGATCGATGCGTATCATCCACCAGCGCTCGGTGTTCATACCCGGCGCGCCGACCTGGATATCCGGGCTGACGATTTCGCCGCCCGATTGCCGCAGGCGGTACGCCACGCCGCGAGTCACGCTGCGCCATGGCTGCTCGGCCTTGTTGCGCACCAGCACTTCGACTTGCGCAATCGTGTTCGGCTCCGGCAGATCAAGACGCAGGCGGTCGATGGGAAACTGTCCCTTCGCATCGAACACGTATTCGCCGGCCTTTTCAACCTTGGCCACGCTGAATTTCGCCCATTCGCGTGCTGCCTCGATATACTTTTCCGCCAGTTCGCCGCTGGCGGCAGTGAGCTCTGGCATTGGGGTCTTGGCTCCCTCGTTGACCCATGCCAGTCGCAGGTATTTGGCTTTTTGCTGCGGCAACTCGACGCGCTTTTGCTGTAAACGCTGGCCGCCGACTTCAAGGCTGACCAGCGGCGCGCCCGATACCAGCGAGCGCCAGTTCGACAGATCGTCGCTGGTATCGATGCGCAGCTTTCCGGAAAAACCTTCCGTGGCTTTCCAGTCGAGCTCGATGGCGCGCAACGCGCGATCGTAGGCATTCAGATCGATGAGATAGCCCACGGTTTGCAACGAAGGCACGGCAGCACCGCCAGACTTCACATCCACACTCACCGCGCCGCCAGCACTGCGCCGCACGCTGATCGCCAGTGCATCCAGGTTTGCGCCCGCCGCCGCCTTCAACGGAAAAAGCGTGAGTGCCGCCGTCGCGCCCGCGTCGGCTTTTTCGGTGCGTCGCGGACGCCACGCATGCGGCACCACTTCGCCCGCGCCGTTGAACACGCGCACGTCACCCAGATCGCGGCGCGTCACCCCCTGATACACCGCGGACGGCAACGACACGTCATACAAAGCCTCGCTACCGCTGGCTTCGATTTTCAGGCCATAGGCGTAATCGGCGGGTTTTTCCGCTGCGCCTGCAAACCCGGATACGATAAAAAATATAATAAAAACAAGTAGTTGCTTCATGTTTCCTCCACGGACACAGCACGACTTGCCGCTTTCGGCGGCACCGGCGCAAAATAACCGATCACCACGCAGAACAAGCCCACGCCGATAAACGACACGATGCGTTCCACCGTG
This sequence comes from Betaproteobacteria bacterium, assembly GCA_031427895.1. GTDB lineage: Bacteria > Pseudomonadota > Gammaproteobacteria > Burkholderiales > SG8-41 > UBA5216. Next base: position 3,629 of record JANPOH010000339.1, read on the forward strand.
CCGGTGTTCGACAAATCCACCAGCGCGAGCTTCGCGATCACCACCGCCAGCAGCGCCGCACCCACGAACCACGGCGCGCGCAGGCTGCGTTTCGTGGCAAAGAACATCGCGCCCAGCGCCAGCAGACTCCAGAACAATGAGAACGACGCCTGCACCAGGGTGGAACTCATCATGCGCTCAAAACGAAACGGCACATCGGCATAGTGATGCAGCGTGCGCAGCAGCACACCGTTCAACGCAATGAAAAGCACGATGCCCAAAATCGTCAGCGCCGTTTTCGTTGATGGCAGTTTCACGCCGGGCAGTTCCATCCGCCGCACCAGCACGTACCACATCGCCAGCGCCAGCAGCGCACCGAACTGCGCGAGATCCAGCGGATTGACCAGCGGCACATACGGCAACGGTGCCGGGTTGCCGTTGCTGATGAAGTTTGCCACCACGATCCAACCCAGCAGAAACACCGCCACCGGCAGTGCGCCAATATACAAATACCCCTGACGGTGCGCGCTGACCGGCCACCCCAGGCGCTCGCCGCGCGCGGCAAACGCGGCTATCAGTGCGCCCGGCACCACCGCCCACGCGATCAGCGGCCACACGCGCCGGCCCTCGACATAGTGATCGATCTGCCAGCCGAATTCCCACGACGCAACTATCGCCAGCAGCCAAAAGCCCACCGCGTGATACCAGTCAAGCCACTTCGCGTTGTCATACGCATCCGTCCGATGCAAGCGCAACACCATGAGATGCACCACGAACGCGATAATCCAGCCCACATAACCGTGGTACGCGAACGGATGACGCACGCTGTCGCCGGCCATGCCCAGCAGCGTACCCGCCATCAATGGCAGCAGCGCCAGCGCCGCGTACCGCGCCGGGCCCCAATCGAGGCGCCGCCACAGGCTGGCGAATGCCGCACAGGAACCGGCGAAGAAAATCAGTTCGGCGTTCCACTCCGCGCGCCCGCTTACCTGGCGGTCTATCTCCAGCACACCGCCGCCGAACCACCACAGCGCGCCCCACACGAACAACATGCGCGTAAACAGCCGCTCGTTGTCACCGATGACATCGCGCCGCCGCTCGGCGTAATAGTTGATGAACAACGCTGCCACGGCCACCATCACGCAGCCGAGATAACTCGCGTTCAATACCGGCAGCAATTGCTCCGATCCGGCGGCGTGTTGGTGGTACGCCATAAACGATACGCCCGCCGCAAGCTGCAACAACATGCCGAACGCGCGCGCCAGCAGACGATTCTGCCGCACGCCCACCCACACTATCGCCGCGCCTTCCACCGCCCACACCGCCGAGGTCCAGCGTCCGTCCAGCGCCAGCGGCACCGCCAGCGTGGCGAAACCGACGCCCAGCGCGAGGAATGATTCAACCAGCAATCGCAGCGAATCACGCTTTTTCGCGTGGAGTATCGTGGCCAGCGTCAGGTAAAACGCCGCCACCGCCAGCGCGCTGTAGGCCGCGCCAAACTCCATGTGTTTCACCATCGCCGCCTGCATGCCGAACGCCACCAGCGGCACGCCGAACACAATCGTGCCGTCAACATAGTGCGTGAGTTTCGGCGACTGGCGCAGCGCGAACAGCACCGCGATCGCCACATACATCAGGAAAAACAGAATCAGGAACGGCTCGGTCGTAGAAAACAAGTCAGGCCGGTAACGATCCGCCCCCCATGCAAACCCAATCAGCGCGGTAAACAGGAAGCCGACGAGATTCAGTTCGCGCCACGCCTTGAACCACGCAATAAACAATATACCCGCGTTCAACACCGCATAAAAACTGAACAACGCCACATGACTGCCACCGCCGGTGGAAGCCAGTATCGGTGCCAGGAAACCGCCGACCGCACCCGTGATCGCCAACGCCTTGGAATCCTGCGAGATGGCCAGCAGCGCCGAGAAAAATGCCATGCCGGCCAGCAGAAAAAACGCCATGGTCGGCGGCACCAGATGGTACAGCCGCAGCGCCGCGAACACCGTGAGATACAGTATGCCAACGCCGCCGCCTTGCAGCATCAGCGCGTAGCCTTCGCGCTGGTGACGCAAGCGCCAGCCCAGCACCAGCAGCGCGATGCCGCCTGCCGCCACGCCCGCGAGCCGCAGTTCTATCGGCACGAAACCATGATCGGCGGCGTACTTGAGCAGGAACGACACGCCGATGAACAACACCAGTATGCCCACGCGCACCAGCGTGTTGCCGCCGAAGAAAAAATTCCACAGTGCCGTGGGTTCTTTCGGTGCTGACGGCCGAGCCGGCGCGCCCATCGGTTTTGACAACGCGGGCGCGGATACCGCGATAGGTGGAGCGGCAGATGCAGCAGACACAGCAACCGGCACGGGAACGTCCGGCACCGGCGGCGCCATGGTTAATACGGGATCAACCATCGGTGTGCCCGAAGCAACCTCAGCCGCTGCCGGTGTCATGGCACTGGCACTGGCAGTACCGCTTTCGATCCCGTGAATCCGTTCAGCGAGTTTCCCGACAGCTTCTTCAAGCTTGGCGATGCGCGCGTCCGCGGCGCGGCTCTGCTTCAATTTGCTGCCCACCAGCACGCCGAGAATAATGCCGACGATGCCGCCGATAATCACGCCTTCGCCGCGGCCGATACCGCCGACCACGGCACCCACGATCATTCCCACGAACCACATGATTGCCTCCCTATGCGATAGCCGTAAGCGCTACTTTTCGGCGCCGCGCAGCGCCGCAACCATCTGCTGCAAACCCTCGGGCGTCACATTCTGCGGCGCCACCGGCGCACCCACCTTCATGCCAATCTTGCCGAACAGACCCAGCCGGAACACGCGCGTAATAAACGATCCGCCCTGTCGTCCAAAAAAACTGTCCCACAAGCCGCATAAGGCTATCGGCACCACCGGCACCGGCGTGCGATCGATGATGCGCTTGATGCCGCCGCGAAACGGGTAGATTTCACCGGTGTCGGTGACGCGGCCTTCGGGGAAAATGCAGATAAGATCGCCCGCTTCGAGACCCTTGGCGATCTCGTCATAGGCACGCTCCAGCATCGCCGGGTCTTCCTTCGCCGGCGCTATCGGTATCGAGCGCGTGGCGCGGAAAATGAAGTTCAGTACCGGCGTCTCGAAGCGCTTGTGATCCATCACGTAGCGCGTCGGTCGGCGGCACGCCGCCGCAATCACCAGCGCGTCGATGAAGGTCGGGTGATTCGCCACCAGCATCGCCGCGCCTTCCTCGGGAATATGGTCGAGGCCCTGCTTTTCAAGGCGATACACCGAGTGAATCAGCAGCCACACCAGAAAGCGCATGAGGAATTCCGGCACCAGCGTGTAGATGTAAATCGCCACCAGCAGATTCAACAAGCCAGTGAGCAGGAACAACTGCGGGATGGTCATGCCGAAGCTCAGGCCCAGTATCGCGACACCCGCCGCCAGCACCATGAACAACGCGTTCATGATGTTGTTCCCCGCGATCACGCGCGCCTGGTGGCTGGGTTCGCTGCGGCTCTGGATCAGGGCGTAGAGCGGCACGATGTAAAAGCCGCCGAAGACGCCAATCATCAACAAATCAAACAACACGCG
>JANPOH010000340.1:0-9801 GCA_031427895.1 Betaproteobacteria bacterium
ACTGGCGCGCCAAACTTGAGGCCGCCGCGGCCAGCGGCACGGGCGTTCCGATCAGCTCGGTGCGCATACGCCCGCCGCTGCTGCGTCCCGGCACCATCGATTGCATGGCGGTGAACTTCATGGAAGACGGCACGCGCGACGCGCCCGCGCCGATCAACGCCTTCAACAAAGCCCCTGGCGCCATCATCGGCAACGGCGACACCATGGTGTTGCCCGACGTGCCCGCCTCATTGTTCGAGGGTGAAGCCGAAGTGGCCGTCGTCATCGGCAAACGCGCCACCAACGTTAAAGCGGCCGACGCCATGAACTACGTATTCGGCTACATGTGCTTTATCGACGGCTCCGCACGCGGGTTGCCGCCACCGTCCAATGTGTTTTTCCAGATGAAGTCGCGTGATACCTTTGCGCCGATTGGACCGTATATCGTCACTGCCGATGAAATCCCCGATCCGCACAAGCTGCAAATCACGTTGAAGGTCAACGGCGAGATCAAGCAGAACTTCAACACCGACGACATGGCGCACAAGATTCCGCGTTGCATCGAGTGGATCAGCTCCATCCACACGCTCGAACCCGGCGACATCATCGCCACCGGCACCAACCATCGCGGCCTGTCGGGCTTTCAGGACGGCGACAAGATCGAACTCGAAGTTGAAAAGTGCGGCAAGCTGACCATCCATGTGAAAGATGATCTGAAACGCACCTGGTCACGCGAGACGCGGCTCGATCGTCAGAACAAAAAACTCGAAGGTCTGACGCCGCAATTGAGCGGCAAATACACTAAAAATATCTAATAAAAACAAATACTTACACAGAGTCACCGAAGGGACGCGCAAGCGTCTCTTCGCTTTTTGCGGCACGCTTACGGCGCAGCCGACACCACCACTTCCCGCGAATCCGCGCGCCCGTGCTCGTCCACCACGCGCAGCAAATAGCGCCCCGGCTGCGCGGGTTTCCACGGCAACGCGATGCCGGGCTTACCTGCGGTGACAAAACTGTCGTTGGCAAACCAGTAGAGTGTGTTGACGCCGCCCTCGGCGGTGGCGGCGAGCGGCACCACGTTACGATCCGGCTGTGAGGCGCGCATCACATACGCCGCCCCGCGCACCGGGGCGCTGATCGCGGGCGGCGTGCCACCAAGGCTCGCGCTGCCGCAGTCGCCCGTGGGCGGCGCGCGGCGTGGCACGCCCGCCAGATTGAACAGGCGCATCAGATCCGACGGCCAATACTCGTACACCACTTGCTGCACTTTGCCGTGTTCATACGGCGGACACGCGACGCGTCCGCTGCGCGTATCGATCATCACCGCGCGATGCACATCACTCACGCGGATCGGTGATTTGCCGGGCACGAACCAGGTTTGCGCTGTCATCGGGCAATGCACGTTGGGCAGATCGCCCGATGCGGCGCACACTTCCACACGCGTGAGGTTCGGCGGGTTACGAAATACCGGCTCAATCAGGCCGCGGTCTTCGGCGGCGATGGCATCGACGATCTGAAAGAACAGCGGCGCCGCCGCCTGCACGCCGACATACGCCGGATTGCCTTCGCCATCGAAGCGGCCTATCCACACCACCAGCACATAGGGCCCAAACACCCCTGCCGACCACGCATCGCGAAAACCCCACGAGGTGCCGGTCTTCCATGCCACCGGGATCGATGCGCGCGTGCCGGCTATCGTGCCTTCGGGACGCGGATTGTTGCGCAGGATGTCGAGTGTCATGAAGCTGGCTTCCTCGGAGATCAAGCGGATGCCGTCATTCGTCGTTGCCCGTTCAGAGGCGCTTTTGCGATAGTGCAGCGGCTGCAACACGCCGCGATTCGCCAGCACGCCGTACAGGGTGACCAGCTCTTCCATGGAAACATCACCGCCGCCCAGCGCCAGCGCGAGGCCGTAGTGTTTCTCGCTCGCCATGCGCGACACGCCGGCGCGCTTTAAAAAGTCATACAGCGAGGGCTGCGACAGCTTTGCCGCGAGGCTCACCGCCGGCACGTTGCGGCTGCGGATCAGCGCATCGCGCGCGGTCACCGGCCCGATGAATGTGCCGTCGAAATTCTCCGGGCTGAACGGGCCGAACGCCGCCGGCGCGTCTTTCAGCACCGACAGCGGATGAATCAGGCCCTGATCCATCGCCAGCGCGTAGATGAAGGGCTTTAACGTGGAACCCGGCGAGCGCTTCGCCAGCGTGCCGTTCACTTGACCGTTGATCGCCGTGTTATGAAAACCTGCCGAGCCCACCACGGCTTTGACTTCCATGGTGCGATAGTCGATCAGCATCGCGGTGGCGTTGTCGATACCGATGCGGCGCTGGCGCTCGACGTAGCGGTGTATTTGCCGCTCCAGCGTGCGCTGCAAACGTAAATCAAGCGAAGACTGGATTTCGCGCGATGCACCGCCATCGCGTGATAACAGATGATTGACGGTGTGCGGCGCATGAAACGGCAACTGGTTCGCCGTACGCAAGTTCAACGCCAGCTTCATCAGCCCGGCCTGTGACGCCGCCGACGGGTAGCGCGCCAGCCAGCGATCAAACAAGCGTAGCCGCGCGCCGGTCAGCGATGCACCGTCCGCACGATCCTGCTCTCGTATCAGCGTGCGCTTGGCGGGCGCTTGCGGTATCACCGCCAACGTCAGCGTTTCCGGCAGCGACAAGGCCTTGGTCGATTTAGCGAAATGAATCAGGCTTGCCGCGCCCACGCCCTCGATGTTTGCGCCATACGTCACGAGATTCAGATACGCCTCCAGAATGTCACGCTTGGAATACATCGCCTCCAGCGCCAGCGCGCGCGCGATTTGTTTGACTTTGCCACCGATCGTACGTGAGCTGCGCGATGGATTGCGGTCGAGCAAACGTGCCAACTGCATGGTGATGGTCGATCCGCCCTGCCGCGGCTCGCGCTTGACATAGGTGCGCCAGCCGCCGCGCGCCAGCGCCAGCGGGTTTACGCCCAGGTGCCGGTAAAACCAGCGGTCTTCCTGCAACAGAAAGGCTTCGATGATTTCCGGTGAAATCGATTCCAGCGGCAGCCATAGGCGGTAGCGGTCGTCTTTTGCCAGCGTGAGTCGCAGCAGTTGACCGCGTGCGTCGTAGACGGCGACGGAGGAGGTGTAGCGGCTGGAAAGCGGGGGTTTGGGGTAGAGGCGGAGGGTAACAACTACAAGAACAAAACCACAAAACGCCGCCATCAAGAACAAAAGCGCCTTGAAAATCAAACCACGGTGCTTCCTTTGCCTCACCCCAGGTCCCCTCTACCTTCGGGAGAGGCTGCGTCACAAACCCCTCTCACTTCGGGAGAGGGGTAGGGGTGAGGGAAGGTTTTTGGCAGTTTCCGCACCAAGCACGCCTACCGTTTCTCAACGATAATCTTCCCGCCCAACGACCGCGCCTGCACACTGCGGTCATACATCGACTCGCCGTACGCCGGCGGCGCCACGAACGTGCCGCTGTTGGTGGCCTTGATGCGGTAGGCGAACTCCTTGAAGTCCTTGCTCACCACGCCGTAGAGCACCACGCGGTCTTCGCGCAGATCGGCGTAATCGGGCTGCCAGGTTGAGCGCTGGATGCCGATGGGCGCACGCCACTTGCGGTTTTCGTTCTCGCCTACGCGCTCGCGTTCGTTTTGCGCTTCGCCCACCGCTGCCTGTGCGGGCGCCGGATTCAGCACCAGATCAAATCCGCCGGGCAGCAAATCCACCAGCGCGGCATTGTCCACCGCCTCGCGGCCGATGGCGCGGAACTTGAGCCGCACTTCGATTTCGTCGCCGACTTTCACCGACTTCACCGGGTTGCCCTTGGCATCGACGTACTCGCGCAGGATTTCAAAACCCTTCTTGATCTCGGTTTCCGGCAGATTGCGGTCAAAGCCGGTTTGTTCAAGCACGTAGTACGCCGGCAGATCAGCCTTGTTGGAGAACTGCAATTTCGCCGCCTCCACCGAGAAGCTCGCGCGCGGTATCAAGCCCGGCGGCATCGCCACTGGACGTGTGGTGTTGTTGCGCAAGACTTCACTCACCGCCAGCGTGCCCGCCGGCAGTTTTTCGGCGGCACTCGCAAAGGCATCGAACGCGAGGATGGCGCGGCCCGATGAATGCGTGTTGTAGCTGCCGCCGGAAATCTCTTTCACCATGCCGTTCATCGCCCCGGGTTTGATCGTCGGCAGGCGCTCCGGGAAATGCCGCGCCAGCAGATACAGCAACTGTGCGTCACGCGACAGCGCATCAAAATAGGCGTCGGGTGCGGTGATCGGCGCGCCGAACGCAGCGCCCGCGATCAACTGATCCGCCAGCCGCTGCTGTTTCATCAACTGATAACTCGCCGCAAGGTACGCAGCGACGATGTCCTGCGCGTAGGTCTTGGCGTGATTCGCTTCCAGGCGCTTTTGCAGCGCTGCCGCGAAGTTGGTGGTGACGATGCCTTGGCGCGTCAGCAAATAGATCGCATAGGCTCGCGTACGCTCGTCGGTCAACGATGCGCCGGCACCACCATCACCAGAGGAAATAGATCGTAAGTAATTGTTTCCATTGACAATTATGTCTTGCGGCACGGCGCGACCCCGCTCGCGCGCTTCAATCAGGAAGTGCATCGCATACACCGATACCGCATCAACGACATGCGCGTTCGCCGCCCACAAACCGAATGCGCCTTCGCCGTTTTGCCGCCCGCGCAGCACGTTAATCAAATCATCCAGCGTTTTGTAGTCCTTCGATTTCACATAGCCGAACTCCGGACGATTGCCGAGGATCAGCGCGGGCAGGCCCATGCTCACCAGTTGCTCGGTGCAGGAATATTGAAACCCTTGCAGATACGCGGTCAGCCCGTGCGCCAGCGTCAGCGGCACATGCGAGATGCTGGCTTCGAGTTTGCGATAGTGCGGATACAGCTTGCGCGTCACCGCTGCATCGACCGTGCCGTTGCGCACCGTGCCTGCGGTCAGCAGCGTGATATACGGTTGCGCCGGACGCACGCTGATGCTCGTGCCGAGCCTGGCGCTCTTGTTCATGCCCGCGGCGCTGAACGTCAGCGTGCCCGCGCCGAGTTCATCTTTCACCCGCACCTTGAAGCTGGTGACGCCTTCGCGCAGTTCGCCGACTTTGATGGTGTTGCTCGCGGCGCCGACGATTTCCAGATGCGGCGACACCGCCATCGTCACCGCGATCTGCGCTTGCGCGCCGGAACCCGCGACATTATTCGCCACGCCGACACTGACATCGAATTCGTCGCCCGGCGTCACCGTCAGCGGCGCATTCGGCGACAACACGAAATCGCCGCGCGACAATGTTTTCTTCTCGAACACGCCGATGGAATCTTCGTTCACGGCAATCGCCATCACCCGCAGCGTGCCGTTGAAGGTTTCCGGCACCTGCCACGTCAGCTCGCGCTCCCGCGGGCCGCTTTCAATGAAGCCCGACCAGTACGCCACCGGCTTGTCGGTCTTGCGCTTGAACGGATTCAGATGTTTACCCAATGCACCGTCGCCGTCGCCGCCGGGGGCCGCCGCAGCCATGAAGCGTTTGAACTCCGGCAGAATCAAATCGAGTATCTGCGAGGTACGCACTTCGAGCGCGCGCTTCTGGAAAAAGAATCCCAGCGGATCGGCGGTTTTATAACGCGCCACCTGCAAGATGCCCTCGTCCACCGCGATCACCACGATGCGCGACGGCTGGCTGGTCGAGTGCCTGAACTTGATGGTGTCGCCCGGCTTCACCCGATCGGGCGCCGTCACCGTGGTTTTCAATTTGCGGCGATCCAGATTCACCGAGAACGGCTGCACGCCGTACGCCAGCGGGCTGGCGTAAATCTCATCCGACGCGGCATCGCGAATAAACGTCACCGTGACATAGCCGTTGCCCTCGAAGTCTTTGGGCAAGGTGATTTTTTGCGTGGACGCGGTCGTGGTGGTGGTGAACCACACATGCGCGTGAACCTTCTCCCGTTCGATGGTGATGAGGCCCGATCCGACATACGGTGCCTGGATCGACAACTCGATCTCTTCGCCCGCGCTGAAGTCTTTTTTGCTGAGTTTGATCTGCAACTCGGCGTTTTTCTCCAGTGAGCGCGTGAGGTTGGCCGCGCCCGCCACCTCATACGACACCCGTGCCAGATCCTGCCCGGCCGCGTCGCGCACGATGTAGGCGTAGCTGCCCGGCGCGTCGGTCGCCAGCGCCACGCGCGAACCCGCCGCGGCAATGGTGAACGGTTTTTCGTCCAATTGAACGCGCTTTTCGCGCGACTCGTATTTGTAGGTGTTGTTGGCCTGTTTGGTCAGCACCGAGACAAACTTGCGTTCAACGTGGATCAGCTTCAAATCTTTCGCATCGGTTTTATTCGCCGCCGGATCGATGGCGATCAACTCCACGCTGCGTTTGGCCGCGCGCGACACATAATTCAAATCGCCATCGGCCTCGAAGCCCTGCGCCACCACATGCAGGCGGTAAGTCGCCCTGGCAAAGCGCGCCAGATTCAGCTCGAACTCGGCCTCGCCCTTGTCGTTGGTCTTGCCGTCCGGCAGCGGCTCGGTGAACCCTTCCTTGGCCAACTGCGGATCGTGAAACTGATAATCACGCCATTGCGGAAACGACGGCAGCGCGGGTTGCAAGGTCATCGTCGCCGTCACCCGGCGCGCATCCGCCGGCGTGCCGAACAGATTCTGCAACGCGATGTTTGTCTTCAGCTCCCGCGGCGTGACCCAGCCCGCCACCGATTCACGCGAGAAGCGCGCGCTCATTTTCAGCCGGTCGGGCATGAACTCCTGCACCTTCACCGTCACCGAGCCTAACTGGCCGTGGCGTTGACCGTCTTTCACGATGTAGAGCGACACGGTGTAGTCGCCGGTGGGCGAGGTTTCCTGCGTGGCGTGGCGCAATTCTTCAAAGCCCGCGGGCGAGAGTTTGATTTTGTCTTTTCGCAGCACCAGGCCGCGCGCATCGGTCAGTTCGAGTTCCAGCGGCGCACCCGCGATTTTGCTCGCCCAGTCGGATGACTTGACGATCATGCCGACGCGGATTTCCTCGCCGGGACGATAGATGCCGCGATCCGAAAACAGGTACGCCGACAGCTTGCCCGCGTCCGCGCTGCTGTTCACCCCGCCGACATCAAAGCGCGAAAAATCAATCACGCGGTCGCTGCGGTCATACGGCAGGAACGAGGTGTCACCCGCCTTGCGTGCCACATACACCGAGGGCGCTTTTTCGCGCTCAAAGGCTTTCAGGTCCGGCAGCCGCGCGCGGCCCGCGGCGTCCGCGGTTTGCGACGCAATCACCAAACCGTTGCGGCCCATCACTTCGATCGTCACGCCCGCCACCGGCTGGCCGGTGGCGATGGATTGCACAAACACGTCCTGCGTGCCGTCGATGGCGCGCTTGACCACCATGCCTAAATCCGTAACCACGATCAGGCGTTTATCCACCGCGCCGGTGGTGCGTTTGGATTTCGCGTCGTAGCTTTCCACCTTGACGAAAAAGATGCCGCGCTTGCCGCCCCTGTCACCGTCTGCATCGAGATACTTGCCGAGATCCAGCGCAAGGTAATTCGGCTTGCCCGGCTCGGAGGGCGGCATGTCCTCCACCTGCGTGGAACGATCCACCAGGTTGTCTTCGTCGAAACCGTTATTGAAATTCGGCTTGGCAAAGCCGCCTTCCGACATAGTGACCAGATGCTGCAACTGCTGCGGCAGCAACCTGCCTATTTCGTAACGGATGCCTTCCACATCGCGCACCAGCACCGCAAGCTTTTTCTCGCCCGACAACGCCAGCAACGCGCCCTGCGACGCGATACGCAACTGGCGTGGGTAGCGCTGCACGCGCAGGATGATGTCCTGCTCTTTTTCCATCACGTAGCCGCCGAAGGACTTGATGCCCTTGTCAACCTTTATGTAGATATAACGCCCGGCATCGGCGGTGAATTTGAAGCCGTGGTTACCCACATGCTCGCGCTCGGCAGGCACTGCCTCCAGTTTCAGCGCCTCGGATTGGGGCAGTATCTCCGGGCCGATCCGCTGCCCCTGATGGGTCCAGTTATACGGCTGCTTGCGGTCTTCGAGTTTGGTATTCGGATGGTGCAGCGGCAGCGCCCACGCGCGCACCTTGGCGGCGACTTCTTTTTCGTGCGTGTCGGCGGATAGATTCACCATCAGAATGCGATCCGGCTCCAGCCGCTCGTTCTCCGCCAGCGTCATTTCCACGCTTTGCAGACCAAGACTGTAGATCCCCGGCACGATGACGGATTGCTTGATAGCCTCCTTGGTGGCGTTGCCCCCGCGCGCGGCGCGCGCACCCGCCTCGATGGTCACCGTCACCTTGAGCGGCTGCGACGGAATCGGCATCGGCTCGGAATGAATGTAAGCATTGAGCTTGTACTTGTCGTACGTCACCTTGAATTTTTTATCGTCGGCGCCCAACGTAAACCCTGCGAGAATCACGCCATCCTTGCCTTCTTCGCGCAACACAATGCGCCGCTCAAAATCCGCGACATCCACCGGATGCGTGAAATTGACCGTGGCGACGATTTTTTTCGACGCCGGGTCCGCCGGATCCTGATAGAACTGCGCCTCGGTCAGCTTCGCCACGAACGGCGCGGTGCTGAATTTCACGCGGTAGTCCTTCAACCGCACTGGCTCGGCGAGCAAGCCCTTTTTCGCCAGCGTGACCGTCACCGCGGCGCCCACCGGCCAATCCGCTTTCGGGTTAAGGCTCAGCGTGCGGTCGTCTTCCCATTTCCACCTGCCGTCGATGCGCGGCTCGACCGTGATGCCGGTCGCCACGTCCTTGCCGACGCCCGCTAGGGTGGCGACCGACTCACTGAAGCGGATCACCAGCGGCTCCGGCTTGGCATTGGGCTGGTCCACCGCCGTCGGTTCCGGCACGGTGACTTCGTAGGTCACTTCCGGCGGCCTGGGCTGTTTGTCGTACCAGATTTTCCCCGCCGCGCCGCCCGCAAGCACCGCGACGCCCATCGCACCCGCGATCGCCGCGCGGCGCAGGTCGGCACGCACCCAGCTTGCGAACGCCACGGCGCAAAAGCCCACCGCGTTGCCGATGCCGCGCAACCACCCCGGCGCCTGCCATCGCAGCTCGCCAATCAGCGGGCGCAGCAGACGGCCGATCTCACCGGTGAAGCCGGCAGGTGGGGGCGACTCGAAGGCGGGTTTGCTCACGGTAGTTCCTTTTTTTGTAACTATTTGTTTTTATTGTCTTTTTTAAGATGGCGCCGCAGCGGGCAACACACCTTTTCGTTCGCCAAACACGCTATTCCAGTTCACCCGCGCGGTAATCTGCATCAACACAAACAAAGTCGCAATCGCGCCAATGGTGATCGCCAACCCGGTCAGTCCCTTGAAGAAAAATGCATACGAGAACAATATCAGATACACCAACTGCGCCGTACCCGCCGCGAGTATGGCGAACGCCGCGCCGAACACGATACGCAGATAGCTGATGGTCAGCAGCATCGACACCACCGCCGCCGCGGCAAAGGCCGCATGGATCGACACCTGATCGGCAAGGTAAGCGAACAGCAAATGAAACGAAAAGAACGACGACGCCACAAAAAAGAAATGCATCGGGTGAATATCGACACCACGCACGATGCCGATGGTCAACAGCACCACGATGAAGAAAAACAATGACACCGGCGCGAAGGCGGATATCTGGCTGGCGAGCGGCCCCGGTTGCAATTTTTCAGGCATCGCCATCGCGATATTGACGCCGGAAACCAGATGGCGATATTCCCACTTCAGCGCCCAGCCCGCGCCGGCGCGCTCCTTCGCCAGCGGTGAAATCGCGTCGTCCGGGAAATCAATCGC
>JANPOH010000341.1:0-1541 GCA_031427895.1 Betaproteobacteria bacterium
GCCAGCACAAGCAGAAAACACTGTAAGCATATGTTTTTTAACATAATTATTTGAAGTCCCGTCGTAATGTCACCGATGCTTCATAGCGCGTGTATGCATTGATATCAATGTTCGACGCGTTGCGCGTCACCGTCAACTGCGGCTTGAGCAGCCACGCGCGGTCGATGCGCCACACCAGGCCGGCGGACGCATCGGCCTGCTTGTCGGTGCGCTGCTGGATAAAGATGAGATTCAGCGACTGGAAACGGCTTTCCTGATAACCCGCCGAGGCAAACAGATCGATGTCGCCGCCCCAGCCGATCTGCCCGCCGAGGCGCGCGCCGACAAGTTTGCGATCACCGTCAATGCGCTGCCCAACATCGCGTTCGTAGCCGCCAAAGCCGCTTAGCGACACCGTGGCGCGCCGCGCCTGATCCAGCACATGCGTCAAGCCCGCGCCGGCGAGAGAGAGGTTGGTATCGTTGGCGATCTGCGCGTCGTCCTTGTAGCGCACGCGATTGGCGATGCCGAAGAGGCTGAGCTGCGTGGTGTTGGTGAGCAGCCGTCGCCATTCGGCGTTAAGGCCCATGGTCTCGCGATAGTAGGCATTGTCGAGGTAATACTGTTGATAGGCCGCGCCGATGCGCACCACGCTTTGCGCATCGATCGCGTGCTGCACGCCCGCGCGCCCATCGAACTGGCCGTAGTTGAACGTGTCCGCGTGTTGATTCACACGCAGGCGCGCATCGGCCCCCGCGTAGAGCGCGGTGTTGTTATTCAGCGCGTGAGTGATCTCGCCGCCGCCGCCGACCGACATGAAGTTGTCCGGCGTGCGCCGGCTGGTGGGCGCGAGTTGCAGGCTGAAGCCGAACACCGGCACGAAAATCTGCCCCTGCCCGGTGGCATTGTTGACGTTGGAATCGCGACCGCCGGTAAGTTCCACATAGCCGGTGACCCGTGTCTGCCCCGCGCCCCCGCCCTGATCGATGCGTGCCAGATAGGCTTCCACCGTAGCGCGCGCGTTGGGCGGCGGATTCTGCGCCAGCACCAGGTTGAATTCGTTGCGAGCGCGCGCCATGTCGCCGATTGCGAAATACGCGCGCCCCAGATCGAGACGCGCGCCGGCGTGATTCGGGTTGACGATCAGCGCGCGTTCGAGCGCGATGGACGCCTTGCCCGCATGGCCCGCTTCAAGCGCGGCCAAGCCCAGCAGGTAGTCAAAATCCAGGTCGCCAGCGCGCGTATCTTCGTGGGGTTCGAGAAGTTTTAACGCTTCGCCAGCCTTGCCCGCACGTACCAGCGCGTCGGCTTGCCTCAGGTCAGGCACCGATTGCGCATACGCCCCGGTGCAGCACAGCAAGGCTGTCACAAACAAAATAATGTGCCGCAACCGCTCCTCCGAATATCTGCTCACCGTGAAAACCGAAAAAACTCTCGTAATAATCATGTATTTAGTGCCTGACCGAAAACCCGATTCTACCCATAGCGTGAAGGTATTTGTCGATACGAAGAATAGCGCGAAGCACGGGTGAATGGCGGTTGTAGTGCGAATGTGCGGGGCA
>JANPOH010000342.1:0-11754 GCA_031427895.1 Betaproteobacteria bacterium
CAATCCGCATTACCTCGGGGCGTTGATCATCGAGGGCGTTCGCCCGAATTCGCCGAGGGAAGTGAAGCGCTTTCTCGTGATAGACGGTCAACAGCGCTTGACCACTCTGCAATTGCTGTTGTGTGCGTATCGTGACTTGGCGCGCAAGAATGAATGGAAAACGCTGGATCGGACCGTAACGAGGTATTTGGAAAACGCCGACCCGGACGTGATGGAAAAGCCAACCGAAGAAGTATTCAAGCTGTGGCCGACGACGCTCAACCGAGATTTCTTCCGAGGGATTCTTTCCGCCGCGAGTAAGGAAGAGGTCGAGAAGAGGTTTCCCCTTGTACGGGTTGGCAGGAAACGCAAGCCCGAGCCGAGGAGCAATTTGGTTGAAGCTTATCTTTACTTCTATAAGACTCTTGAGGGGTGGTTCGCTTCTGCCGCTACGGAATTCAGTAAGGCGACGGAAGACGTAGCATTTGCCCTGCTACAAGCCTTGCAGCAGGACTTCTGTGTGGTCGAAATCTCCCTTTCCGAAGGTGACGATTCCCAGGAAATTTTCTATTCGTTGAACTCGCAAGGTCGTCCGCTATCGCAGTCAGATCTTCTGAGAAGCCTAATCTTTATGCGCGCGGAGAAGGAACGCCTGAATCGCGACGAGATATTCAAGGAGTATTGGGGCAAGTTCGAGACACCCTTTTGGAGTATGGAAGAAAAGCGCGGAGGGCGTACCTATTCTCGACTCGATCTCGGCCTCCGCTTTTTTCTTATGGCCAAGAAAGGCCAGATGGTCGATGCGCGCAGAGTAAACGAAGAATACCGCCATTGGGTAGCCGCGCAACCGCCACGCTATCCCTCGGTAAGGGACGAGCTGGCCGACTTCACTCGGTACGGCGATGCCTATGAGCGTTACGAGTCCGCTGACGCCTCTACGCTGCCATCAACCGATTTACGACGCGTCCTGAAGGATTTCGAGGTCTCTACTGCTACGCCGCTGATGCTCTTTCTCGAATTGGACGCTGGGCTCAGCGAGCAGGAAAAGGCGGCGTGTTTGGCAACCTGCGAGGCCTTCATCGCGAGACGCGTGCTAACCGGGGATGAAACCAAGGAATATAACCTGCTATTCGTGGAAGTGATTGGCAGCATTCACAGCCTGCGCGGCGGCGCAGTTCTACCTGGCCTAAGGCAGAAGCTCTTGGGCGGAGGTGGCTCAACCCGGCGCTGGCCCACGGATGCCGAGGTCATCGAGAAGGTTATCAGTCGCGCTGCATTCACGGAAATCCGAAAGCCGGCACTGCGGTTGATATTGGAGCGGCTTGAACTGCATTTCCGGACGAAGAAGAGCGAAAACACGGAAATAACTGCAGGTTTGCAGATAGAACATGTCCTTCCTCAAAAATGGGCTACGGACTGGCCATTGAAAGGAAAATCAATTCCATCCGACATCGTGACCTATCCATTCATGGCGAAGGACGATCTTGCGGAGTTTGCGGACGCGATCCGCCATCGCAATCATATGCTGCATACGCTTGGTAATCTAACGCTTCTCAATCAGTATCTCAATCCGGCGGCCAGCAATGGCTCGTTTGCAATGAAGCTCACCGAATATAAAAACTCCGTGTTGCAACTTAACCGATACTTTGACGCCATGACTTCATGGGACGAGGACGCAATTGCAGCAAGAGCGAAAATTCTCGGTGAGGCGATCTGCAAGATATGGCCGCGGGCCGAGGCGTAGAAACAAAAGCAAGCGTAGCCCGTAAGAAGCGAAGCGTATTACGGGACAACGGTCGGGTGATGACCCTGTAATCCGCTTCGCTGCTTACAGGCTACTCATTCAGTTCGAACGTTGATCCACTTGTTGCGTGATGCGCAACACGGTACACTGTGGGAATGATCCAATCGTTCCGGCACAAAGGATTCAAAGGATTGCGGCGGTTCTTTGAGTCGGGGAGCGCGGCGGGAATTCAACCGCATCACGCCAAGCGGCTTCGCATGTTGTTGGCCGCGCTGGATACGGCTACGTCCATCGAAGACATGGATATTCCCGGTTTTCGGCTACACCCGTTGAAAGGGGAAGAAAGAGACCGTTGGTCGGTGTGGGTCAATGGGAATTGGCGCGTGACGTTTGAATTCAGGGACGGGCACGCCTATGTTCTGGACTATGAGGATTATCACTAATGGTTATGCACAATCCGCCGCATCCGGGTGAGTTCATTACGTCGGTTTACCTTGAACCGAATAGTCTGAGCGGCCGCGAGCTTGCCGCAAAACTGGGTGTCGCCGCCTCAACCCTGAATCGCATTTTGACGGGCGCCAGTGGCATCAGCCCCGAGATGGCGTTGCGGCTTTCCAAGGCCATAGGGCGCTCGCCCGAAAGCTGGCTGGCCATGCAACACAACTACGATCTATGGCATGCCAGGCGGCACGTGAAGCTGGGCAATGTCGCAAGAGTCAAGCTCACCGCAGCCTGACCCGCGCCTTCAATTCGCAGCGCCGCCGCTCACGCTTTCAACCGCGGAAACGCCTTGTCCACGGGTAGCCGGAATGATACCTTTATCGGTACTTTAAAAGGAGCTTCCGGCCATGGATATTACCGAGGACATACAGGCGCTCACCACCTTCCGAAACAATTCGGCGGCGTTTCTGCAGCGCCTTAAAAAAACCAAGCGGCCAATGGTGCTCACGGTCAACGGCAAGGCCGCAGCCGTGGTGCAGGACGCCGCCGCCTATCAGCGGCTGCTCGATATCGCGGCACAGGCCAATGCGGTGGAAGGTATCCGGCAGGGTCGCGATGATGTTAAGAACGGACGCACCCAGGATGCACGCACGGCATTAACCGCATTCCGGCGTGATCGTGGTTTGGCACGTTAGGCACGTTAGGCTTGCCAACCGCGCCCTGCGCGATCTTGACCATATCTACGCCCGCATTGAGGCTGCTTCGTCAGCGCAGGCGACGCAGTGGTTCGCACGCATGGAAAAAGCGATATTCAGCCTTGAGAACCTGCCGCAGCGGGGCACGCGCGTGCCCGAAGATGCGGGCCTGCGGCAGCTACTGCACGGGCGCAAACCCTATGTCTACCGGATCATTTACGAAGTGGATAAAGCGGCGGCGACGGTCCATGTGCTGCACACTCGTGGCCCGCGCCGCGATCGTATTCAGCGATAAACCAAGTGCGCCGGATCACATCCTCAACCGCGGAAACAAGCGCAGCGCATTGTCCCGATCAATCGCCCGCAGATCGGCAGCACTCAATCCGCCTTTCACCAGATCGCCGGCGGCAAAGGGCAGGCGACGAATTAAACGCGCACCCCAACGGCATCAACTCAAGGCCAGAACGGTAATTTGCCCCGGCTTTCGCGACCGCGCGCGCCGCCGGATGACAATTTCCACGTCCTGATTCAGTGCTGTCAAAAACGCCATCAGCTTTTCAACGGAGAACTGGTCGAGCCGATAGTTGATCAACGCCGACACCTTGGGCTGCGGGATGTGCAGCAGTGTTGCGATCTCGCGCTGCTTGAGTTTACGGCCCTGCAGCAACTCGTTCACCGCCAGCGCAAGGCGCGTCTTGATTTGCCGATCCGCGCCATCCTTGTAGCCCAGATCATTAAACACGTTGGTAGTGCCGTGCGTAATAGTGGTCATGATGCACCTTTGCTTTCGTAATCCGTGTGGGCGCGCTTGAGGCGCTCCGCGATCAATTTCACATCTGTTAGCGGTGTCTTGACGCCCGACTTCGACTTCTTTTGAAAGGCATGCAACACATAAACCACGTCGGCAAAACGCACGGTGTAGACCGCCCGGTAAGTGTTGCCGCGATGATCTTCAACAATTTCAAAACCCCTGGCCCTTCGTCCTTCCACGGTTTGGCGTTGGGGTGTGTCGCGCCTAGTTGCGCCAAACCCAAGGCGTAGCCCATGTCGTCTTGCACTTCCGGGGGAAACGCCAGATAGTCTTTTTTCGCGGATGCTACCCAGTGCAAGGGCTTTTCTCGCGACATGCTGGGCGGCATGCGAACCATGCGCTAATATATCAAGACAGGAATAAATGTCAATGGCCGATGTTGCATGGCAATGCTCGGCTATAAAGTTCTTGCGGGGTGGCCTGCGCTGACTTACACCCTCAAACCCGGAAACAACCGCAGCGCATTCCCCCGATCAATCGCCATCAAATCAGCAATACTCAATCCGCCCTTAACCAAATCACCAGTAACTTTGCGCCCATCCCAGAACGGGTAGTCAGTACCAAAGAGCACTTGTGAAGTCGGGATGATGGCGAGCAGCGCTTTCAACGCGCCTTCGTGGTGGCCCTGGGCGGTGTCGTAATGGAACTTGCGCAGTTCGTGCATGACCCCGCGCGGCATTGCGGCCTTGAAGTCTTTTTCGACTTCTTCGCGTTGGTAGCGCGACAGCAGGAAGGGTGTCACGCCGCCGCTGTGGGAGAAAATCCATTGGATGTCGGGGAATTTCGCAGCACCCCCCTGGAACATCAGGCTCACCATGGTACGCGTGGTGTCCACCGGGCCTTCGATGGCGTTGATCGAGATGAAGGGTTGCAGGCCGCCGCAGCAGGCGGGCGTGGTCGGATGCGTGTAGACCACGGCCTTGCGGCGGTTCAATTCTTCGAGGATCGGCCAGTGGCTGGGGTCGCCCAAGTATTTGCCGTTGTAGCTGGTCATCAGCGAAATGCCGTCGGCCTTCAGTGTGTCGTAGGCGTAGGCGATCTCCGCGAGGCTGTCTTCGACACTTGCAAATGGCAGGGTCGCGAGCAGGCGGAAGCGGCTGCGATGATCGCTTGCCATTTTCGCGCCCGCTTCGTTAATGTCGCGCGCGAGTTTGCGGCGGAAGGCCGCGTCGCCGAAGGTGATGCCGGGCGGTGGTGGGCTAATCATGCCGGTAGCGATGCCGCTTTTGTCCAATTCGTCGAGCGACATTTGCACCGACCACTGCACCGGTCGCATTTTGTGCGCCTTCAATGCTGCCACGTAGGCGTCGGGGACATAGTGGTGGTGGATGTCGATGCGGTGCGGCTGGCCCGGCGTGCCGGTGGCGGCGGTTTGGCAGCCCGGCAGCAGGGCGCCCGCGCCGAGTGCGGTCAGTCCAGCGAGCACGCGGCGCCGTTGCAGTGTTTGGATAGTAGATTCAGTGTGGATGTTCATGGCGGCTTCCTCCCCAATGTTTTCGTTAGTGACAGCGGCGCTTTTCCGCCCTACAACTTCTACAACTTTAGCAGCTTTGCGGCGTTGCTCCATAGTATCTGCTGCTTTTGTGCGCCGGTGAGCGACTGTACGCCTTCGACAAATTTCACCGGTTCTTCGTAGGCAATATCAAAGCAATAATCGCTGCCCATCATGATGCGATCTATCCCTACCAGCTTGATCAGGTATTCGAGAATTTCTTCGTTGTAGCTGATGGTGTCGTAGGTGAAGCGCTTCAAGTATTCGCTCGGTGGGCGCGGCAGGTGTTTGCACTCGGCGCGGATCACAAAACCGCGATCCATGCGGCCGCGCAGGATGGGCAGCGCGCCGCCGGCGTGCGGCAGGCTAATTTCCAGTTTGGGGAATGCATCGAGCACGCCGCCGAATATCAGGTGGCAGGCGGCGAGCGCGGTGTCGAACGGGTTGCCGCAGATGTTGACCAGATAGAACTGTTTCATGCGCTCGTTGTTGATCATCATCGGGTGCAGGAAGATCGGCAGGCCGAGCTCCTCGCAACGCGCGTAGATCGGGAAGAAGCTGCGGTCGGATAATTCGCGGTCGCCGATGCCGGTGGCGAGGTACACGCCTTTGACGCCCGGCAGATTGGCGGCGCGATTGAGTTCGTCCAGCGCGAGCTTGGGGTTTTGCATCGGCAGGCAGGCAAAGCCGATGAAGCGCGTGGGATGCGCCTGGTGCGCGGCGCTGATGGCGTCGTTGTAGGCCATGCTCAATTGCACGCCGAGATCGTCGTCGGCCCAGTACACCATCGGCTGCGTGAGCGATAGTGCATGCATGCCCACGCCTTGTGCGTCCATGATTTTCAGGCGCTCATCCAGATCGATGAAGGTGCGCGTGATCGGGCCGGTACGCAGATTGAGGCCGACTTGGATGAAGGTTGCGCCATTGGCTTCGGTGACGGTCGTGCCGACGCGGTTGCCGTGTTTGGCGACGAGATCGATATACGACTGCGGGAAGTAGTGCGCGTGGGTGTCTATGGTTTTTGTGAGGGTAGGCATGTGTGATCCCGATAACGAAAGGCTTCACCGCAGAGGCGCGGAGGCGCAGAGATTACGCAGAGAACCTCAAAAGACGCCGTGTTTTTCTCTGCGTGTCCTCTGCGCCTCCGCGTCTCCGCGGTGAAGGGGTTAAATCAATTTGCAAATGGCTTCCCACTCCGCCGGGTCCACCGGCGTGATCGACAGCCGGTTGCCGCGCGCGAGGATGCGCATATTGGCGAGCGCTTTGTTTGCGCGCAGGGCATTCAGGCTGATGAACGGAATTTTTTTGGCGAATTTGATATCGACGTGCAGCCAGCGGGGGGTTTCGCGGGTGGCTTTTTCGTCGTAGTACTTGCTCTTGCGGTCAAATTGCGTTTCGTCGGGGTAAGCCGGCGCGCACACTTCGGCCAGGCCGGCGATGCCCGGCGGCTCGCAGTTGGAGTGATAAAACAAAACCTTGTCGCCCTTGCTCATCTGGTCGCGCATGAAATTGCGCGCTTGATAGTTGCGGATGCCCGTCCAGGGCGTGGTTTTGTCCTTGGCAAGCATGTCGATGCTGTAAGCGTCAGGCTCGGATTTCATCAGCCAATAGCGCATGGGCGCAGCCCTTCATAAAAAATGCGGCCAAGCCGCATCGTCAACACTGAAAACATAAACCGCGACACTACACACTGCATGTAAGGTTCCCCCGCCTGTGCCGTCAGGCCCGTTTCTTGAACCAAAGGTTCAAGGGGTCGCTTTCCGGATTCCTTCAGGTTCGTCCGCGTGGGACGCTCACACCGGTATCACTAGGTCAGCAACCGTTTAATGCATATTGGCTCAAAGAAATTAAGGCCTTAACGAACACCGCAGGGGAATTTTGCACGGCACGCTCAATCAGCGCTAAAACCGCAACGCTAGAACAGTTTTGTCTGCTCCGACAGCGCCTGATCGATCACCGTTTCCATGCCGGTCATTCTACGCTTGAAGGCCGCGATGTCAAAACCGCCGTCAATTTTGGCGCCGAGAAATTCGTGCGTGATGTTAAGTGCAGCCATGATGGCAATGCGTTCAAGGCCGACGATCTTGCCCTGGTCGCGAATTTCTTCCATGCGGCGGTTGAGGTAATCGACGGCTTCAAGCAAACCGGCCTGTTCTTCATCCATGCACGCGACGCGAAAATTGCGTCCCATGATGCTGATCTGCAAGCTCCCTTTGGCCGCGGTTGGGTTCATATGGCGTCTTCCGGCAGGTGTTGCAGCAGCGCTTCAAGGCGCGTCGTGGCGCCGCCGATTTTGTCGGTAAGCTGGCGTTGGACATGCAGTGCCGTCGCCACTTCCTGGCGCAATTGATGGTTTTCCTCCCGAAGCTGCCGACACAGTTTGACGATCTGCCCCAGCTTGTCTTCGAGCGACTTGAGTTCAGCTTCCATGCGGGCACTATAGTTGTAAAAAATCCATTAAGTCAACTGCTAACGGCGAATAGTGAATGTAGTTTGGTGGTTGTGTGCGCGCCGGTGTAAGCATCCACTCGCGTGCTAACATCAGTGCATCCGGACAACACGCTATCCGTCAGCGATGATTGTGCGGAGACGGCAAAGGGTGCCGGCTTTCCTTCAAGAAAGTCGGTTAAACGGGAAATCGGTGAGATTAATAAGTGTTTATAAACAAATACTTATGGCATCAAGGCCGATGCTGCCCCCGCAACGGTAAGTGAACGCGAAAACGCTACGCAGTCAGGTAGTGAATCGCGGCGATGCACCAACCAGCCACTGTGAGTTTGCATGATCACACTCATGGGAAGGCGGTGCATTTTATTCATGAGCCCGTATACCGGCCCTTGCCGCAGGATGGAAATGCCGCGGGGATGCGGTGTGCCTGGTCCCTGTGATCGCGGCATGCTTTTTACTTAAATCCCCAAGGCGGTTTCTATGCGTTTTTTTGCGCGCGGCGGGCGCGCACAACCATTTGGGGAATTTATGAGAAGCACCAACCGTATTACCGCGGCAGTCGCCGCGGCCACCGCAGTCATGGTGTCATTGCCGTTGGCGCAGGCCGCTGAAACGCCGGTGGGACCGGCAGTAATCGTTACTGCGACGCGCAGCGCGGAAAAAGTTTCCGAAAGCCACGCGCAAGCGACCATCATTACCGCGTCCGATATCGCCGCAGGCGGCTATTCGTCGATCACGGAATTGCTGCAGGCGCGCGGCGGCGTTGAGATTTCGTCCAGTGGCGGACCGGGGCAGCCAAGCGCGGTATTCATGCGCGGGGCGGAAGCACGGCACACGCTGGTGCTCATCGATGGGTTGCGCGTAGGCTCGGCGACGGCGGGCGGCACGGCGTTCGAGCACATTCCACTTGCGCAAATTGAGCGCATCGAGATTGTTTCCGGCCCATTGAGCAGCGTCTACGGCTCGGATGCCATCGGTGGTGTCATTCAAATCTTCACGCGCGGCGCGGCACCGGGCGCTTCGGCCAAGCTGAGCGTGGGCAGTTTTGGCACGCGCGAATTCTCCGGCGGGTTCGGGCGTCGCGTGAACGATACCGAATTCAGCCTGAGTGCGGGTGTAATGGAGACGCGCGGTTTCGATGCAAGTAAACCCGCGACGCCGTTTGCGCAGCACCACCCCGACCGCGACGGTTATCGCAATCAAAATGTATCGGCACGTTTGGTGCAGCATTTCGGCGCGGCGCATGAATTGGGCGTCACGGCGTTCCATAGCCAAGGGACCGCGCATTTCGATGCCGGCATCACCACGGATGACGTGAATCGCCAAACCTTGCAGGGGTTTTCCTTGTTCAGCCGCAACCGGATCATGGCCAACTGGACAAGCCTTATCCGCATCGGCACTGCGCGCGACCACTCTGCCAGCGTTGGCGCGTTTCCCGGATACTTTCGAACCGATCAACATCAGGCGCTATGGCAACACGAGGTTCGGTTGCCGATAGGCGCGCTGACCGGGGGCGTGGAATATCTCAGTCAGCGCGTGGATAGTGATACGCCATTTAGCGGCACCCGGCGGGATGTGACCAGCGTATTCGCCGGTTATCGCGGCGATTTCGCCGGACACGGGGTGCAGGTAAACGCGCGCAACGACAACGATAGTCAGTTCGGTGCGCGCCAGACAGGCTCGTTCGGCTACAGTTACCGCTTCTCGCCGCAGTTCCGTGCGCGCATGAGCGCCGGCACGGCGTTCAAGGCACCGACGTTCAACGACTTGTATTTTCCGGACTTCCCGCCGTTTTTCTTTAGCAACCCCAATCTGCGCCCGGAGCGCTCGCGTAACCGCGAGATCGGCATCAACTTTGACACGGATCGGCAGCATGCATCCGTGACGGTTTTTCGCAACCAGATTAGCGATCTGATTACCGTGGTTACAGATCCGGCCACCTTCGTATCGACCACACATAATCTGAATGCGGTAAAAATCGACGGGATTGAACTCGCATGGCGCGCGGAGTTCGGGGAGTGGCGCATGCGTGCCAGCGCAACAGTGCAGGATCCGCGCGATGAGACCACGGGCGCGCAACTGCGGCGGCGCGCAAGGCAATACGGCAGCGTCGCCATGGAGCGCACACTCGGTACATGGCGGGTGGGTGCGGAAATTGTTGCCTCCGGTGTGCGCTACGATTCCACCAGCGAAGCGCCCAACACGCGACTACACGGTTACACACTGCTTAATCTCACTGCGCGTTATGCGCTGGCAAAAGATTGGGCGTTGCATGCGCGCTGGGGTAATGTATTTAACCGTGAATATGAGACTGTGCAGTTTTTCAATACACCACGAAGCAACGCCCAAGTTTCGCTGGGGTATCAGTTGCGATGATGCAGAAAGACACGCAAGGGGTGTAAGTATTTGAATTAAAGTCGTAAATTTGGTATCGTTCGCGCGGTGAACACCCCGTCGCGAACGATGTCGAGCACCGCCTTGTACCTGCGCCTGCTGCGCTATGTCGCGCCGCACAAGCATGTGCTGATCGTCGCGCTGCTCGGCGCGGTGGTGGTGGCGCTGACCGAGCCCGCGCTGCCCGCGATCATGAAGCCGCTGTTCGACGGCGTGTTCGTCGATCGCGATGCGGCGGTGATCCGCTGGATGCCGCTGATTATCATCGGTCTGTTCGTGGTGCGCGGCATCGCGGAATATATTGCCAGCTATTGCATGGCGTGGGTGGGCAACCGCTTGGTGATGGATCTGCGTGCGCTGATGTTTGCGCGGTTGCTCGAACTGCCCACGCCCTATTACGACGAGCAGGCGTCGGGCAATCTGATTTCCAAGCTGACTTACGACGTGACACAGGTGACGGCGGCGGCCACCAGCGTGCTGACGGTGATTTTCAAGGACACGGTGGCGATCATCGGGCTGCTGGGATGGATGCTGTGGCTTAACTGGAAACTCACGCTGCTGTCGCTGGTAATGACGCCGCTGATTGTGCTGATCGTGCGGCTCATCAGCATTCGCCTGCGTAACACCAGCCGCAGTGTGCAGGACGCGATGGGCGAAGTGACGCAGGTGATTCAGGAAACCATTGAAGGCCAAAAGGTCGTCAAACTTTATGGCGGGCAGACCTACGAAGCCGGGCGCTTTGAGGTGCAGACCAATCGCGTGCGGCGCTTTATGATGAAGCAGGCGGCGGCGGCGGCGACCAGCGTGCCGTTTGTGCAACTGGTGGCGGCGTGCGCGCTGGCGGGCATGGTGTATCTGGCGACGCAGGAGTCCGGCAGCGGCGCGATTACCGTCGGCGGGTTTGTGTCGTTCATGACCGCGATGCTGATGCTGACCGCGCCGCTCAAACGCATCACCAGCGTGAATGAGCCGCTGCAGCGCGGCCTGGCGGCGGCGGAGAGCGTGTTCGCGTTGATCGACCAGGCGGGTGAACCTGATCCGGGCACGATGGAAATCGAACTCGCGCGCGGCGAGATTCGCTTTGAAAACGTGAGCGTGCGTTATGAAGGCGCGGCGCAATCGGCGCTGGATGCCGTCACGTTGACGATCGCCCCCGGCGAAACCGTCGCGCTGGTGGGCGCCTCCGGCGCGGGCAAAACCACCATGGCGAATCTGGTGCCGTGTTTTTATCGACCCACAGCCGGACGTGTGTTGCTCGATGGGCATGACATTGCCACGCTCAGGCTCGCCAGCCTGCGCGCGAACATTGCGCTGGTGAGTCAGGACGTGGTGTTGTTCAACGACACGGTCGCGGCCAACATCGCGTACGGCGGCATGAAAGGCGCCCCTCAGGCGCGAATTGAAGCGGCAGCGGACGCCGCGCACGCGACGGAGTTCATCCGCCAGATGCCGCAGGGCTTTGACACGCTGGTCGGCGAGAACGGCGTCAAGCTCTCCGGCGGACAGCGCCAGCGCCTCGCCATCGCGCGCGCGCTGCTGAAAAACGCGCCGGTGCTGGTGCTCGATGAAGCCACTTCCGCACTGGATTCGGAATCCGAACGGCACGTGCAGGCCGCGCTGGAAACGTTGATCTGGCCATTTCGGCCGGGCTAAAGTGATTGCGCAGTGCGGCGTAACCGACGTTGATTTCTTGTGGATAAAGCACCACACGCTCTTTGAGCAGCTTGCCAAAGTTCTGTGCATCGCTGGA
>JANPOH010000343.1:0-16798 GCA_031427895.1 Betaproteobacteria bacterium
TCGAGCACCTGATATTGACCGGAACCACCGCGCTCAACGGCACCGGCAATACGCTGAATAACCTGCTACGCGGTAACACCGGCATCAACACACTGGCAGGCGGCGCTGGCAACGACATGCTCGAAGGTGGCGCTGGCAACGATATTCTGAGCGACACTGGCGGCGTTAACTATTTGAATGGGCAAGCGGGCGCCGACACCCTCACCGGGAACAGCGGCAACGAGATATTCATCGGCGGAACCGGCAACGACACCATCACCACAGGCGCGGGCGCTGACATCATCGCCTTTAATCGCGGCGACGGCAGCGATACCGTGGCGGTCAGCACGGGCCAAGACAACACCCTCTCGCTCGGCGGCGGAATTGCCTATGCCGATATGTACTTCCAGAAGAGCGGCAATGATCTGATTTTGAAGACTGCCGGCAGCACATCCACTGAAGGCATTACGCTAACCAACTGGTACGGGGCAGTGGCCAATCACAGCGTACTCAATTTGCAGGTGGTAGTGCAGGCAAGCGCGGATTTCAATGCGGCTTCAGCCAACCCCACACTCAATAAGAAGGTGGCGGAGTTTGACTTCGGAGCGCTGGTGAATCAGTTCGATGCGGCGCTGGCGGCCAATCCAGCTCTGACGACTTGGGCGCTCACCAATTCATTGGCGTCGTTTCATCTGAGCGGCAGTGATACCGGGGCGATGGGCGGAGACTTGGCCTATCAATACGGCATGTTCGGCAACCTTGCCAATGTCGGCATGGTGGGCGCGCAGAACGTGCTGGCCGATGCGCAGTTCGGCAGCGGGGTTCAGTCATTGCAGGCGTTGCCCACCATGCAGAGCGGGGTCGCCCGATTAAGTTAAGGGAACGCTGAATAAGTAGGTTACGCTGTGGTTCGACAAGCTCACCACGAACGGAATTAACAACTCACCGCTCGTCCTGAGCCTGTCGAAGGATTTGTTCGGTGCTTCCCTAAGTTCAGATGCGCTGCATGTTTGTACGAACTGGATGCCGACCCTCGCCGGTATGACGGGTTTGGGGTGTGCGTATCTTGGTGTTCTCCATAGCTGAATTACCGTAATTGGGACTAATCATGTTGCAAGGTAAACCTGCGGGCAGCGCCAGCGGTAGTGTGGTAGCCCGTCTCTTCGATACGTCCGCTGATCCTAAGGATTTCGCACCGGCGTTGCTGCGTATTCAAGACCAGCCGCCGTCGCCATTTTCGGGGTTGCTGCTTAAAATTATGCTGGTTTTTTTCGTGTGCCTGGTGCTTTGGGCAGCGTTTGCTCGTCTCGATATTGTGGCGGTTGCCAACGGCAAGCTTGTGCCGCAAAGCTATTTGCGTATCGTGCAATCCACGGAACAAGGCATCGTTAAAGAAATACTGGTGCGCGATGGGCAAGCGGTGCGCGAGGGGCAGGTGCTGATTCGCATGGACACACGCCTATCGAACGCCGACCGCCATGTCGTCGATAAAGATCTCAAGCTTCGGCAGTTGCAATTGCGGCGTATTGATACCGAGCTTGCGGACGGTGGCGAAATTACACGCGCGCCGGGTGATGACCCCGATCTTTATGCGCAGGTAGAGGCGCAATTCAAGGCGCGGCGGCAAGCCTATCGGGATGCCTATGACACCGAGCGTGCAACTCTTGCCAAGGCGCATCAGGACCTAAAAACCGCGCTGGAGGTTGAAGGCAAGCTAAAGCAAACGGTACCGCTTTATCGAGAACAGGCTGAGGGCTGGGACAAGCTGGCGAAGGAGGGTTTCGCGGGCAAGCTCATGGCGCAGGAGCGCGCGCGTCAATACATCGAGAATGCACAGGATTTGCGCACCCAAGTCGAGAACATTGCGGGGCTGCGTGTGTTAATCGAGCAGCAGACCAAGCGCATGGCGCAGATCACATCGAATTATCGTCAGCAGTTGCAAATTGACCGTGTAGACCACGCCGCCAATGCGCATCGTCTGCGACAGGAGCTAGACAAACACGAGCATCGCGCCGGCTTGATGGAGCTAAAAGCGCCTGACGCTGGAATCGTTAAGGACTTGGCGACTCACACTATCGGCACCGTCACGCAGCCTGGAACCGTGTTGTTGACGGTAGTGCCGCAAGGCGAGCCTCTGGTTGCCGAAGTATGGGTGGCAAACGACGATGTAGGTTTTGTAAGGGCAGGGCAGCCAGTCAAGCTCAAACTCGCCACATTCCAGTTTCAGAAATACGGCATGGTGCAAGGCAGCGTGCGTAACGTGAGTGCAGATTCTAGTGACAATCAGAACGGTGCCGCGCAGTCCCCCGAACAAAACGCGCGAAATAGAATGCCCACGCCACTTACCTACAAGACCATTGTCGAAACCAAGGCGCAAACTTTGCTGGCGCAAGGGGTGAATTACCCGTTGGCGCCGGGTATGCAGGTGGCGGCGGAAATTCATTTGGGGTCCAGATCGGTGCTGGAGTATCTCTTTTCGCCTTTGACGAAAGCCTTTCATGAGGCGGGGCGCGAACGGTAAAGTTCTGTTGCAGCCCCAATTGCTTCTACAGCTTACAAAACTTCCCCCGCATGATCCGCCAGCCGCGAACGCTCGCCGCGCGTGAGCGTGATATGCCCGCTGTGCAGCCAGCCTTTCATGCGATCCACCACGTAGGTAATGCCTGAACTGCCTTCGGTGAGATAGGGCGTGTCGATTTGCGAGATGTTGCCGAGGCATACGACCTTGGTGCCGGGGCCGGCGCGGGTGATGAGGGTTTTCATTTGCTTGGGCGTCAAGTTCTGCGCTTCGTCGATCACCAGGTACTTGTTCAAAAAAGTTCTGCCGCGCATGAAGTTAAGCGACTTCACCTTGATGCGTGAGCGAATCAGGTCGCGCGTGGCGGCGCGGCCCCATTCGCCGGCAGAGTCGTCGGTTTTGTTGAGCACGTCGAGGTTGTCTTAGAGCGCGCCCATCCACGGATTAATTTTTTCTTCTTCGGTGCCGGGCAGAAAACCGATGTCTTCGCCGACCGGCACTGTCACGCGAGTCATGATGATTTCGCTGTAGAGCTTGCTTTCCAGCGTTTGCATCAGCCCCGCCGCCAGCGTCAGCAGCGTTTTGCCGGTGCCCGCATGGCCGAGCAGCGTGACGAAATCGATGTCGGGGTTCATCAGCAGATTCAGCGCGAAATTCTGCTCACGATTGCGCGCGGCGATGCCCCACACGTTATTGCGCGCGTGGCTGTAGTCTTTCAGCGTTTGCAGGATGGCGGTTTTACCGCTGACTTCAGTGACCTTGGCCTGAAACGGTTTTTCATCTTCAAGATAGACCATCTCATTGACCAGCAGGCTGCCGCATACCGGACCGTGCACCCGGTAAAACGTATTGCCCGACTGCTGCCATGACTCCATGTTTTTGCCGTGCGACTCCCAAAACCCCTTGGGCAGGGCGCGCGTGCCGGTGTACAGCAGATCGGTGTCTTCCAGCACCTTGTCGTTGAAATAATCTTCGGCGGCGAAGCCGAGCGCGTGCGCCTTGATACGCATGTTGATGTCTTTCGACACCAGTATCACCTGCCGTTTGGCGTGCCGTTCCTGCAGGTGTTTCACCACGCCGATAATCTGGTTGTCGGCCTTGCCGCCGGGCAGGCGCGCGGGCAACTCGCCGTTGATCGCTTCGGTTTGTAAAAACAGTCTGCCGTTGGCGTGTTTGTCGCCGTGGGACGACAGCGCGATGCCTTCCGCGATGTCCGCCGAGGCATGGCCGATCAGTTCATCGAGATAGCGGCTGGCCTGACGCGCATTGCGCGACACTTCGGACATGCCTTTTTTGTGATCGTCGAGTTCTTCCAGCGTCGCCATCGGGATGAACAGATCATGTTCCTCGAAGCGGAACAGGCTGGTGGGGTCGTGCATCAGGACATTGGTGTCGAGCACGAATAACTTGAGGGGGCGACCGGGGGTGTGCAGGCGAGTGACGTTGGCGTCGGCGGTGCCGTGGGCGGCCGCTGATGAGGCTGGTTTACGCGGGATCATGAGCTACCTCAGGAGTGAGTAATTGAAATCCGGGTATTTGTTTTTACAGTGTTTTTATGTATTCAAGCACCTCCTGAACGTGGCCCGGCACTTTTACCCCGCGCCATTCGCGGCGTAGCGTGTCTTTGGCGTCGATGACAAAAGTGCTGCGCTCGATGCCACGCACTTTTTTACCGTACATATTTTTCATTTTCATGACATTGAAGGCTTTGCACGCGACTTCATCCACGTCCGATAGCAGTTCAAACGGAAAACCCATCTTGGCTTTGAAGTTTTCGTGCGATTTGAGGCTATCGCGTGACACGCCAAAAATGGCGACACCGAGTTCTACAAATTGCGGATGCAGATCGCGAAACTGCAATCCTTCGGCGGTGCAGCCGGGCGTATTGTCTTTGGGGTAGAAGTACAGAACATACGGGTGGCCGGTGTTCCGCGTGCTGAAGGTGGTAGCGCCGGTGGCGGGTAATGCAAACTCAGGGACAGGCTGGTCGGTCATTCTTTGTGCGGGCGTTGCGCTTGCCCGCGCCGCGTGGTTGCGATGGCTTCATGTTGGGCCAAGCAGGCTTGCGGTGCAAGCGCGGGGTTGCACCGTGCCGGTGCGTTTTCGCTACCACCCTGTAATCAAAGAGAAATTTATTCAAGGTGGTTTCGCGCCAGCGCGGCAAAGGCTGCGTCGTCCCCGGCGATTACCTGCAACCGCGGCGCGCGGTCGAGCGAGGGATAGTGCTTGACGATAGCGCGGGTGTAGCTGGGGTCGTAGTGGCGCAGCAGTAAATCTTCGGTCAATGCATCCCATGCGCCGTCGTGCGTCATGGTGGTCCAGCGTTGAATAATCTCGTGTCCGTGCAGGTTGGTCAGGCATTCAAGTTGTGTATTTAATGCCGCTGCGTCGCCGAGAAAATGCGCGTATTCGTCTTTGAGCAGCGCCACGCGCGTGGCCACCGCGGCTTCGAGCACAATCGTTTCACTGGCCCACATCGCCGCGATCAGCGCATCGGGCACGCGCAGCATGCCGATTTTTTTACTTTCGGCTTCGACATACACCGGACGCGCCGGATCAAAGCCGCGCAAGGCGTGCCACACGCGGCTTTCAAACAGTTTTTGCGGCGGCTGCCGGGCATCGGGCAGATTGCCCAGCACCGAGCCGCGATGCGCGGCGAGCGCTTCGAGATCAAGCACCTGCGCGCCCAGCGCATGCAGCGCGCGCAGGAAGCGGCTTTTCCCCGTGCCGGTCATGCCGCATACCACGCGCCAGGTGAATTGCCCCGGCAGCACGTCCAGCGCATCGATCACCGCGCGGCGATACGCTTTGTAGCCGCCCGCCAGACGCGCCGCGCGCCAGCCGATTTGCGTGAACACATGCGCCAGCGCGCCGCTGCGTCCGCCCCCGCGCCAGCAGTAGACCAGCGGACGCCAGTCGCGCGGCTTGTCCTGAAAACGTTCGCGCAAATGCCGCGCGATGTTTTCACTCACCAGCGCCGCGCCGATTTTTTTGGCGTCGAACGACGACACCTGCTTGTAGATCGTGCCCACCTCGGCGCGCTGCGCGTCGTTTAACACCGGGCAATTGACGGCGCCGGGAATGTGGTCTTCGGCGAATTCACTTTCCGAGCGCACGTCGATGATCTCGTCAAAACCAGTCAGTTGTGCTACGGTTATATCGACTGGCCCGCGCGTGCGCGCGGCTGCGTCGGGCGCAATGAATGTGGATGCGGATGCGGAGGTGGAGGTGATCGCCGGGGGTTTCATTGGCCCGTAGTTTACGTGAAACGACCGTGTGGCGCGCCGGCATCGGCGTTCGCATCGGCTCTCTTTCCTTTTGAAAACAACAACAGACTTCCAATGAAACTTTCGCGGTTAACAGCAGGCGCCGGCGCGCCTTTGGTATTGCTCCACGGCGGCATGGGTTCGATCAATCACTGGCAGCGCAACGTGGATGTGCTGGCGAAACATTTCACCGTGCATGCGCTGGATATGCCCGGCTACGGCGAATCGCCGACGGTGCCGAAAGACATGCCCAATGACGATTACGTGGCGCTGGTGGTGGACGCGCTCAACGCGACAGTGCCCGCGGGCGCATTTCGTCTGGCCGGGTTTTCGTTCGGCGGCATTATCTCCGCGCTGTGCGCCGCGAAGATGGGCGCGCGCGTCGAAAAATTGTCGCTGATGGGGCCGGGCGGTTTTAAGCGTGGCGCGGTGCTCGACCTGGAAAAAATTCCGCGCGCCAGCGAAGGCCCTGCCGTGATGCGCGCGGCGTTGCGGCACAACCTTGAAGTGATGATGTGCGCCGGTCCGGTAACGGACGAAACCATTGATCTGCATCTGGCGAACGTGCAGCGCACGCGCTATGACGGTCGCCACTTTAGCCTCACGCCGGGCCTGCTGGCGAAGTGTCTGACGCAGATGACCTGTCCGGTGCAAGTGATCTGGGGCGAGGCCGATGCGCTGTGTCAGCCGAGCATCCAGCCGCGTGTGGACGAAGTGCGCGCCGCGATGCCCGGCATCCGGGTGGATGTCATTCCCGGCGGCGGCCACTGGATTCAATACGATGCAGCGGACGAGGTGAATCGCCTGATGATGGAGTTCTTACAATAATCAATAAAAACAAATAGTTACATGCATCCTAACGGATTCGCCCGTCTGTTGCTGGTGGTCGCGCATGCCGGTGATGACCGCATCGCGATCACCCATCGAAGCGTGCGATTCAAGCGAAACTGGAAGCGTCGGGTAGGGCGGGAGCAGCGCAGCGTATCCCGCCTTGGGTGCGGCTCACGCACGGCGGGAGGTTACGGTGTTTTCATTCTCATACACCGGCATGGCGATGTATGCGGATGCGACGCTATCCACGTCGGTTTGAATCGCATCGCAAATCGAACAGCAAATCGAACTGACCGTGACAACCCAGCCTGAATCCGACACAATCAATAGTTGCACAACCATCAAGGAAGCGATATGGGTGAAATGAGAAGCGACATGCGTTATGAAGCGCCGAACACACTGGACGCGGCGGTGGCGCTGCTTGCGGGCGCAAGCGGCGTGGCGAAAGTGCTGGCCGGCGGCACGGATTTGCTGATCCAGATGCGCGGCGGGCGGGTTGAGCCGGCGCTGCTGGTGGATATCAAGGGCATCGCCGAGATGACGGCCATCGTCGCCGAGAGCGGCGGTTTTCGATTAGGCGCTGCTGTTACCGCGATGGAAATGCACGAGCACAAGGCGTTCTCGAAGGCATGGCCGGGCCTGACCGAAGCCGCGATGCTGATCGGCTCGTATCAGATCAAGGGGCGCGCCACGGTGGGCGGTAATTTGTGCAATGCCTCGCCCGCGGCGGATAGCGTGCCTGCGCTGATCGCCGCCGGTGCGACCGTATGCATCGTCGGGCCGAACGGCAGGCGTGAGGTGAAAGCCGAAGATATCGCCACCGGGCCGGGCAAAAATTCACTGGCCAAGGGCGAACTCGTGGCGTCGTTTTGGCTGCCGCCGCGCGCACCGCGTTCGGGTGACGCCTATCTGCGTTTTATTCCGCGCACGGAGATGGATATCGCCGTGGTGGGCGCGGGCATCAATCTCACACTGGATGCAAAAGGCGTGTGCAGCCATGCGCGCGTGTGCGTCGGCGCGGTGGCCGAGCGCGCCCTGCTGGTGCAGGCGGCGGCGGATGCGCTGATCGGCACCACCGTTGATGCGGCGGCGCTGGAGCGCATGGGCGCGGCGGTCAGCGCGGCGTGCCGCCCCATCGACGACAAACGCGGCACCAAAGCCTATCGAATCAAAGTGAGCGGCGTGATGGCAAAACGCGCCGCTGCCATAGCACTCAACAGGGCACGGGGAACAAACTAATGGCCAAGCAACATGTCAGCACCACGCTCAACGGCAACGCAGTTGAGTTTTTGTGTGAGTCGCGCCAATCGCTGCTGGATGTGCTGCGCGACGAACTGCATCTGACCGGCACCAAGGAGGGCTGCGGCACCGGCGACTGCGGCGCTTGTACCGTGAACATCGACGGACGCATGATGTGCTCGTGCCTGTTTCTCGGCGTCGAGGCGCAGGGCAAAACGATAGAAACTATCGAGGGCATGGCCAACGGCGACAAGCTGCATGTGTTGCAGCGCAAATTTCTGGAGCACGCTGCATTGCAATGCGGCATCTGCACGCCGGGGATGCTGATCGCGGCCAAGACGCTGCTCGATCACAACCCGAATCCGACCGAGGTGGAAACACGTTACTGGCTGGCGGGCAATCTGTGCCGCTGCACGGGGTATAACCCAATCATCGAGGCGGTGCTGGATGCCGCCAAAGAAATACGGGGAGCGAAATCATGAGCGCAGTCATCACGGAAAAGAAACTCAAAGTCGTCGGCACCAGCCCGGATCGCCCGGACGGCGTACCCAAGCTCACCGGCACCGCGCAATATGGCGCGGATAATTCACTGCCCGGCATGTTGTGGGGCAAAATTCTGCGTTCGCCGCACGCGCACGCGCGCATCCGCAAGATCGACACCAGTAAAGCGTTGAAGCTGCCGGGCGTCAAGGCGGTGATCACTGCCGCGGACCTGCCGGAGCAGAAATTTGAATATTTGGGGCCGGAGCGTGTCGCGGTGAATTTCTGGCACATGACGCGCAATATCCTTGCGCGCGAAAAAGCGCTGTATGAAGGCCACGCCATCGCCGCGGTCGCCGCGACCACGCCGGCTATCGCCGCCGAGGCGTTAAAGCTGATCGAAGTCGATTATGAAGTGTTGCCGCATGTGATCGATGTCGATGACGCGATGAAACCCGACGCGCCGCTGTTGTTCGAGGACATGATTACCCGCGGCATCGAACCGCCGCCCACCAAACCGTCGAATATTTCCAAGCGGCTGGGCTTCAAGCTCGGCGATCCGGCTGCTGCCTTTGCCGCGGCCGACGAGGTGGTGGAAATGAGTTTCAAAACCGCAGCGGTGCATCAAGGCTATATTGAACCGCATGCGTGCCTCGCGCGCGCGGACGCCGACGGGCAGGCCGAGGTCTGGTCATCGAGCCAAGGCCATTTCGTGGTGCGTACCTTTACCGCCAAATTGCTGGGCATGAAAACCGGCGATCTGCGTTGCCATGCCTCCGAAATCGGCGGCGCGTTTGGCGGCAAGACCGTGGTGTACGTGGAGCCGGTGGCGGTGGCGCTGTCGAAAAAAACCGGCCACCCGGTGAAAATCATGATGAGCCGCGAGGACGTGTTCAAGGCCACCGGGCCGACCTCCGGCGCGTCGATGACGATCAAAATCGGCGTCATGCGCGATGGCAAGATTGTCGCGGCGCACGGTTTGTTTAAATATCAGGCGGGCGCATTTCCCGGCTCGCCGGTGATGAACGGCTGCATGTGCGGCTTCGCGCCGTACGATATCGCCAACGTGGAAACCGTAGGCTACGACGTGGTGTGCAACCGGCCGAAGTCCGTGGCATATCGCGCGCCGGGTTCGCCGATCTCCGCTTTCGCGGTGGAAAGCACACTCGACATGGTGGCCAAAAAAATCGGCATGGAGCCGCTGCAACTGCGGTTAAAGAACATCGCGAAAATCGGCACGCCGACGGTATTCGGCACCAAACTCCAGCACGCCGGTTTCGCCGAAACCCTGCAAGCGTTGCAAAAGCATCCCGCCTACAACCAACCGCTCGGCAAGAACCAGGGGCGCGGCATGGCCCTGGGCTACTGGTTTAACGGCGGCGGCGAATCCAGCGCCACGCTTAACGTGAACGAAGACGGCACCGTGGTGGTGGCCACCGGCAGCCCCGATATCGGCGGCTCGCGCGCCTCCATCGCGCAGATGGCCGCTGAAACCCTGGGCATCCCCTATGATGCCGTGCGTCCCATCATCGCCGACACCAATTCGGTGGGCTATACGCAGGCCACCGGCGGCTCGCGCGTGACCTTCGCCACTGGCATGACGGTCATCAATGCGTGCAACAAAGTGCTCGCCGAAATGTGCCTGCGCGCGGCAAAAATATGGAAGATCGAGCCTGAAAACGTGATCTGGGAAGACGGCAGTGCGCGGCCCGCGGGCAAGCGCGCCGGCGAGTTTCCGCCGCTGACGTTTAAGGCAATCGCGTCCAAGCGCACCGCCACCGGCGGGCCGATCGTGGCATCGGCTTCGATCAATGCCGAAGGACAGGCGCCGGGGTTCTCGGCGCAGTTTTGCGATGTGGAGGTTGATCCCGAAACCGGCTACGTGAAAATACTGCGTTACGTCGCCGCGCAGGACGTGGGCCGCGCCATCCATCCGAAATACTGCGAAGGCCAGATCACCGGCGGCGTGGTGCAGGGCATCGGCTGGGCGCTGAACGAGGAATACATTTACGACAAGAACGGCCGGCTGGAGAATGCCGGCTTCCTCGACTACCGCATGCCGGTGGCGTCCGACGTGCCGATGATCGAAGCGATGATTGTCGAAGTGCCGAATCCGAGTCACCCGTACGGCGTAAAGGGTGTGGCCGAGGCCAACATCGTGCCGCCGATGGCGGCGATCGCCAACGCCATTCATGCCGCAACCGGCAAGCGGTTGACCGAGTTGCCGATGTCACCGCCCAAGGTGCTGGCGGCGCTGGATGCGTAGCCGCGTAGTCACGTAGGGTGGGCACGGTTGTTTGTGCCCACCGTGAGTGGTGTGTCGTGATGGAACATTGGACCATTGGCGTGGGCACAAAGGGCGTGCCCACCCTACAGGTAGCGTGCCTCCAGGTGCGCGCGAAAATGCGCGGGGTTAAGCGCTTCGCCGCTTGCCCGCCGCACCAGCTCCGGCGTTTCCCAGCGGCTGGCTTGTGACCAGACGTTGGCCTTGAGCCACTCGAACACGGGCGTGAAATCGCCGGCGGCGATACGTGCATCGAGGTCAGGTGTCGCGCGCCGTATCGCGGCGAACCATTGCGCCGCGTACATCGCGCCCAGCGTGTAGCTCGGAAAATAACCGAACGAGCCGTCGCTCCAATGCACGTCTTGCAGGCAGCCGTCTTTGTAGTTGCCGCGTGTGTCGAGACCCAGCAGGGTTTGCATTTTTTCGTCCCACAGCGCGGGGATGTCGTCCGGCTCGATCTCGCCTTCGATCAGCGCGCGCTCAATCTCGTAGCGCAGGATGATGTGCGCGGGGTAGGTTACTTCGTCGGCGTTGACGCGAATCAAGCCGGGCTTTACGCGCGTCAGCAGGCGATGAAAGTTATCCGGGTCGAACGCGGGCTGATTGCCGAAGTGTTGATTCAGCATCGGCGCGAGCAGGCCGGTGAATGCGCGGCTACGCGCGAGCTGCATCTCGAACGACAGGCTCTGACTTTCATGGATGCCGTAGGATCGTGCGTGACCGATGGGTTTGCCCAGCCATTCGCGCGGCAGGTTTTGCTCGAAGCGCGCGTGGCCGGTTTCATGGATCGTGCCCATCAGGCTTTGCACGAAATCGTCTTCGCGGTAGCGCGTGGTGAGGCGCACGTCTTCGGGCACGCCGCCGCTAAAGGGATGCGCGCTTTCGTCGAGCCGTCCGGCGTCGAAATCAAAGCCCAGCAATTTCATCACGGAGAGATTCATCGCGCGCTGTTTTGCCACCGCAAACAGGCCGGCGGGCGCGATCACCGGCTCGTCGCGCTGCTTCGTCTGCACGCGCGTGATGAGTTGCGGCAGCCATTGTTTCACGTCACTGAAAATGCGGTCGATATCCGCCGTGCGCACGCCCGGCTCGTAACGATCCATCAGCGCATCGTAGCGGGAGAGGCCGCTGTCGTCGGCAAGCCGCTTCGCTTCTTCGCGCGACAGACGCACCACTTCACGAAAGTTTTCAAGAAAGCCGCGCCAGTCATTGGCGGCGCGCTGGCTGCGCCATGCGTGTTCGCACGCAGCACCCGCCAGTGATTTGGCCTGCACCAGCGATTCGGGCAGCGCATTGGCGTTGCGCCAGTCGCGCCGCATCTCGCGCAGGTTGGCGCGCTCAATGTCGTTCAGCGGTTCGCCTTCCGCCGCGCGCAGTTCATCGGCCAGCCGGGGATCGGTGCGCACGCGGTGCATCAACGCCTGCAATTCAGCCTCGGCCGCGGCGCGTGCCTCGTTGCCCCTGGGTGGCATCATCGCGTTGCGATCCCAGCCGAGGATAGACGCGGCGTGGCCGTAGTGATACAGCCGTTGCCATGTGCGGCACAGTTCGGTGTAGTGGAGATTGGACATGGGTGCCTCTACAAACAACAAGGCCACGCAGGTTTGCGTGGCCTCTATAAAAAATACTTTAAAAACAAATACTTACGTTTATTTACTTGCGTTACTTTCCCGTCCACACCGGTTTACGTTTTTCCATAAAGGCGCGCCGGCCTTCAACGTAATCCTCACTGGCGAAACAATCAGCCACGGCTTTGTCGGCAAGCGCCTGATCGCGTGCGGCGGGGTCTTTTACATATTCATCGATCACGCGCTTGGCGGAGACGATCGACAACGGCGCGTTGCCGGCCATGGTTTCGGCGTATTGCGTGACGAACGCTTCGAGCATGCCCGCTTGCAGCACGTGATTGACCAGCCCGATGCGGTGCGCCTCATATGCGGTGTAGCGGCGCGCGGTGTAGAGAATTTCTTTCGCCACCGAGGGGCCGACCAGTTCGACCAGTTGGCCGAGCGATTCCGCGCCGTAGCCGATGCCGAGGCGCGCGGCGGGTACGCCGAATTGCGCGTCTTCGGAACACACACGCATGTCGCAGTTCAGGGCGATGGCAAGACCGCCGCCGAGACACCAGCCGCGGATCATCGCGATGGTGGGTTTGCCGACGCCGCGCAAGCTTACGCGAAAGCCGCTCGACATCTTGTTATACGCTTCGAGTTGCTCCGGCGTGGAGCGGTTGTTTTCGTATTTGGAAATATCGCCGCCCGACACAAACGCCTTGCTGCCCGCGCCGCGCAACACGATCACGCGGATGGCCGGATCCGCGGCGAAGTCGTCGATCACCGCGCCGGCGGCTTGCGACATTTCCGGCGACATTGCGTTGTGCTTTTCGGGGTAGTTGAAGGTGAGGGTGCCGATGGCGCCGTTTTTGCTGCCGAGAATTTTGTCTGTGCTGATGGAATCCATGGATTGTGACCTTTTGTCGCTACTTATCG
Source organism: Betaproteobacteria bacterium (assembly GCA_031427895.1). Classification (GTDB taxonomy): domain Bacteria; phylum Pseudomonadota; class Gammaproteobacteria; order Burkholderiales; family SG8-41; genus UBA5216. The sequence continues at coordinate 13,087 of JANPOH010000343.1, forward strand.
GAAAGGATGAAGGCGGAAGGATGAAGGATGAAAACCACCGGTGTTGCAGGTTTTCATCCTTCCGCCTTCATCCTTCATCCCTGTCGGTTAGATCACACCCTTGGCACGCAAATCCGAGAGTTGTTCCTTGGTGTATCCCACGGATGCGAGAATCTCGTCACTGTCGTGGCCGAGGTCTTGCGTGGCGCGGCGGATTTTTTTGCTGGTGCCGACCATGTTGATCGCTGAGCTCACCAGCTTGATTTTGCCGAGTTTTTCGCTCACCACTTCCTGTGCAATACCGACATGCTGCACCTGCGGATCGGCAAAGGTTTTGTCGATGGTGTTGATCGGGCCGCACGGTACGCCGGCGGCTTCCATCACCTCGACCCAATGCGCGGTCGGTTTGTGCTGGGTGACTTCGGCGATGGCGGCGTTGATCGCCTTGCGATCCTTGCTGCGCTTTTGTTGCGAATCCCACTCAGACTTGTCTTTCCATTCGGGTTTGCCGAGCGCGTCACAAAATCGTGCAAACACGCGCGCCGATGAGGCGGCGATATTAAACAGGCCATCGCTCGCCGGGAACACGCCGGTGGGTACGCCGGTGGGGTGGTCGTTGCCGGCCTGGCCCGCCACTTCACCGGCCATCAAATAGCGCGTGGCCTGAAAGTCGAGCATGAAGATAATCGATTCCAGCAGGCTGGTATGCACCCAGCGGCCGACGCCAGTTTTTTCGCGGTCGAACAATGCGGTCATCACGCCGAGCGCCAGCAGGTTGCCTGCGGTGAGGTCGGCGATCGCCACACCCACGCGCACCGGGCCTTGGCCGGGCAGGCCGGTGATGCTCATCAGGCCGCCCATGCCCTGCACGATCTGGTCCACGCCGGCGCGCTTGCCGTAGGGGCCGGTCTGGCCGAAGCCGCTGATACTGCCGTAGACGATGCGCGGGTTAACTTTTTTCACGTCGTCGTACGATACTTTCAGACGATGCTTCACTTCGGCGCGCATGTTCTCGATCACCACGTCGGCTTTTTCGGCGAGCTTCATGAACGCCGCGTGGCCTTCAGGGGTTTTCAGATTCAGCTTCAAAAACTTTTTATTGCGATGCAGATTCTGGAAATCAAAACCGTCGCGTTTGCCGGAGACATCCTCGCCGCCGGTATCGGGCGGCTCGATGCGGATGATGTTGGCGCCCCAGTCGGCCAGATGCCGCACGCAGGTAGGGCCGGCGCGCGCCAGCGTCAGATCGAGTACGGTGATGCGTGAAAGGGGAAGGGCCGCCGCTTGAGTTGCGGGTGCCGCTGCTGGGTGTTCTGCGGGGTGATTCATGCTGAAACCTCGTGTTCCGTATGGTGAGTTTTTACTGCGGGATGGGAACGCCAAACGTAGCACAGGGCGCGGCGTTGCCGCAATCGGATCGTCGGGGTTTTTCGCGCGGGGCCACGTTACCAGGTTATCGGTGGCCAATTAAAATTGTTGTTCCAATACAAATAGTTATGAATTTTTTTGATGAAGCGCGCCACATGCCTGTGAGTGCGGCTACAATTTCCGCCCGTGTTGGTCCGCAAAGTAGCGTCCACCCATTGTTCTCACAGGAATTTTCCATGCCCAATCCCAACATCACCTTCGACCACGTTCACCTGATCAGCAAGGATCCGCAAGCCACCGCCAACTGGTATGTCGATAAACTCGGCGCGGATATCGTGCGTAACGGCACTGTAAAAGGCGCGCCGCAGGTGTATGTGGAAATCGGCGGCGGCAGCATGCTGATCGTGCGCGGCGAGCGCCCGGGTGAATCCACCGCCGACAAGCCTGGCCTGGCGTGGGGCGTCGATCATTTCGGCGTGCGCGTCAAAGGCGACTTTAATGCATTTTGCGCGGGCCTTAAGGCCAAGGGCGTGCAATTCAGCGTGGAGCCGACCGATTTCAACCCGACCACCCAACTGGCGTTTATCAAAGCGCCGGACGGCGTGAGCGTGGAGCTGTTAAACCGCAAAGACGCGGCATAAATCCGCCATCAGCAACCGGTCGCGGGATGCGCTATGCTACGCACCGCCCCAATTCTTTTTTAACGACGTTAACCGCAAGAGGAAGTCATGGCAAAACTCAATATCAATGGCACGACACATGATGTACAGGCAGAGGCGGATACACCGCTGTTGTGGGTGATACGCGAACAGGTCGGCTTGACCGGCACCAAATTCGGCTGCGGCGTGGCGCAGTGCGGCGCGTGCGCGGTGCATATCAACGGCAACGTGGTGCGCTCCTGCGTGATGCCGCTGTCGGCAGTGAAGGAAAGCGACCGCATCACCACCATCGAAGGCTTATCGTCCAACAGCTCGCACCCGGTGCAAAAAGCCTGGTTGCAGCACGACGTGCCGCAATGCGGTTATTGCCAATCGGGGCAGATCATGACCGCAGCGGCGCTGCTGGCCAAGAACCCGCGCCCGACCAATGCGGATATCGACACGGCGATGACCAACATTTGTCGCTGCGGCACCTATCAGCGCGTGCGCGCGGCGATACACACGGCGGCGGGCAACAGTACCGCCGCAGCCGAATTGATGTCCAAAGAATATACCGTGGTCTGAGAGAGCGGAGAGCAAACATGACAACAAGCAATGAACTGAACACCGAAACCCTGATCGACACAGTGGATAATCCCGCGCGCCGCGACTTCATCGTCAAGACCGCGGCAACCGGTGGCGGTCTGGCGCTGGGATTCAGCCTGACAGGCTGCGCCACTACCGGCGGCGGCGAGAATCTTCCGGCCACCGAAATCAACGTCTGGGTGTTGATCAAGCCGAACGACACCGTGGTGGTGCGCATTGCGCGCTCGGAAATGGGGCAGGGCACGCTGACCGGCCTCGCGCAACTGGTGGCCGAAGAACTCGATTGCGACTGGAACAAGGTCACTACCGAACACGTATTGCCGGGCCAAAATCTGGCGAGCAAACGTATCTGGGGCGACATGTCCACCGGCGGCAGCCGCGGCATTCGTACCTCGCACGATTACGTGCGCCGTGGCGGCGCCGCCGCGAAGATCCTGCTGGTGCAGGCGGCCGCCAACGAATGGAAAGTGCCTGCTGCCGAATTGACGGTTGATAAAGGCGTCATTACGCACAAGGCGTCGTCGCGCAGCACCACCTACGGCAAGGTGGCCGATGCGGCGGCCAAGCTGCCTGCACCCGACCTGAAGGCGATCAAGCTGCGCGATCCGCGTGAGTGGAAAATCGCCGGCAAAGCAGTAAAACGCCTGGACACCAAAGACAAGCTCGACGGCAGCAAGGTCTATGCGGTGGACGTGAAATTGCCCGGCATGGTGCATGCCGCGATCATGGACTGCCCGGTGTTCGGCGGCACTTTGAAGAGTTTTGATCAGAGCAAAATCGCCAATATGCCCGGCAAGCCTCAGGCGCTGCGCGTGGACGAAACCACCGTCGCGGTGGTAGCCGATACCTGGTGGCGTGCGAAAAAAGCGCTTGATGCGTTGCCCAAGGTGTGGGACGAAGGCCCCCACGCGAAAGTGTCGCAGGCCTCCATTCTCAAGCATGTGGCCAGCGGGCTTGATTCCACCGATGCGTTCGCCGATATCAATGATGGCGACGTGACCAAGGCGATTGCGGGCGCGGCAAAAACAGTCACGGCGGTGTACCACTCGCCGTTTGTGCCGCACGCCTGCATGGAGCCGATGAACGCCACCGTGCGCCTGTCGCCCGGCAAAGCCGAGTGC
>JANPOH010000344.1:0-2849 GCA_031427895.1 Betaproteobacteria bacterium
TATTGCTTCTGGAAGGACATATCGCGCAATACAGTGGTCAGGCCGATAAAGCCTTGAAATGTTTTACCGTAGCGGCGGAATTGGACCCAAAAAATCCTTTGGCACAAGTCTCGCTGGGGATGGCTTATGGCGCTCGTGGTATGTGGCCATTCGCCGAACAGGCTTTGAAGAATGCGGTGGCGCTTGAGCCTGGCAATCCCGGCGTGATGCGTGGCCTGGTGCGTAGTCAATTGCAGCAGGAAAAATGGCTCGAAGCCATTGATGTGCTTGGTCAATGGCTGATTAATAAACCCGGTGATCATTCTGTTCGCATGATGCGGGCACAGGTTCGCCTTCAAGCCGGTCAGACCGAAGAAACACTGGAAGATTTGTTGATGGTGAATTCGGCCAGACTTGGGCTTATGGAAAGATGATTTCATCGCACCGTTAAAACGCATCACCGATCTCATCAAGCGCAACGGCGCGGTCGCGGGCATCCAGCTCGGCCATTCGGGGCGCAAGGCGCGGCGCAGCGTGCCGTGGGAAGGCCGCGTGCCGATGGCGCAGTGCCCTGGTGTGGATCACGGCGAGGAATGGGAATTGATCGCGCCCAGCGCGGTGGCTTTTTCGGAGCGCTACGCCGTGCCGCGCGCGATGACGCACGACGACATTCAGGAAGCGATGTCGAGCTGGGGGCAGGCCGCGCGACGCGCGCACGCAGCCGGTTTCGATGTGCTGGAGCTGCATGGTGCGCACGGCTATTTGATTCACCAGTTTTTGTCGCCGGTGGCGAATCAACGCACCGACGAATACGGCGGCACGCCCGAAAAACGCATGCGCTTCGCCATCGACGTGGTGCGCGAAGTGCGCCGCTACTGGCCCGATGAAAAACCGCTGTTCCTGCGCGCCTCCGCCGTGGATGAAGCGGGCTGGAGCATCGAAGACAGCGTGGCGGTGGCGCGCGTTTTGAAGACGCACGGTATCGATGTGATTGATTGCAGCGCGGGCGGCATGTCCGAAGCCAACGCCTCCGAGATCACGCCCAACTACGGCTACCAGGTCGATTACGCGCGGCGCATCAAGGCCGGCGCGGACATCAAAACCATGGCGGTCGGCATGATTATTCACGCCGATCAGGCCGAGGAAATCATCCGCTCCGACGGCGCGGATTTAGCCGCACTGGGACGCGAGTTTTTGCACAACCCGAATTGGCCGATTGATGCCGCGCAGAAGCTCGGCATCGCAGCGCCGTTCGCCGGTGTGTCACGCGCGTATGGTTATTGGCTGGAGAAGCGCGCGGCGAACAAGATCGGCATCGTGTCTTCCACCTGGCAGCGCGGCATACGCGATACGGCGCAGGATGTGGTGAGCGCAGCGAACCGCATCAATCGCGGGTGCGGGTAACTCTCGAACGATGCGGTTCCTTCGTCACCGGCATCCTGCGTTTACCGGCACAGGCCCGCGTTGCCATCAACACGAGCGCAACACCTCGCCCGCGACCACGCCGGTATGCTTACCGTGTTGATACAGAATTCTCCCGTTCACCACCACCTGCGAGATACCTTGCGCCTTGGCGTAGAGCCGCGTGCCGCCCGCCGGTAAATCCTTCACCGGGGTGGGGCGCTGCGGCGAATTGATGGTGTTTTCGTCGAACACCACGATGTCGGCGGCGGCGCCGATTCCCAGACGCCCTCTGTCTTTGATGCCGAAGAAATCCGCGGGCTCGGAGGTGATGCGCTGAATCGCGCGCTCCAATGTGAGCGCTTTTTCTTCGCGCACCCAGTGGCCCAACAGATAGGTGGTGTAACCCGACTCGCACAGCATGTCGAGGTGCGCGCCCGCGTCCGACAAGCCGATCAGCGTGCGTGAATCGCGCAGCGCATCGGCGAGCGCGGCTTTGTCGGTGTTGGCGCGCGGCACCACGTATTTGACTTGAAGCTGGTCTTCCACCGCGATGTCGAAAAACACGTCGTCGGGGTCTTTGCCGCGCGCTGTCGCGACTTCGCCGATGGTCATGCCTTCATATGTTTTAAGCGCGGGGTTTTCCACCGAGACGATGATGACGCCCTTGGCGGTACCCGCCCACTTGCGGCCAAGCTTCAGCTCTTCCTTGAACGCCTTGTGGAAATCGGCGTCGGCGTAAATCGCCATCTGCGTTTCAAACGAGGCATCGAACACTGCTTTCGCGGCGTTCATTTCGGTGAACATGAAGGGGCGGCGCAGATTCATGTCGTAGAGCAGCGGGCGCGTGAGAATCTGCGGAATCGCGCCGCGCGCGATCAGCGGCTCGACGCGCTTCAAGATATCCGCGATGGCGTTGGGTTTTTCAACCAGATTGTGCAGCGACAGCCACGTCACCGGGCGTTCGCTGGCGTCTAGCATGAAGGTGAGAAATTCTTCCTCGTCCGCCGCGAGTTCGGAATAACGTTTGGTCAGCGCCATTTCGATCACGCCGCGCTTTAACGCTTTCAGCACGCCGCAGTACGCCGCAAGTTCATCACGGCTCGCCAGCCGCGCCGACAGCGGCTTGGCGCCGTGGCCGATGTGCTGACGGCTGGCGGTAGTGCTAAAGCCCCATGCGCCCGCGTTCATCGCCTCGCGCAGCAGGCCGGCGATGGTTTGCGTTTCTGCCGCGGTGGCGGCGCGTTCGTTGGCTTCCGGCCCCAGCACGTAGGTGCGAAACGGCGACAGCGGCGCGATAAACCCCAGGTTGATGGCGGTGCCGCGTTGGGCTGCGGCATCCATGAACTGCGGAAAGGTTTCCCACTCCCAGCGGATGCCTTCGGCGAGCACCTCGCTGTCGATGCCTTCGACCGTCACCAGGTCTTCGGCCAGCATGCCGCGCGCGGCCGGCCGGCACGGCGCGATGC
>JANPOH010000345.1:0-1634 GCA_031427895.1 Betaproteobacteria bacterium
TCAAACCCGTCAAAATCATGGTCGGCTTCGCCGCCGGGGGTGCCGCCGATATCACCGCGCGCATGCTGGCGCCGAAGTTATCCGAACTGCTGGGCCAGCAGTTCTTTATCGAGAACCGCCCCGGCGCGGGCGGCATGCTGGGCACCGATGCCGCGGCCAAGTCCGCACCCGACGGCTACACGCTGCTGTTGATGCCCGCCGCCGACGCCGTGCAGCCCGCCGTGCGCCGCAAGCTGCCGTACGATCTGGAGCGTGATTTCACGCCGGTGGCGCGCGTGGTATTCGGGCCGTGGTTTCTGGTGGTGCATCCGTCGGTACCCGCGCGCGATGCACGGGCGTTCGTCGCGCTCGCACGCAAGAATCCCGGCAAACTCAACTACGCCACCTCCGGCGTGGGCAGCTCGGCGCACATGGCGGCTGAGTTGTTTAATTCGCTGGCGAAAACCGAGGTGGTGCATGTGCCCTACAAAGGCATCGCCGAGGGCGTGACCGCCGTGGCCAGCGGCGAAGTGGACATGATTTTTTCGAGCATTCCGGCGTCGCTGCCGCTGCTCAACGCCAAACGCGTGCGCGCGCTGGGCGTCACCACCGCGCAACGCACGCCGTTAGCACCCGGCATGCCCACGCTGCATGAATCCGGCGTGCCCGGTTACGACCGCTCGGGCTGGTACGGCGTGCTGGCGCCCGCGAATGTGCCGCGCGACATCATCACGCGCCTGAACAGCACCATCCTGAAAATCATCAACACGCCGGAAATGAAAGACGCCTTCATGAAGCAGGGACTCGACCCCGCGCCCAGCACACCGGAGGAATTCGGTGCCTTCATCCGCAGCGAGATCGCGCAGAATTTCAAGGTGGTGAAGGCGGCAGGCATCAAGGTTGAATAATGCGTGGTTGGGATTTGATCTGACAGCGAGAGTCAGAACACACGTCCGGCGACAGGCAACTCCCGGCCAGAAGCGGTAATTGCGACTATGCCCACTTAGCTGACGTTGGGGCGATCGAAATTCTGCAATAATTTGTCGTTCCCTCTATCAGGGCGAAAAAAAAGTCCTGCTCACGTAGCACCAATTCCTTCGGCCATCGCATGTTGCTTTTCGTCCCAATTTTATCCGTGTTGGAAATGCGACAAATGTTCCCAGTTATCTGTTTTTATTAAGATATACTGAATTTAGAGTGGGACGTTATCTACCGTCCCGGAAGGTGATCCGGCGTTTTCGCTTTATTAAACGAGTTAGCCCGTCACAGGAAGAACGAGACAAACACTGATGCACTGGATAGCCCCCACCGAAAAAGCCGCTGCCGCGCTTGGAAAGCCCCTGTGGCATGCGGCCGCCCCATTCGGCGTCTCGTTCTAGGCTCGTCTATTCAACTGACCACCATGCGCATTTCCTCTGACAGCAAGTACCCGTCACCCGAGGCCTCGCCCTCGGTCCTCCGGGAGGACGGCATCGAATACGGCTTCATCGGCAAGCTGCAGGGACTCAAATATGAATATCGCCCCGACATCACCGACCGCGCCTCATTGGAAAAAAACTTCCGGGAGAAATTCGAGGCCCTGAACCGCGTCCGCCTTACCGATGGCGAGTTCGCCCGGCTGCTGGATGAAATCGTCAGCCCCGATGTATTCACCG
>JANPOH010000346.1:0-10222 GCA_031427895.1 Betaproteobacteria bacterium
GCGTCGCCTTTGGTAATTTCGTAGAGTTTTTGCACCACGTACTGCGGCTTAATGATGGCGCTGGTGCGATCGTACTTGAGGCAATCGCGGCCACGCCATTCTTCGATCTGCGCCCACCAGCTCTTGAGCGCAGGCGCATCCATGTGCGGCTTGCCGGCGTCGAGCTGTTTGTTGAATTCTTTGAGCACATCGCGCACATTGCCGACGATAGGCACGTCCACCTTCACGCGTTTGGAAATGGACGACGGATCGACGTCGATATGAATAATCGTGCGCTTGGGATCAAAAAAATGCTTGGGGTTGCCGATCACGCGATCATCAAAACGCGCGCCGATGGCAAACAGCACATCGCAATTCTGCATCGCCAGATTGGCTTCATAAGTGCCGTGCATGCCGAGCATGCCGACGAATTGCTAGTCGGTCGCCGGATAACCGCCCAATCCCATTAACGTATTGGTGCAGGGAAAACCCAGCGTACGCACCAGTTGCGCCAACTCCGCCGACGCATCGCCGAGGATCACGCCGCCGCCGGTGTAAATCATCGGACGCTTCGCGGCAGCCAGCAACTGTATGGCTTTTTTGATCTGCCCCGGATGGCCCTTGGTCACCGGGTTGTACGAGCGCATGCTGACGGTGGCCGGGTACGAGAACTCCGTCTTGGCCGCGGTTACGTCCTTCGGGATATCCACCACCACCGGGCCGGGCCGTCCGGTGGATGCAATGTAAAACGCCTTTTTGATGGTAATCGCGATATCTTCGACGTTACGCACCAGAAAATTATGTTTGACGCACGGGCGCGTAATGCCCACCGTGTCGCACTCCTGAAACGCATCTTCGCCGATGGCGTAAGTGGGCACCTGCCCGGTAATCACCACCAGCGGTATCGAGTCGGTGTACGCGGTTGCAATGCCGGTGACCGCATTGGTCACGCCGGGGCCGGAAGTCACCAGCGCCACGCCCACCTTGTTGGTCGAACGCGCATAGCCGTCGGCGGCATGCAGCGCACCCTGCTCATGACGCACAAGGATATGCTTGACCTTATCCTGCTTGAACAACTCGTCGTAAATGAACAGCACGGCGCCACCGGGATAACCGAACACGTGTTCGATACCCTCTTCCTGCAGGCAACGCACAACAATTTCCGCACCCGTCAATTGCATGGCAAACGAAACCCCGAATGAAACAAAGAAACTCTAAATGAAACCCCGGCGAAAGCCCCAAACCGCACTGGTGACTCGTACCCGTGGACTCGTGACACGCCCGGATTAATCGCCCTGAAATCGGGCGGGATGAGCGAGAACCCGTAACCTTACCGTTTGCGGCAAGAATGGTCAAGTAAATGCACAATGTAAACAGTATGATAGCGACACTTGGCCCAAGCCACTTGCCGGGATCGCTTGCCCCGCACGAATGATTTGCTAAGATGCGCCCGAACGGCCTGCCCGCAACAGCTACGGTCGGCCCCAACGGGTGCAAGTGCATGCACCGGCATTCACACGATCTGGTCTGGTGACCTGTCGCGCATAGCGGGAAAACCAAAAGAGGCGACCGAACTGGCTACATACAAAGAACTGGCGGACTTCCTCGCCGAGGTGGAACGCCGGGCTTACAAGCAGGCGCTGTTTGCCGTGCGTGACGAGCATGTCGCATTGGATATCGTGCAGGATTCCATGATGAAGCTGTCGGAAAAGTATTCGGGGCGTCCCAGCCCGGAACTGCCGCTGCTGTTTCAGCGTATCCTGCAAAATACTGTTCGCGATTTCTATCGTCGGCAGAAAGTGCGCTCGACATGGACCACGCCCATATCATCGCTGGTGGGCAGCGATTCCGGCGACGATTACGATCCGCTGGACACGCTCGACGTGGAAAATGAGTCGCCCTATGCCGCCCCCCCTCTGAAACAATTGGAACGAGCTCAAGTACTTGAATTTATTGAAAAATGCCTACACAAACTTCCACCCCGTCAACGTGAAGCATTCATCCTGCGTTACTGGGAGGAAATGGACGTCGCGGAAACAGCCAAGGCGATGGGGTGCTCCGAGGGAAGCGTGAAAACACACTGCTCCAGGGCAACCCATGCGCTCGCTGACGCACTGAAAAAACTGGGAATCACACTATGAACAATCCTCAACAAGACCATGAAATGGCAGAGAAAATTGTAGCGCTGCTCAATCAGGGCGCGCAACAAATCGATGCCGGCACGGCAGCCAAATTGCTGGAAGCGCGCAAGCAGGCGCTCGCGCATTACACCGTGCAACCACAGCGCTCGTGGCGTTTCGCCTGGGCCACGCAAAGCGCCACCCGCATGGCCGAGCCGTTCAGCCACAACCTGCGTGCCTGGGCTGTGCTGCTGGCGCTGCTCACCACGCTGGCGGGTGCGGTGGCCTGGCAATCGATGAACGCACAGGATAACGACATCGCGGATATCGACGAAGGTCTGCTCACCAGCGAATTGCCGATTAACGCCTACCTCGACCGGAGCTTTGATTCGTGGTTAAAGCGGCCCTCGCCCTGATCGTAGCGCTGTGCGTCGGCGGCCTCGCAACCGGCGCGGACGCGCAGCAGCAGAATCAGAATCAAAAAAAATCCGAGGCCGCCAAACCTGCGCGACCGATGTGGTCCGAATTATCGCCGCAGCAGCAGCACGTGCTGGGGCCGCTGGCCGCCGATTGGGAAAGTCTCGACACCACCCGCCGCAAGAAGTGGGTGACGATAGCGAATCGCTATCCCAAAATGAAACCCGACGCACAGGAGCGCCTGCAAACCCGCATGCAGGCTTGGGCCAAACTCTCGCAGGAAGAGCGCCGCCTCGCGCGCGACAATTACCGCACGTTCAAGAAACTGCCTGATCCACAGCGCCAGGAAGTCAACCAGAGGTTGCAGAAAAAATTAGCGCCCCCGCGTGCCGATGCCGCACCGGACGCCGCCGCTCCCGACGCTTCGGGAAAGTGACCGCTTCATCCGGCAGCCCTGCCGCGGGCGCCAGCCTCAAGCGGCGGTTACTGAGCCTCATCTACGAAATACTCATCCTCGTCGCGCTGCTGCTCGCGGGCGCGTTGCCAATGGTCATGCTCACGCGCACCTGGGATCACGCCCTCGCGCGCCCCACGCTGCAAGTCTGGCTGCTGTTGCTCTGCGGCCTGTATTACGTGTGGCAATGGGTCGGCAAAGGACAAACGCTGCCGATGAAAACCTGGCGGCTGCGTCTGGTGAGCCACGACGGCGCACCGCTCACCGCCGCGCGCGCGACGCTGCGCTACGTCCTCGCGCTGTCCGGCGCCCTCCTGCTGGGGACGGGGTTCCTGTGGGCGTTGATCGATCGCGAGCGGCAGTTTCTGCATGACCGGCTGGCTGGCACCCGGATCATCTCCACGGAAACCGACCCGCCCGCGGCGTAAAACAGCGCGATGCGACGCGGCGTTGGCTACCGCCGCTCCTGCCACGCCATCATTGCCAATGCGAGGCACAGAAACATCGCCGTCGGCAGCAGCGCACTGGCGACAGGCGGCCACTCGTTCAACAAACCCAGATAGCCGGACAAGCGGCTCAGAAAAAAGAATGCCAGCCCCAGCATGATGCCGGTAAATATTTTCGCCCCCACGCCGCCCTGCCGCCGCTGTACATAGGAAAACGGCAGCGCCAGCAGCATCATGGTCAGCACCGCTGCCGGATACGCCGCCTTGGACCACATGGCGATCTCGTAACGCAGGGTCTTCTGCCGATTTTCGCGCAAGTGCTGGGCATACGAATACAGGCTCGCCGCCGACATTTTCTCTGGTTTAATCAGCAATACGTTCAACAGACTCGGCTCCAGCACCGACTGCCAGACTTCCGACGGCATTTTGCTCACCTCCGTACGCACATCGGTAAACGTGGTTTGCACGATGTCCTCCAGCAACCAGCGGCGCTCGCCCTGATAACTGCCGCGCGCGGCAAAACGCACCCGTTGCAATTTTGCCGCCTGGTCGAATTCATAAATCCGCACGCCCTTCAGATTGCCGTCGGGCGCGACTTCCAGCACATTGATAAAGCGGGTGTCGTCCTTCATCCACAACCCCGAGCGAAATTCCTGCGCCACGATGCCGGTGATGGCGCGCGAGCGCAGGCGCTGCGCGGTCTGATCGGCCAGCGGGCCTACATACTCGCCGAACACAAACGTGAGCAGCGCAAACCACAAGCCCACGCTCATGATCGCCATCACCATGCGGGTAATCGACACCCCGGACGTACGCATGACCGTGTATTCCGAACTCGCCACCATCTGCGCCAGCGCGAATAGCGTGCCAATCAGCGCGGCAATCGGAAACAGTTCATACACGCGCGTGGGTATCGACAACAGCACGTGCCGCGCGATATGCCGCAATTGGTAGGTGCCGCGTCCAAGATCCCTGATTTCCTCGACCAGATCAAAGAACGCAAACAGCATCAGCAACGCCGCCATCACCAGCGCGGTCGCCAGCATGATTTCGCGGGCCAGATAACGGCGCAGCGTCTTCATCGAATGCGGAACAGGCGAAAGAGGGAAAACACACTGAGCCTGCGGTAGAACAGCAGCAGCAGCACGATCAGCATCATCGCATGCACCGCCAGCATTCCGGGCGCCAGCGCCACGCGCGACTGCGCGATGGAAGCCTGCATGATCGAAAGCAAATTGCTGTAGACCATGTAGACCAGCAACGCCATCACCAGATTGGTGGAACGGCCCGCGCGCGGATTCACGAACGACAGCGGAATCGCCAGCAGCGACAGCAACAACGCGCTGACCGGCAAACCGATACGCCATGACAATTCGCCCAGATTCCGCGGATCGGGCAGCCCGATCAATTCCAGCGTCGCCGCCGTCTTGGTGCTCGGCGCGCGCAACGCCTCGTGCGTTTCGGTGCGTATGGCATAACGCTCAAATTCGTAAATCTTGAAATCCGCTTTACCGGGATCGCCTTCGTAGCGGTGACCTTGGAGCATGACCAGAAATCGGTCGCCATTCTCCGCGGTTTCCTGAAACCCGCGTTTTGCCACCATCACACCGTGCTTGCCCTGCTGTGTCGAACTGATGAATACGTTGGCCACGAGGTTGTCCGTGCCGGAGGCCTCCTCCACGAAATACACGCGCTCGGCCTGCCGTGACTCGCGAAACACGCCGGGTGACAGCGTCGAAGCATCGTCGCGGCCGTCCATTAACTTGCGATAGTCTTCGGCGCGGCCCGCCGCCCATGGGGACAACGCCAGCGCCAGCACCACGATGGTCAGCACCAGCGGCAACGCGAAGGTCAGCACCGGCCTGACCCATCGCACAAGACTCATGCCGCAGGCGAACCACACCACCATCTCCGAATCACGATAACCGCGGCTGATCGTCATCAGCACCGCGATAAACAACGTCAGGGAGAGCAGGGTCGGCAGATAACTCAACGCGGTGAACCCCAGCAAGGCAATCACGCTGGTCGAGGTAATCGCGCCGCTGGCGGCCTGTCCGAGCAGGCGCACCAACTGCGTGGTTAGCACGATGCCCAATAGCACCAGAAACGTTGCGAACGCAGTACTCGTCAACTCTCGCAACAGGGTCTTGTGGAATATCATCAGGGCATTTTGCTTTTCACGAAGAAACCGCCGATAATCAAGGCGCTATCGAAGATTTTCCGGAAGGTTTTCCGCACAGGAGTTTATCGTGGAATTTAGCACAAAACAGGGTCTGCCGGGTTCGTCAAAATCCGCTTGTGTTGTCGTGGGCGTGTTTGAATCACGCAAGCTGTCCGCGCCCGCCGCCGCGCTGGACAAAGCTGCCGGCGGCGCGCTCTCCAAAATGCTGCAAGCGGGCGATATGGAAGGCCGCGCCGGCGCCACGCTGTTATTGCATGGCGTCGCCAAACTCGCGTGCGAGCGCGTGTTGCTGGTGGGATTAGGCCCGGAAAAAACCTTCGGCGTGAAAGCGTATCGCGACGCGCTGCAAGCCGCGCTGCGTGCCATCAAGGCCACCGGCGCCGCCGATGCGGAAATTCATCTGACCTCGCTCGCGGCTGGAAAAACCGATGGCACGAACAACATCGCCTGGCGCATGACGCAAGCCGCCTCGCTGGCGATGGAGTCGTCGTACCGCTTTGACCGCATGAAAAGCAAACCGGATACACCGGCGCAGACGTTAAAGCGGCTGGTGTTCGCTTATGCCGACGCCGGCGAACGCCGCCTCGCGGCGCAGGGTCTGGAGCAAGGCGTCGCGCTGGGCCACGGCATGAGCTTTGCCAAAGACCTCGGCAATCTGCCCGGCAATGTCTGCACGCCGGCTTATCTCGCGGATCAGGCCGCAGCACTGGCCAAGCGCTATCGCACGGCAGGCATGAAGGTGCAAATCCTCGATCGCGCCGAGATGAAAAAACTCGGCATGGGCGCGCTGCTCTCGGTCGCGCGCGGCAGCGCCGAGCCGCCCAAACTGATCGTGCTCGAATACCGGGGCGGCCCCAAGAGCCAGAAACCCGTGGTGCTGGTGGGCAAGGGCGTCACCTTCGACACCGGCGGCACTTCGCTCAAACCGGCGGGCGAAATGGACGAAATGAAATTCGACATGAGCGGCGCGGGCAGCGTGCTGGGCACCTTCAAAGCGGTGGGCGAAATGCGCCTGCCCATCAACGTGGTGGGCATTATCCCCGCCACTGAAAACATGCCGGGCAGCCGCGCCACCAAGCCCGGCGATATCGTCACCAGCATGTCGGGGCAAACGGTGGAAATTTTGAATACCGACGCCGAAGGACGGCTGATCCTGTGCGATGCGCTGACGTACGCCGAGCGTTTTGATCCCGTCACCGTGATTGACATCGCCACGCTGACCGGCGCGTGCGTGATCGCACTGGGGCACGTGGTGAGCGGCCTCTTCGCCAACGACGATGCGCTCGCCCGGGAAGTACTCGCCGCGGGCGAGGCCTCGCACGATCGCGCCTGGCATCTGCCGCTGCACGACGAATATCAGGAGCAACTCAAAAGCAACTTCGCCGACTTCGCCAATATCGGCGGGCGCCCGGCGGGCGCGGTGACAGCGGCGTGTTACCTCTCGCGCTTCGCCAAAAATTTCAAATGGGCGCACCTTGACGTGGCCGGTACCGCGTGGAAATCCGGCAAGGAGAAAGGCTCCACCGGTCGCCCCGTGCCGCTGCTGACGCAATATCTCATCAACCGATCTTCAAAAAATAATTGATTAAAAACAAATAGTTATAGTAAACGACCGCGAGCGCCACGCGCATGACCCAGATCGATTTTTACACCCATGTCGGCGACAAGTGGCACACCGCCTGCCGGCTGACCGCCAAAGCCTACGCGCGCGGGCTGCGGGTGGCGGTGTTGTGCCCCGACGCGGAAACCGCGCAACGCCTGGATCGCATGCTGTGGAGCACAACATCCACCGGCTTTATTCCGCACTGCCACGCCACGCACGCACTGGCCGCGCGCACACCGGTGACGATCGCACACGACGATGGCGAACCGCCGCACGACGAAGTGTTGCTCAATCTGCGCGACCACTGGCCGCCGATGTTCAGCCGCTTTCAGCGCTTGATCGAAGTCGTCAGCACCGATGACACCGATCGCGCCGGCGCGCGCGATCGCTTCAAGTTCTATCGCGACCGCGGCTACGAAATCCGCAGCCACGACCTGTCGAAAACCTAGGTCGAGGGACCATGGCGCAGGAAGCCGCCGAGGGCGAACAAGGAAACCACGACGACAGCAGCGAAATACTCGCGCGCGCCGACGCCCTGCTCTCCCGGCATCGCCCCGTAACGCCTGCGCCCCCCGCGCCCAAGGTAACTGCCGCGCCGGATGAAGACGACATCCCCGAACTCACCGATATCGTCACCCTGCCGCAACCGGCAGACCCCATTTCATCCGCATCCGCATCCGAACCTTCGCCCGACACGCAATCCGCGCCGCGGGCGCAACACGCCGACCCCGATCAGGCTGCGGTTGCGCGCGTGATGTCGCAAGTTGATGAACGTATCGCCAGCGTGGTGCGGCAACAGGTGCTGCCGGAAATGGGCGCCGCGCTGGCGCGCATGGCGGATGATCTGAAAGCGGGCATCGATGCCATGGTGCGCGCGAGCGTGGAAACGTCGTTGCGCGCGCAATGGGCCGCGTCGGGCGGCGGCGCACAGTCTAGCCGCGGCACGGCCTCCAGTATAATGCCGCCCTCTGCTCCGCTTCAAGTGTTCCCTTGTCCTGCATCACCTCAATCAAGCACATCCATGGAACTCGCCAAGAGCTTTGAACCGGCGGCTATCGAAGCACGCTGGTATCCCGAGTGGGAAAAGAACGGCTACTTCAAAGCCGGTGATGATCCCGCGAAATCCGGCAACTACTGCATCCTGCTGCCGCCGCCGAACGTCACCGGCACGCTGCACATGGGTCATGCTTTTCAGCACACGCTGATGGATGCGTTAACGCGCTACCACCGCATGCGCGGCAATAACACCTTGTGGCAGCCCGGCACCGACCACGCGGGCATCGCCACGCAAATCGTGGTTGAACGCCAGCTCGAAGCGCAAAAGGCGTCGCGACACGATTTAGGCCGCGACAAATTCATCGAGCGCGTGTGGCAATGGAAAGAAGAATCCGGTTCGACCATCACACGCCAGATGCGCCGCCTCGGCAGCTCGTGCGACTGGGAGCGCGAGCGCTTCACCATGGACGAGGGGCTGTCGCGCACCGTCACCGAAACCTTCGTGCGGTTGCACCAACAGGGCTTGATCTATCGTGGCAAGCGCCTGGTGAACTGGGATCCGGTGCTGCAAACCGCCGTGTCCGATCTCGAAGTCGAATCGGCGGAAGAAGACGGCAAGCTATGGCACATCCGCTATCCGCTGGCCTCGACCAACTCCGACACATCCGGCACGGCGTTCCTGATCGTCGCCACCACGCGCCCGGAAACCCTGCTCGGCGACGTCGCGATCGCAGTGCATCCCGATGACGAGCGCTACCAGGCGCTGATCGGCGCGCGGGTGATGCTGCCGCTCACCGGCCGCTTGATCCCGGTGATTGGCGACGAATATGTCGATCCGGCCTTCGGCACCGGCTGCGTGAAAATCACCCCGGCGCACGACTTTAACGACTATCAAATCGGCGTGCGGCACAAGTTAACGCCGATCAGCATCCTCACGCTGGACGCAAAAATCAACGACAACGCGCCCGCCGCCTATCGCGGTCTGGATCGTTTTGAAGCGCGCAAGCGCGTGCTTGCCGATCTCGAAACCCAAGGCCTGCTCGCCGAAACCAAGCCGCACAAGCTGATGGTGCCGCGCTGCGGGCGCACCGACGCGATCGTGGAACCCATGCTCA
Organism: Betaproteobacteria bacterium; assembly: GCA_031427895.1. Lineage (GTDB taxonomy): Bacteria > Pseudomonadota > Gammaproteobacteria > Burkholderiales > SG8-41 > UBA5216. The sequence goes on from JANPOH010000346.1 coordinate 9,313, forward strand.
CCGACCAGTGGTTCATGAAAATGGACACGCTGGCACAACGCGGATTGGACGTCGTGGCGCAGGGACAATTGAAATTCGTGCCCGAAAACTGGACCGCCACCTACAACCAGTGGCTCAATAATATTCAGGACTGGTGCATCTCGCGCCAACTGTGGTGGGGCCACCGCATTCCCGCGTGGTATGACGCCGAAGGCAATGTTTATGTCGCGCGCAGCCTCGAAGAAGCGGTCGCGCAATACGATGCGAAGCTGCCGGAGCGGCTCGAAGTCGGCGAATCGGTGGAACCGCTGCCTCTGCGTCAGGATGAAGACGTACTCGACACCTGGTATTCGTCGGCGCTGTGGCCGTTCTCCACGCTCGACTGGACGGCGGACTACCCGGTTCAATCCAACCCGGCGCTGGATCGTTATCTGCCGTCTTCGGTGCTGGTCACCGGCTTTGACATCATCTTTTTCTGGGTGGCGCGCATGGTGATGATGACCTTGCACTTCACCGATAAAGTGCCGTTTCACGAAGTGTATGTGCATGGGCTGATCCGTGACGCGGAAGGCCAGAAAATGTCGAAGTCGAAAGGCAACGTGCTGGACCCGCTCGACATCGTTGACGGCATCACGCTCGATGCGCTGATCGAAAAACGCACCGCCAACCTGATGGACCCGCGGCAGGCCGAGAAGATCACCGCCACCACCCAAAAACATTTCCCCAACGGCATCGCCGCCTTCGGCACCGACGCGCTGCGCTTCACCTTCGCCAGCCTGCATCGCCGGGCCGTGATATCAAATTCGATCTGCAACGCTGCGACGGCTACCGCAACTTCTGCAACAAGCTGTGGAACGCCACGCGCTTTGTGCTGATGAACTGCGACGGCAAGGATGTGGGGCTGGACGACACCGCGGCGCTGGAATTTTCC
>JANPOH010000347.1:0-14635 GCA_031427895.1 Betaproteobacteria bacterium
GCACTCGGCTCAGGTGCGCATAGCGCTCGAGGTCATTCTCATACCCCGAAAACTTGACTTCACTATTGCCCGCGAGAAAACGCTCGATTTGCTCAATCGTGCACAGCTTGGATTCGTTCATGTTGATGATCATCCTTGAATGATCAACCCAAACTCCACACCCGCCTAAAAACTACCCCGTCAGGCTCATTCCTCGTTGGAAACACGCCAGCCGCTCAGGCTCATACCACGTTGGACAAGGCTGGGGTTGCCCTTCCTTATTACCGCCCGGTAAACTTCGGTTTGCGCTTTTCGATAAACGCCGCCATGCCTTCCTTCTGATCCTGCGAGGCGAACAGCATCTGGATCGCCTTGGTTTCCAGCGCGAGGCCGGTGTCGAGCGCGGCGTCCATGCCGCGCAGCACGCATTCTTTCACCTGCTCTATCGCGAGCGGCGACAGCTCGGCGATTTGTTGCGCCATCGCTATCGCGCGTTTTTCCACCTCGGCGTCGGCGACGATTTCGCTCGCCAGGCCCATGTCGAACGCCTCTTTCGCGCTGATTAAATCGCCGGTCAGCAAATAGCGCATGGCCTTGTATTTGCCCACCGCGCGCGGAAAACGCTGTGTGCCGCCGCCGCCGGGGATGATGCCGATTTTGACTTCGGGCTGGCCGAAACGCGCGCCTTCGCCGGCGATAATGATGTCGCAGGTCATCGCCAGCTCGCAGCCGCCGCCCAACGCGAAGCCGCTTACCGCCGCGATCACCGGCTTGGGGCACGCGCCGATGGTGCGCCACAATTTGTGCGTGCCGCGCAACAACATTTCAATCGCGCCCGCGTTCGCCATCTCTTTGATGTCCGCGCCGGCGGCGAAGGCTCTGTCGTTGCCCGTCAACACGATGCAGCGTATCGCCGGATCGTCGCCCATCTCGGTCAGGTGTTTGGCGAGCAGCGTGCGTACCTCCAGATTCAGCGCGTTGCGCGCATCGGGGCGGTTAATGCGGATCAGGCCCACGCCTTCGGCGGGGCGTTCGGCGAGGACTACGGGGGCGACAGCGGCAGTCATAGTCATTCCTTGGCAGGTGAATTCAGGGGCGGAAATAATAGCTACGCTTACTGCGCTCGCGCCAAGCCCAATTCCGTCAACACCGCTTTCATATCGGCGTAATCTTTATCGAGGTCTTTGCGAAACTGCGCGCTGGTGACGAAATCATCCGACCAGTAGTTGCGCTCCAACTCGGTTTTCCATTCGGCGCTTTGCGCCGCTTTGCGTAACGCTTGTTCCCAGAATGCGACCTGCGCGGCGCTGATGCCTTTCGGCCCGACGATGGAGCGCCAGCCGCCGTAAACCACATTGACGCCTTGCTCCTTCCATGTCGGCACGTTCGCCAGCACGCCCGGCAGCCGTTTATCCGCCGACACGCCGAGCACGCGCAGCTTCCCCGTCTGCACATGCGCGGCGACGTTGCCGCCGGCGGTGGTGACGAGTTCGAGATGCCCGCCCATCAACGCGGTGACGGCTTCGGCGGAGCCTTTGAACGCCACCGCCTTGAGATCGCGCGCATTGCCGCCGAAGGATTTCATCAGCAGGCCCGCCGCGATGTGATTGTGGCTGCCGAGCGAGGTGGCAAAACCCAGCGACACCGACTGCGGATCTTTTTTCAGGCGCTCGATCAAATCCTTGCCGGTTCTGGTGGTTGAGTTGGCATTGACCGCGAACACCACGTAGTCGTTAAACAACGATGCAATCGGCGTGAAATCGAGATAACTGATTTTGCTGGTGCCGACAATGTGATTGGACACCATCGCGGTGGTGCCCACCAACAGGTAATGCGCGTCGCCCGCGTGCTGATTCATATACGCAAACGCGATGTTGCCGCCGCCGCCGGGTTTGTTCACCACTGACAGCGTGGTCGGCACGAGCTTTAATTCATTGAGCAGTTTTTCCACGGAGCGCCCGGTTTTGTCGTTGCTGCCGCCGGGCGCGGAGGTGACGACGATCTCGACGTTTTTGCTGGGCGTCCAGCCTTGGGCGGCAACGCCGCCGCACCATAACGCCGACACCAAGAATGTTTGCAACCATTTGTTTTTAAACATATATTCTCCTGAACTGCTGCCCGTAGATGGGTGAAACCATGACAAACCCTCGTGCGAACCTGATGCCGTGATGGGTTTCACCCATCCTACGCACTGAGCGTCGGCCAATAATTATCGGCGCCGGTCGTCAGCATCGCACGCCCCAACGCCATTGACCAGTAAACCTCGCTACCAAACTCCTCGCGCCACGCCAGCGCGCGCAACGTCACGTGATGCAGTGCGTATTCATCGGTAACGCCTATCGCGCCATGCACCTGATGCGTGATCGCCACCGCCTCGCGCGCAGCATCCGCCGTGCGGATTTTTGCGGCGGCCACCGCCAGCAAGACTTGTTGCGCGGCACCGGCACTGTGGTCATGCGCCAGCCGTTCCACCACGCCTGCCGCAGAAAGTGAAGCCGCCACTGCCGCCGCGACTTCGCCGCCGCAGCGCGCGATCTCCTGCTGGATCGCCTGAAACTGCGCAATTTTTCGACCGAACTGCGTGCGCTGTCTGGCGTACTCGCACGCCAGATGCAGCGCGTGTTCGAGCGCGCCGCCGGTTTGCACCGCGCGCAGCAGTGCGCCGCGTGCATGCAGGCTCGCGCGCGTGATGCCTGCGCCGGCGGGCGCAGCGGCGAACGCCGCCACATTGTCGAGCGTTACGTTGTCGCGCGGCTCGCTTGCGAGATTGCGTCCTTGCGTGATGCGGCCATCAGCGGGATTCACCGCCATCACCATCAAACCGCTTTTGGAATCCGCCAGTAACACCCATTGCTTTGCCATGCGAGCGTACGGCACTCGCTTTAATTCACCGGAGACGCGCCACGCCGCGCCGTCTTTGACCGCTGTGAGTTTTTCATCGAGCACTGGGCCAACCGTCAGCGGCCCGTGCGGCACTTTCAAACCAGCACTCGCCAGCAACCAACCCGCCAGCGCGGTCTCCGCCAGCGGCACCGGCGCCGCATGCCGCGCGGCAATACGCAGCACAGCGGCGGTGTCCGACAGAGACCCGCCTGCGCCACCCGCATCCTCCGGCACGCCCACCAGCGGCAGCTCGGCTTTTTCAAGTTCAGCCCACAGCGCCGCCGACCAGCCGTCGTGCTTGGCGGCCGCCAGCATTTTTTGCGTGACGTGATCGGCGAACAGGCGCTGCGCCGACTCGGCGAGCAGGGATCGGATTTCGGTGGCGTCGCTCACTTGAAAACCTTCACCGCAAAGGCACAAAGACACAAAGAACAGCCGCAAAGAAATTCTGGTTTTTTCTTTGCGTTTCCTTTGCGCCTTTGCGTCTTTGCGGTTTGCATTTGAACTGCGCTTTTCATTTCAACGCCCCCAGCAAGCGCCGCGCGATCAACGTGCGTAACACCTGCGTGGTGCCGCCGCGTATGGTCGAAACCGGCGCACTGACTATGCATTCGGCGAGATAACGCTCAAACGGCTCTGTCGCATCCAGCGTCGGCTCCACCGCCGCCAGCAGGCGCGCCGCATCGATAATCTCACGCTCGTAAAACGTGCCCATATCTTTTACCAGCGCCGCCTCGGTGGCAAGATCCACCGTGCCCTGTTTGCCCGATGACGGATCGAGCGCCAGCGCAATCGCCAGCGACATGCGGCGCAGCGTCCACAGCCGTGCGGTGAGGCGGCCCACCATTTCCTGCGCACGCGTGTCATCACTGGCACCGAGTCGGCGGATCAATTCCACCAGCAGCGGAAACGTGGTCATGAAACGCTCCGGCCCGCTGCGCTCCAGCGCAAGCTCGGACGTAATCTGCTTCCAGCCCTGCCCGGCCTCGCCCACCACATGCGTGTCGGGCACGAACACATTGTCGAGAAACACTTCGTTGAAATGGTGATTGCCGCTCATGAAGCGTATCGGTCGCACCGTGACGCCCGGCGAGGTTTTGAGTTCAACGATGAGTTGCGACAGCCCTTCGTGCCGATCTTCCGTTTGCGGCGCAGTGCGGCACAATACAAAAAACGCATCCGCCTTGTGCGCCCAACTCGTCCACACTTTTTGTCCGCTGACGCGCCAGCCGCCCTCGACCTTTTCAGCACGTGTGCGCACCGAAGCCAGATCAGAACCCGATCCGGGTTCACTCATGCCCAGCGCAAACGCCATTTCGCCGCGCGTGATCGCCGGCAAATATTTTTGCTTGAGAAATTCACTGCCATAGCGCAACAGACTCGGCCCCGTCTGCCGGTCGCCGAACCAATGCGCGGCGCACGGCGCGGCGGCCGCGAGCATTTCTTCCGTCATCACAAAACGTTCGAGATACGAACGCGCCTGCCCGCCATATTGTTTAGGCCAGGTGAGCCCGATCCAGCCGCGCGCCGCGACTTTTTTCGTGAACGCGATATCGAACTCGGCGTGGCCCAAGTGTGGAACGAAACTGCCTGCGGCAACTTCCTGCTTCAGAAACGCGCGCACTTCGTCGCGCAGCTTGAGGGCGGCGGGCGGCAGTTCGAGTGACGAGAAATCTATATTGTCGAAGAACAAGGCGGCTCCAGTGGCGGCATGTGGTTCCGGGCGGGCCGATGCTGGCGCGCGCTACATTTCCAGCATGCGTTTCGCGAAAACAGTCTCAAAATCCTGCCGTTCGTTGCATATCAAGTAAATATAAATACGCTTTTTCCCAGTGTCTATCTGGTAGACAACCTTGTTCCGTTTCTCGACCACCAGGTAGCGGTAATCCGTGATTCCCAGTTCCGACAATCGGGAAATCCTGTGCCCAAGATTCGGATTGTCCTCAAGGGAAAGGATGGCATCCCGTATGTCGGTGTAAATCTTATTTGCGGGTTTTTCCGAGAACTGAATTTCGACATGAGCGTGGATGTTGCGAAGGTCATGTTCGGCGCAATCCAGAAACATGACGGTGTATCTCATTTCAGAAATGCCTTATCCATCTCCGCAAATACTGTTTTTGCCTTTCGGAACTTTCCTTCCTCAATCTGTTTTCTGCCCATTGCCAGAATTTTGAGCAGCGCAATCGTATTGCTGGTTTCCTCGTAGCTTTTGATGTCCTGCACGACACAGGTGGCCTCGCCGTTCTGCGTAATAATCAGCGGCTCCCTCGATTCAGTAATGTCGGTGATGGCCTTTGCGGCATTGTCTTTGAAATAGCTGATGGGCTTGACTTGCTCGGAGAGTTTCATGGCGGTGCTCCACAATTCAGAACATGACAGAAGTTATTTTAAAGACCGAATTCAGGCGCGTCAATCATCGGGCGCCTGGACCACTGGTTCCGGTTTCGCCGTTAATGTCTTGGGTGCTCCTGCCAAAACCCGACCGGGCGAATGCGGTTCAAGCCGCCGATGGCATAGTCTTGCCCGATTCCGAAAGAGGGCTTCATGGATAAACCCACGCAGCAAATCCGCTTTTGCAAAAGCCGCGACGGCACGCGCATTGCCTACGCCGTGTGCGGCGAAGGCCCGCCCTTGGTGCGCACCGGCGGCATTGCCTTCGGGCACATTTTCGGCTGCGATACCTGGACGTATCGTGCCGCGAACCCCGACAGCGCCAAGGACTTCGACGAAGGCATGGCCAGCTTCATCGGCGCACACAACGATGCCGTAGCGGCAAGTTACCCTTTCGCCGGGGTACGCAATATCGTCGATGTGGGGGGCGGCGATGGCACGCTCCTTTGCACACTGCTCGCCGCCAGCCCCGCCATGCAGGGCGTGTTGTTCGAGCAACCGCGCGTACTTGAAAAGGCAAAACAGCGTATCGCAGCGGAGGGCCTGGCAACGCGTTGCGAAATCGTGGCCGGCGACATGTTCGAAGCCATTCCGCCCGGTGGCGACGTTTATATTCTGTCACGGGTGCTTCACGACTGGGACGACCAGCGCGCCATCGCCATTCTGCAAAATTGCCGCAAGGCGATGGCGCCTGCGTCAAAACTGCTGCTGGTGGAACGCATCATCCCCGCTCGCATCGAGCATTCCGAAGTCATGCGCGTGCTCGTGGTGTCCGACCTGCACATGATGGTGATGAATGGGGGGCGCGAGCGTACTGAAGCGCAGTATCGCGAGCTGTTCGCCGCGGCCAGGCTGAATCTGACGCGCGTGATTTCGACGGGGGCGCGATGAGTGTGATAGAGGGGATAATTGCGTAGCCAGCGGCGCGGTACTGGCTCCTGTGTCTTTGCGCGCCACGCCCCTATGCGTCACATTATGTGATACATTGGGCGCTTCATCTGCATTCTGGAGACAGCCATGGGCGAGCGAATTTTATCCACCACCGCACGCGATGCAGTGCATAACTTCACTCACTACGCAGCAATGGTCGATGCGGGTGCCGAGGTCATTATCACGCGGCGCGGCCGCGCGCCGTTGAAGCTGGTGCGTGCCGAGCCTGCGTTGACAGCCAAGAATCGTGAAGCGCTGGTGCAACGAGCGTTGTCGATTCGTTCCGCGAAGGCGTTCAAAGGCAAGTTCGTGCGCAGCGAGGCCTACGACGAATGAACTCGCTGGACACCAACGTGCTGGTCTACGCCGTCAGCGCGTCGGAGGGCGACAAAGAGAAAGCCGCACGAAAACTTCTGGCCAGCGCATCCCATGCCGGATGGCCCGTCGCCGCCCAGGTTTATGGTGAATTCTTTGCGGTGATGACGCGCCGGCAGTACATGACGAGAAAAGGGGCGCGGGTGGCGATAGAGGCTTTTTCCGCTGTCATGCCGGCGATGCCCTCGACCGTCACCGCGCATGCCGCGGCGCTCAAGCTGGCAGCGGATAAACAGGTGCAATACTGGGACGCGCTGATAATCGCGGTGTGCGCCGAACACGGTGTGACGCAGCTTTACACCGAAGATGCGCCCTCGGCGGCAAAGTTATTGGGCGTTAAGTGTGTGTCGCCGTTTGCTGTGAAGTAAGCTTCCACCGCTGCCCCGAACAGACGGCGATGGTTCGCCAGGCGCAGCAATACCTCGAAACATTCGCAGCCGGTGTACGGACATGGCGGTCTTTCGTTTTCGTACGATAATACGATAACGAAAGACCCTTTCGCGTTCCTACGCTGTCGCCTTGTCGGCGCGTACGCTACGCTCGCCGAGCAACGCCGCGCGTGTAACTCGGCGCTGCAACTGCGCCAACCACCACTGCAACGCACGCCCTTGCTCTGATTTTCCGCTTTTGCGCCAGGCGTAACTAACCAGAAGCTGTTGTTCTGCACGCTCCACGCGTTTAACCACCAGCCGTCCCGTGTCTATATGCGGTTGTGCCAGGCAAGTTGCCAGGAAGCCTGCGCCCAGTCCTCTGATTTGGGCGTCCAGTTTGGCGGGCATGCTGGTGACTGTGAGCACGTCCTGGCCAGCCAATAGCCCGACCGAGATGCCACCGCCGCGCTGAATGGAGTCGGCTACCGCGACTGCCCTGTGCCGGCGGATGACTTCGTCACTTAGCGGCTCAGGTGCATGCGCCAAAGGGTGGTGGGGTGCCACCACAAAAGCAAAGCGCACAGTCCCGAGTGGCGCCCGCTGCAGGCCGGCGGCGGTACCTGTGTCCATTACCACACCCAGAGCGAGATCAGCCTGACCCGAGGCAAGCGCCTCCAGCGTACCGGAGAGCGTTTCATCGCGTAACTTTAACCGGGTGGGTGGGTTAAGCGCCAAAAAATCCTTGCATAGTTCCATCACCGTGGCGTGGTTGATGATGCTGTCCACCGCGATGGTTAACTGTGGCTCCCAGCCGGTGGCCACGCGCTTGACGCGGTTGGCTATGGCGTCGACGTCGGCCAAGAGACGCGCGCCCTCGCGCAGCAACTCGGCTCCAGCCTCAGTAAGACGGGCCTGCCGTGAACTGCGATCAAACAGCAATACGTCCAAAGCGTCTTCCATCTGTCGTACACGGTAGGTGAGCGCACTGGGCACCATGTTGCTGGCGCGCGCCGCGGCAGCAAAGCTCCCGGTGTGGGCGATGGTCTGCACCATCGCCAGGGCATCGGGCGTCAATACATCGCGGGGAGTGGGCATTGGGGATTTATCCATTCAAATATTTTGAATGGTGACATCAAATTGACTGGCTCCGCAAGGGACTTGTGTGACCGACAATGCGTCCCATCAACTAGGAGATCAATCCATGCTCACTCTACGCAAATCGCAAGACCGCGGCTACGCGGATCATGGCCGGCTCAAGAGCTACCACTCGTTTTCGTTTGCCGGCTATCACGACCCCGCCCATATGGGCTTTGGCAACCTGCGTGTGATCAACGAAGACCGCGTCGCGCCCGGCACCGGCTTTGGCAAGCACAGCCACCGTGACATGGAAATCATCAGCTATGTGCTGTCGGGTGAACTCGCGCATCAGGACAGCATGAGCAACATCAAGACCATTCCGCCAGGAGACGTGCAACGCATGAGTGCCGGCACGGGGGTAACGCATAGCGAATTCAACTACGCCAAAGGCCAGACCACGCACTTCCTGCAAATATGGATCCTGCCGAACGTAACCGGCATTGCACCGGGCTACGAACAGAAAACCGTGCCGGTTGCCGAGAAGCGCGGCAACTTGCGCCTGGTCGCTTCGCCGGATGGCGCAGAGGGCTCTGTAACCATCCACGCCGATGCCTTGGTCTACGCCGGTCTCTTCGACGGCGCCGAGACCGCGAAACTGGAGATGAATCCTGCACGCAAAGCCTATGTGCATCTCGTGCGCGGCGTACTGGATGTCAATGGTCAGCGCATCAGCACCGGGGACGCACTGTTATTCGAGCACGAAAGCCGGATCACCCTAAACAGCGGAGCCGATGCCGAAGTGCTGGTATTCGATCTGGCAGCCTGAGTCTTATTTCATCACTTCAACTGAAAGGAGTCATCATGTTTAACCAACTTCAAAATCCACTGTCCCTGTTGGGACGCTTGTTGTTAGCTGCACTGTTTCTGCCTGCCGGCATCGGCAAACTCACTGGTTTTGCCGGTACCGTCGGCTATATCTCCTCCGTGGGTCTGCCCTTCCCCGAATTGAGCGCAGCGCTCGCGCTGACTGTCGAAATCGTGGGCAGCATTGCCCTGATCTTCGGCTTGGGCGCCCGCCCGGCTGCATTCGTATTGGCCTTGTTCACGCTGGTAGCGTCGTTCTTCTTCCACAACTACTGGGCGGTTGCAGCGGATCAGCAGTTCGTACAACAACTACTGTTTTTCAAGAACGTCGGGGTGGTGGGTGGTCTGCTGGTACTAGCCGCATGGGGTGCCGGTGCGTGGAGTGTCGATGCGAGCCGCAATGGGTGAGCCCACTTGGTGCGCCGAATACAAGGAGCCGAAAATGACTGTGTTACCTGTAATCTTCGTATCACACGGAGCGCCAACCTGGGCAATCGAGCCTGGGATAATCGGCCCGCGACTTGCCGCTCTCGCGGGCAGCCTCCCCAAGCCGCGCACGATTCTGGTGGTTTCACCTCACTGGACGCGTCGCGAATTGCGGGTAATGACCAGCCCTGCGCCCAAAACCATGCACGACTTTGGCGGGTTCCCGCGTCCGCTATGCAGGATTCAGTATCCGGCACCTGGATCTCCCGATATTGCGCAACAAGTGATAGCAGCACTTAAGGATCACGATTACACGGTGCAGACCGATGACGAGCAAGGCTTCGACCACGGTGCGTGGGTTCCGCTGCTGCACATGTACCCAGACGCGGATGTTCCGATTATTCAGCTCTCGATGCGGCTTCACGATGGGCCCGAGGCATGCTTCAAAATCGGGCAGTCGCTTGCCGCGTTGCGGGAACAGGGGATCCTCATCATCGGATCCGGCAGTCTCACCCACAACCTTTACGAATTCAGACAGGTACCGGAGCACCCAGAGACTTACGTCAAGGCGTTCGCGTTTTGGGTGCGGGAAGCCTTGGAGCGCGGTGACGTGGACGCACTGCTTCACTACCGTCGCCGTGCGCCGCATGCGGAGCGGGCTCATCCCACCGAAGAGCATTTGCTGCCTCTGTTTTTCGCCTTGGGCGCCGCGGGCAGTGATCGCGTAGACGTGCGCTGCATTGAGGGAGGCATCACTCACGGCGTCCTCTCCATGGATGCGTTTGTCCTTGGCAGCAATCCTTCCCGAACATCAAAGTCTAACCCGACCATATTAGAACATGTCGCCGCTTAAATCTCTTTCAGGATTGAAATCGCATCGCACGGGCGACGAGACCGCGCTCGACTTTGACATCGCAATCCGCAAGCGGTATGCATCGATACGCTTGGGCATCCCGGAGGAAATATCTGCCACAGTTCTGCATATCGGCGCGGAGCAGACATGGATTGCAACCGGAAGTAGCAGCGAACCAGCGGCCATGCTTGAGCTGGCAATAGGTTCTTCAAAAACGGCATCCGAGCATTTCAAACACACTCCTCCGACGCCGGCAGACTTGGAAAACGCCATTCTAACCATAGAGGATGAAATCACCCGCGCGCGGACAATGACCAACGGCAATTCAACGGTGTTCACGACGGACGAACTTGTCCGCGAGATCGCGCTCGTGGCTGGACTTCCTGATCAGTTAGAACTGCTGCTCAGTCGCGATGCGGTGGAGCGGACGTTTGAACGACTGGCCGCGCTAACGCTCGGGCAATTACCTGCACAGGAATGCTTTCCACGCAGCAATGCGTTTGCCGCATCGGCTCTCATTCTTCGCGAGTTTATGCATCACCTTCAATTTTTGACCATAACCATCACGACCTGTCGTCGGAAAGAATGACGAATATACAACGCGACAGCAACAATAATTCAACTGTAAAGGAAATAGAAATGAGCAAGTATCAAATCGCGATAGTAGTTGGCAGTCTTCGCAAAGATTCTTTCAATCGCAAATTGGCAAGCGCCATCATAAAGCTCGCGCCGGCTGAGTTCTCATTTAAACCGGTAAAGATTGACGACCTTCCTCTTTACAACCAGGACGAAGACGCACGTCCGGTAGAATCCGTCGCTCGACTGAAGAGCGAAATCCAGGCTGCACAAGGGATTGTTTTTGTCACGCCTGAATACAATCGATCTATCCCAGGCGTTCTCAAGAACGCCATTGATCACGCCTCGCGCCCTTACGGGCAGAGTGTTTGGGCCGGCAAGCCTGCCGGCGTAATGGGCGTGTCAGTTGGTGCTATAGGAACCGCCATGGCGCAGCAACATCTGCGCAATATCCTTGCGTATCTGGACGCCCCAACACTGGGTCAGCCGGAAGCCTTCATACAGGCCAAAGACGGCTTGTTTGATGCAGACGGAAATATAGGCGCAGACAGCAGGCAATTCCTGCAGGGCTGGATGGATCGCTATGTCGCTTGGGTGGAAAAGCACGCCGAGTAGGCCCTCACGAAATAATTTCGACTAATTTGCATTAGCACACACAGGAGTACATTTCAGTCAACCAAAATGTCTTCAAGGATATATTCCCATGCGTAATGCCCGATAATCCCTGACGCGTCCGAAGCACCGCGAGGCATCAATCCGCGGCCTCGTAGCTCGCGACTTCGCCGCCCGCTTCGACCCACGCCTCCAAACCACCATGCAGCGGGCGGATTTTTTTGTAGCCCTTGTCCATCAACAGGCGGGCGACACGCGCCGCGCTCGCTTCGTTGGGTCAACTGCAATAAACGATGATTTCGTGATCGCCCTTATGCGGATCGAGAAACGTTTCCGGTGACGTGAGGTTCACGGCGATGGCGCCGGGAATGCGGCGCGGATCGAGCCTGCGCGCCGTTTCCGAGCGCACATCAAGCACCACCAGTGGCGCCTCGCCGTTCATCATCTCGATCAAATCCGCAACGCTGATGCGCACCGTGCGCAAAAATCTAATCAGCATATGCCGCTCAATCAATTTAATGCCGATGTAGAACCCAATCACTCCGGCGATCACCAGCACGCCGGTGGGCCCCATGCTCTCCAGCCATAAAAGTAACTTTTCGACCCCGGTGCTGAAATACATGCCTGCGGCAATCGGAACCAGCGCCCATAGCAACGCCCCTGCGCCGCTATAGACTACAAACTGCCCGAAGTTCAGTTGCATGGCGCCGGCAAGCGGCGGCGCGACGGTCGAGAATCCGGGAATGTATTTCGCAACGAGCAGCGAACGCGGCCCCCAGCGCTCGAAAATATTTTCGGTCTGCTTGACGCACGAATCCGGCTCGATCGCGATGCGGCACAGCGTACGCAACACGCGATACCCCAAACGCCGGCCGGCCAGGTACCACGGAATATCGCCGCACAATGAAGCAACCACCGTTACGCCAATCAGCGCGACAAACGAAAGCTGACCTGCGGCCACGAATGCGCCGGCGATGATCAGCATCGGTATGGCTGGCAGCGGAATACCCAACTGCGCCAGAAAAACGTTGGCAAAAACCAGCAGCAGCCCGTGCTGCGCCAGCAGATTCGACATTTGCTGCATACGAACCACCCTTCGTGAATGGTATAGGAATAATTAGCCAAGGCCGTAGATCGAGCACTGGCGCGCATCTTCAGGCAATGACGGTCGCCGACCCGCCAGTCAGCCATCATTTGAGTGGCTTCAGTTCGCAAGTGGTTTTAGTTCGCCTAATACCGTGGGCAATAGTTCGCACACGGTCGGGTGGATGTGTACAGCGCGTTGCACCACGGTATAGGGTACTTTCGCGTACATGGCGTCGATAAGGCAATGGATCGCCTCGTCACCCCCCACGCCCAGGATGGCCGCGCCGAGAATTTCCTTGGTGTTCGCGTCCACGGTGATTTTCATGAATCCCCGGCTTTCGCCTTTCTCCACGGCACGCCCTACATGAGTCATTGCGCGCCTGCCGCTAAGCGCCTGGCGTCCGCTCTTACGTATTTCGTCATCGGTCATGCCCACGCGCCCAAGCGGCGGATCAATAAACAGGCCATAGGCGCTGATGCGGTCGCGCACGCTGCGGTGATCGCCGTTGAGAAGATTGTCGGCGACGATCTCGTAGTCGTTGTAGGACGTGTGGGTGAACGCGCCGCGACCGTTGCAATCGCCTACTGCCCAAATGCCGGGCACGCTGGTGCGCAATTGATCGTCGACTTGAATATAGCCGCGAGCGTCGGTGGTGATGCCGGCTTCATCGAGCCCCAGATCGTCGGTGTTGGGCACGCGGCCTATCGCCAGCAGCAGATGCGAGCCAGTGATCTCGCCGGCCACGCCGGCGCGTTTGATTTTCACCACGATGTCATCGCCCCGTTTTTCAACGCCGATCACCTCGGCGCCCAATTCGGCGCGCACGCCTTCGCCGGTGACGATGTCGAGAACGCCTTGCGACACGTCCTCGTCTTCCCGGCCGATGAGACGCGGCGCGCGCTCGACGATGGTGACTTCCGACCCAAAGCGCCGGTACATCTGTCCAAACTCGAGGCCTATGTAACTGCCGCCGAGAATGACCAGGTGTCCGGGAAGAAAATCCACATCCATCATGGATGAATTGGTGAAGTAGGGGACATCCTTCAAGCCGGGAATAGGCGGCACCAGCGCACGACCGCCCACATTGATAAATATTTTTCCCGCCGTGAGCAGATCACCGTTAACGCGCACCGTAGTGCATGATTCGAAGCGTGCGTGGCCTTCGAATACACGCCCGTTGGCAAGTCCCTTCATCCAGTTCTCGACCGCCTTGTTGGAGCGTCCGCTGATCGCATCCTTGCGCGCCTTGACGCGCTTCATGTCCACGCTGACCGCGCCGCCGGTGACCACGCCATAGTCCGCGGCATGGCGGGCGAGGTGCGCGGCATAGGCGCTTGCCACCAACGCCTTGGTGGGGACACAGCCATTATTGACACAGGTGCCGCCAAAAAGTTTGCGCTCAATCACAGCGACTTTCATTCCCGCGGATGAAAGGCGGGAGGCGAGAGATGGGCCTGATTGGCCCGTGCCAATGATGATCGCGTCGAATGTCGTGCTCATAGGGACTCCCCGAATTGCATTGACCCAATGCCGCTGGCCGGAGAATTAGCGCGCTTCACTGGGCAGGAATTTTAAACACCATTTTTCATCAATCAGCAATCTATCCCCCGCCTGCTGAACGGTCAATGTATCCGTGCCGCAAACATGACGACGCGCGATTGGCGGTGGCTGATAAACGAACTACAGCGGCGCGGCGCCGAGATGGGATGCCCCGCTCATAGCTTCGGCAAGTTCGCAGCCTTCACCACCCTGGTGTAAAGCGCAATCTCGGAGCCGATAAATTTCGCAAATGCTTCCGGCGATCCGCCTTGCGGCTCCAGGCCTTCGGCCTGATAACGCTCGCGTATCTCTTTGCTGGCGAGCACTTTGCCGGTTTCAGTGTTGAGCTTGACGATGATGTCGCGCGGGGTTTTGGCCGGCGCCATGAAGCCGAACCAGGTGGAGGCTTCGTAACCTTTTAGCCCTTGTTCGTCGAAGGTGGGCACATCAGGAATCGCCGCGAAGCGCTTCGGGCTGCCGATGGCGACCGAGCGGATGCGTCCGCTCTTGATGTGCGGAATCAGCGCGGGGACGCCGCTGATGATCATTTCGACGTGGCCGCCAATGAGATCGGTTAGCGCCGGCGCGTTGCCTTTGTACGGCACATGATTGAGTTTGATGGCGGCCATGTGCGTGAACAGTTCCCCGGCCATGTGGTTTGAACTGGCGACG
>JANPOH010000348.1:0-10014 GCA_031427895.1 Betaproteobacteria bacterium
ATGCACCCGCGGTTGCAACTGCGCCAGCGCGGCGGCTTCATCGGCGAACGTCATCGCGCTGACCGCGGACAGCAGCGAAATTTCGACCACGATGTGTTCATACTCCGCCGCCGTGAGCGGTTTGAAGCGCGGGTCTTTAAATGCAGCCGCCAGTGCGTTGGCCTTGATGTCGTCGAGCAATGCCCGATGCGCGCGTAGCGAGCCGATGCAGCCGCGCAGTTTTTGGTGCAGATTCAGCGTGATGAACGATGCGCCTTGTTCGCGCAGCCACGCCGCGCTCTCGTCGCATGGGTGCGGTTTGCCGAGCCGGCCGGCGATGGCCGCGCGCGCGATGGGCAGCAGCGTGCCTGCGGCGTCAGTGTGCGGCAGGTTCATGGCAGGCAATGTTGGGGAAGTAGGCAAAGGAGCCGTAACCGACGACGCGGGCCTTATCACCGGCGGTGTCGCCGGAATTACGCAGGTCGATCAGTTGCGGCGTCAGGCCGCGTTGCCGCGCGAGCAAATTAAGGCCGATGACCGGCGTTGCACCGCAGGCCTGCTGGTGGGTGATGTCGGTGCGTAAGGCGAGGATCGCTTGCGCGGTGGCGCTGTCGGCGGCTTGCGCCTCTACGTAGGGCAGGTAGTGCGACAGGTCGGAGCTGATAACGATCAGTGTTTCATCGCCGCCCCACAGCAGGTCGAGCACGGCGGCAACCTGTTGCGCGGTGGCGCGTCCGACCGCCAGCGGCAGCAGCGTGAATTCATCGATCACTTTCTGCAAAAACGGCAGATGCACTTCGAGCGAATGTTCCTGGCGGTGCGCTTCGCCGCTTTTGCCCACATACGGCAGCGCCATCAGCGTTTTCACCGCATCGGCATCCACGCGCACCGTGCCGAGCGGCGTGGCGAAGGCTTCCACGCCGGGCAGGGCCATGCCGTGTACCGCCACGCGATGCGCGGGGCCAAGCAGCACCACGCGCTTGATGCGTGCGCGCGCTGGTGCGATTCGAGCGTAGAGGCTGGCGGCGACCGGGCCGGAATACACATAGCCCGCGTGCGGCGCGATGATGGCCTTGGGGACCCGCGCCGTCGCCGTGACCGCCGGTTTTGCTGCGGCCAGCAGGGCATCCACGCTGCGCGCGAGCACGACCGCATCGCCGGGATAGAAGCTCCCGGCAATCGCGGCAGGGCGGACGGATAACATCGCGTTCTATCCGGCAAGTTACTTGCCGACGTTAAACGCGCCGAGCAGTTTTTCCAGCGTGCCCTGCTGCGGAATTTGCCCGTCCGGCGTGAGCTTATCGACCAGGCCGGGCAGCAGTTGCGACAGGCCCGATGCGGCATCGCCTTGCGACAGGCCAGCCGATTGCGCCAGTTGCGCGAGTATGCCGCCGCCCGCGCCGCTGCCCAGGGCGCTTTGAATCTGATCCGCCGACACCGGGAGATTTTCGCCTTTTCCCACCCATGAGCTTGCCGCATCGCCAAGACCGCCCTGGGTCAGCGCGCCGACCAGCCCACCTAAGCCACCCCCCGCGCCGCCGCCCGCCTTGTTGGCGACGATTTGCATCACCGCATTCATCAAAGCGCCCTGCACGGATCCCTGGCCTTGTGCGCCGCCCATGACAGAACCGAGTATTGAATCGAGCAAGCCCATGATATTTCCAATTCAGAGTGTGGTTGGGATGGTCATTATAGGCGAGGCGTGCGCCGGTCAGGTTTGTCAACACTGTTAGAATGTGTCGCGGCAAAATAATTCACCAATCTATTACACCGATGGCAGCGACATCCAATATTTTCGCCCTGATTCCCGCCGCCGGCAACGGCAGTCGCATGGGCACGGAAATACCCAAGCAATATCAGATGCTTGCGGGCAAGCCGATGATCGCGCATGCGATCAACACCTTGTGCGGGCATCCGCGCGTGCATACGGTGTTTGTGGTGCTGGCGCCCGGTGACACGCACTTTGGCCGCCACGATTGGTCGCATTGCACGGCCCAAGTCCGTCTGGAAACGCTGTTTTGCGGCGGCGCGACCCGCGCCGCCAGCGTGTTTAACGGCTTGGTGGCGATGGCGGATATGGTTGAACCCGACGACTGGGTGATGGTGCATGACGCCGCGCGCCCGTGTCTGGACGCTGCGTTGATTGATCGCTTGTGCGACGCACTGGCGGACGATAACGTGGGCGGGCTGCTGGCGGTGCCGGTGGCCGATACCTTAAAACGCAGCGACGGCGATCAGCGCGTGGTGGCGACGGTTGCGCGCGAACAACTATGGCAGGCGCAGACGCCGCAGATGTTTCGTTATTGCTTGCTGCTGGAAGCGCTGCATAGAGCGACGTTGACCGCGGTCACGGATGAGGCCAGCGCCGTGGAACAGATGGGCCTTAAGCCGCGCCTCGTGCCGGGCAGTCCGCGCAACCTGAAAATCACCTTTCCCGAAGACGGTTTAATTGCAGAAAGTATAATAAAAACAAATAGTTAGCAAATGTTCATTGCGCGTGACGCTGCGCATAAAATAGCGTCGTTGTAGATCAGCGCTACCATCAGGATCTGGAGACGGCATTTGAATTTAAGCAAGCACTACCGGGAATATGGTTGTTTCATCGGCGCCGCCGCGATGCTGGCGCTGATGCCGATCACGGCATCCGCGCAACCGGCGGCGCCCGCGCCGACGCAAAAAGCAGCATCGCCTCAAGCGACTGCGGTGACGCCAAAGCCCGCGGCAAAAAAAGGGCCGCCACGCGGGCCGATCGAAAAACTCGATTGCAAAATCGGCACCGAAGATAACCATGCGCGTATCGCCGTGCTGGCGCAGGGCGGGGATGTGCAAAGCATGGCTTACTACTCCAAATGGAAGCCGCGCACCTGCTCGGTGCACTTGCAGCGCGGTGACGCTTACAGCAAGTGGCGCGACACCGGCGACGCGACGATAGTCACCACCGAGTTCGGCGATGTGTTGATGCAGGAGAGAAAAACCGAGTATCGCTTTATTTTCCGCGACGTGGATCGCATGCATTACTGCGGCATGATGGGCAAACTCAATGGCAGCATGACCATTTCACGCGGCCCCAAACGCACCTGCATGGTCGAAGGTCTGATGGATCACCACGAAAGCGACAAAGAAGACAGCACGCATGTCGAGCTAAAACCCAAGCCCGCGCTGCCCGATGCGCCGCAAGCAGCGTTGAGAAAGCCATAACACATCCTACGTAAGTACCTGTATTTAAACGAAAATTATTATGCATTCCGTTTTGCGGATAGATCGGGGCGCAGCCCTTTTAACGGTGGCGCTGGCGGGCGCGTTGTTGAGCGCCTGCGCGCCGCTTAAAAAAACCGAGCCGCCGCGCGTCGAGCCGCAGGTCATGCAGCCGGTGCCGGAAGACGTGCCCGAGCCGCCGCGCGTGGACCCGATGGCGGATGTCGCGGGCGACCGGCCGTTGCCGGTGTTGCAGGGCGCGCTGGAGCGTATTGACTGCACCAGCGGCGTCGAAGACCTGCATGCGCGCATGGCATTCGAGGCGCGCGGCGGCCAGGTGGCTAATTTTGCGTATTACAGTAAATGGAAGCCGCGCACCTGCGCGCTGGATTTTGACCGCGCCGACCCGAAGGTCAAGTGGCGTCTCATGCCGGATGGCGCGACCCGCGTGCAAATGCCGCAAGGCATATTTGTGCTTCGCACGAGCGCTGAATCGTATATCTTCGAGTTTCGCAACATCGCGCGGCAGAAATTCTGCGGCATGCTCGGCAATATCAATGGCGCCATGACCATACAGCGCAAAACGCAGCCGCCGGCTTGTTCGGTCGAGGGCGTGCTCGACGCAAACGATGAGTATCTGGAGAACCTGCGCCGCTCGATGGTTACGCCGGGCGCTTAATGCCGTTGACGAAGCCGGCGGTCATCATCACCGCATCGGCGGGGCCGAGTCCCTGACGCGATGCGTCGTCATAACAGGTCAGCGCGGCGAGCGACACCGGCAGCTCGCGTCCGAGCGCGGCGGCTTCTTCGATCATGATACGCAAATCCTTGCGGATGGAATCAATATCAAAGGTGACGGGTTCCGGCGCAACGCCGCCCAGCGCGCCGATCAACGACGGGCCGCGCGTTTTAAGCACATTGGGGCCACCTGAGGTTTCGGCAAAAATCTCAACCACTGTGGCCGGATCCAGCCCCAGCGGCTTGCATAGCGCCAGCGCTTCACCACAGACCTGCCAGTAGACAGACAGCGGCAGATTGATCGCCAGCTTCATGCTCGCGCCCGCGCCGATCGCGCCGCAATGATGCACGCGGCGGCACAACTGATCGAGCACCGGCTTGGCGCGCGCGTAGTGAATATCCGCGCCGCCGACGAAGCCCAGCAGTTTGCCGTCGCGCGCGGGGCCGACGGTGCCGCCCACCGGGCAATCGATCAGAAAAGCGCCCTTGGCGGTGACCGACCGTGCTAGCTCGCGCTCGACGTGCGGGCGCACCGTGCTCATTTCCACGAACAGCTTGCCGATCACCGCACCCGCGAGCAGCCCCTGCGGGCCGCGGTAGGTGGCGTCAATCGCGGCGGCATCGGTCAAAATGGTCATGATGAGTTCGCTGCGGCTGGCGAGCTCGGCGGGTGTTGCCGCGACCTTCGCGCCCGCATCCGCCAGCGCTTGGGTCTTGGCAGCGGTGCGGTTCCATACCGTCACCTCATGTCCGTGCTGCAACAGACGGCCCGCCATTGCCGCCCCCATGCGCCCCATGCCCGCGAACCCGATTTTCACTTGGCTTGCCTCGTTATGCGGTTGATTTGATAGACGAAATGCCAGCACGCGATGCCCCGCTCAAAGCGGCGTTGGGCAAGAGTATCGTAACCACTTGAGTTTTTGCTATAATTCGCCGCTTCAATGCGCCCGTAGCTCATCTGGATAGAGTACTTGGCTACGAACCAAGGGGTAGGGAGTTCGAATCTCTCCGGGCGCACCAAATAATTGATTGAATTGATTGAAATGAAACGGTTAGGCGCGAAAACGTCTGGCCGTTTTTATTTGTATTTGTGTATTTGTGTATTTGTGTATTTGTAATTGTGTAATTGTGTAATTGTGTAATTGCGCGAACAAAGCCCGGCCCGGGCGCGCGGCGGTGCATCGAGATTGATTGCGCGTGCCAAGGTCAGTTATCCTCGCGGCGTTGTTTTTGCAACGCTCATTCCCGGTCACGGAAAAACATGGCAATAAAGAAATACGACGAAGCGTCGGTTACCAAGCTGCGCGGCATCGAGCCGGTGCAACGCCTTCCCGGCATGTACACCCGCACGGCGGACCCCACGCATATTATTCAGGAAGCCATCGACAACGCGGCGGACGAAGCCTTCGGCGGCCACGCCACGCGCATCGATGTCACGGTGCATCGCGACGGCTCGGTGAGCGTCGCCGACAATGGCCGCGGCATCCCGGTAGGCATGCATCCCACCGAGAAAATACCCACCGTGCAACTGGTGTTTACCGAACTGCACGCGGGCGCTAAATTTTCCAAGACGGCGGCCGATGCCGCCTATAAGTTCTCCGGCGGCCTGCACGGCGTGGGCGTCTCGGTCACCAATGCGCTGTCGGCGCGGCTGGAGGTCGAGGTGCGGCGTGACGGGGGCGTACACCAGATGGTATTCGCCGACGGCGCGGTCAGTGAGAAGCTGAAACGCGCGGGCGCGGCGCCGAAGAACGACACCGGCACGCTGCTGCGTATCTGGCCGAACAAAAAATACTTCGATAGCGCCAAAGTCTCGATGCCGGAGCTGGAGCGTATCGTGCGCTCCAAGGCGGTGCTGCTGCCCGGCGTATCGGTGACGCTGAACGTCGAAGGCGCGCGCGAAGGGCAGGAAACCGTGTCGCGCACCTGGAGTTACCCCGAGGGCATGAAGGGCTACCTCAAGGATTTGCTCGCTGATACCGAACCGGTGGCGCCGATTTTCGACGGTGAAAAATACGTGCAGGAGGCCAACGGCTTTGCCGTGGGCGAGGGCGCGGGCTGGGCTTTCGCGCTGGTGGACGAGACCAAGGGATTTGGCGAATCATACGCCAACCTGATCCCCACGCCGGCGGGCGGCACGCACGAGGCGGGCTTGCGCGACGGCATCTTCGAGGCGGTCAAGGCCTTCGCCGAACACCACAATATGATGCCGCGCGGCATCAAATTACAGTCCGACGATGTGTGGTCGCGCACAGTGTATTTTTTGTCGGCGAAAGTGCTGGAGCCGCAGTTTCACGGGCAGACCAAGGAGAAATTATCCAATCGCGACGCCTTGAAGCTGGTGTCGAGCATGGTGCGCGACCCGTTCGAGTTGTGGCTGAACAGTCACGTCGATTATGGGCGCAAGGTGGCGGAGCTGGTGATTCGCCAGGCGGTGGAGCGCAGCCGCGCGGTGACCAAGGTGGAACGCAAGAAATCCTCCAGCGTGGTGATGCTGCCGGAGAAGCTCACCGATTGCGAATCGAAAAGCACGGGCGACAACGAGTTGTATCTGGTGGAGGGCGATTCGGCGGGCGGTTCGGCCAAGCAGGCGCGCGACAAACGTTTTCAGGCGATTTACAAAATGCGCGGAAAGGCGTTGAATTCATGGGAAGTCAAACGCGATCTTCTGTTCTCGAACGCGGAGATTCACGATATCGCGGTGGCCATTGGCGTGGACCCGCATGGCGAAGATGACAACCCGGACCTGTCGGGTTTGCGCTACGGCAAAATCGCTTCGATGACCGACGCCGATGTCGATGGCGCGCATATCGCGGTGCTGCTGCTGACGTTGTTCTACCGTCATTTTCCCAAGCTGATTGAAGGCGGCAACATTTATGTGGCGTGTCCGCCGCTCTACAAACTGGATATCCCGGCGCACGGCAAGCGTCCGGCGAAAAAAGTCTATGCGATTGATGACGAGGAATTAAAGTCGCTGCGCGAGCGCGCGATCGACGAGGGCGTCAAACCCGATGCGATGCAAACCCAGCGCTTCAAGGGGCTGGGCGAAATGAACCCGGAGCAGTTGTGGGAAACCACGCTGTGCCCCGACACGCGCCGTCTGCTGCAAGTGCGTATCGATGACAAGGAAAAAACGTTTGCGTTGTTTAACATGCTGATGTCGAAAAAAGAAGCCGAGCGCCGCTGCGCGTGGATGGAACTGAACGGCGACACGGTCGAGGCCGACGTATGAACACGACCCGAAGCAAGGCGGCGCCGGCGCCGGATGTCGATACACTGGATCTGTTTGCGGATTTGCCCCCGGTCGCGGCGGCGGGCGGGCAAGGCGGCGGCGCGGGCGCGGCGCCCCCCGCGGGTGCGGGCGGCAGCGGCAATGTTGATGGCGACTTTATCGACATGGGGGCCTTCGCCGAGCGCAGCTATCTGACCTACGCCATGAGCGTGGTGCGGGGGCGCGCGATTCCCAATATCGAGGACGGGCAGAAGCCGGTGCAGCGGCGCATTCTGCATGTGATGAACGAGCTGGGTTTGAAGGCGAACGTGCAGCACACCAAGTCGGCGCGCATCGTCGGCGAGGTGCTGGGCAAGTTTCACCCGCATGGCGACGTGTCCACCTACGAGGCGCTGGTACGCATGGCGCAGGATTTCTCGCTGCGTTATCCGCTGATAGACGGGCAGGGCAACTTCGGCACGCAGGATGGCGATTCCGCGGCGGCCTATCGTTACACCGAAGCGCGCCTCACCCCCATCGCCGAATTGCTGCTCGCCGAGATCGACCAGGACACGGTTGATTTCATGCCCAACTACGACGGTCGGTTGAAAGAGCCGGAGCTGCTGCCCGCGCGTCTGCCGATGCTGTTGCTTAACGGCGCGTCGGGCGTGGGCGTGGGCATGGCCTGCGAATTGCAGCCGCACAACCTGCGCGAAGTGGCCGAAGCCGCGATTGCCATGATTAACCGCCCCAACATCAGCCTCGACGCGCTGCTGGGCATTATTCAGGGGCCGGATTTCCCCGGCGGCGGGCAGATCATCAGCCCGCGCCAGGCGATCGTCGATGCCTACGTCAGCGGGCGCGGCTCGCTGCGCGCGCGTTGCCGCTGGAAAATCGAGAACCTGACGCGCGGCCAATGGCAGGTGGTGGTGTATGAACTGCCGCCTACCACCTCGTCCCTGCGCGTGATGGCCGAGATCGAGGAGCTGACCAATCCAAAGCCGCGTGAAAAAGGCGGCAAGGTGTCGGCGGCGCAAGCCGGCTTGCGGCAACTTATCCTCGCGTCGCTGGACAAAGTGAACGACGAGTCCGACAAGAGCAATCGCGTGCGCCTGGTGCTCGAACCGCGCACCTCGAAGCAGAGCCCGGACGAGTTCATGCAGCTCTTGATGGCGCATACCTCGCTCGAGGAAAACTTCCCGATCAATATGGTGGTGATCGGGCTGGACGGCAGGCCGCAGCGCAAGCACCTGCGCCAGATGCTCGAAGAGTGGGTCAGTTTCCGCTTGAGCACGGTCACGCGGCGGGTGAAATTTCGTCTGGGGCAGGTGGACCGGCGTATTCACATCCTGCAAGGCCGCCACACGGTTTTTCTCAATATCGACAAGGTAATCAAGCTCATCCGCAACGCGGATGAACCCAAGCCGGAACTGATGGCCGCGTTCAAATTAAGCGACGTGCAGGCCGAGGACATCCTCGAAATCCGCCTGCGCCAACTGGCGCGCCTCGAAGGCATCAAAATCGAGCAGGAGCTGAAAACGCTCAAGGCGGAGCGCAAGTCGTTGCAGGAGTTACTCGACGACGAGCGCCTGATGAAAAAGCAGGTGGTCGGCGAAATCCGCGAAGACGCGAAAAAATACGGCGACGCGCGGCGCACGCTGATCGAAGAAGCCGGACGCGCCAGCGTCGAGCGGCAGGTGGTCGATGAGGCGCTGACCGTGATCGTGTCGCGCAACGGCTGGGTGCGCTCGCGTCAAGGCCACGGTCTTGACTTGGCCGGCATCAACTACAAGGACGGCGACGGCGAGTATGCGATCTTCGAGACGCGCTCCATTCACCCGCTGGCCATGATCGATTCCACCGGGCGCTGCTTCGGCGTATCCGCCGCCGACATTCCCGGCGGCAAGGGCGACGGCGTGCCGCTGACCTCGTTGGTGGAGTTGGCGGCGGGCGCGCGCGTCGCGCACGTGGTGGATGCCCAGCCGGGGCAACGTTACCTTGTCGCCAATTCGGGCGGCTACGGGTTTATTGTCAACGCGGAGAATTTGCTCACGCGCATCCGCGCGGGCAAGGCGTTCATGACGCTGCAACCGGGCGAGACGGTGCTGCGCCCGGCGGCAGTGCCGAAGGCAGCGGAGTACGCAGTGATGCTGTCGGAAAAAGGCCGCATGTTGCTGTTCGCGGTGGATGAGCTAAAAGAAATGGCGCGCGGACGCGGCGTGGTGCTGATGGGGCTGGATGCCGACGAGAAAATGACGGCAGCGGGTTTCTGCGGTGCGAAATCAGTGACCGTCACCGGCGCGTCGCGCAGCGGCAATGAAAAATCCGTAATCGTCAGCGGCGCCGATTTGAAAAAACACATACTGCACCGCGCGCGCAAAGGCTGTTTGATACCCGGCAAGATGCTGCCGACGAGGATCAAGGCCGGCTGACGTTTAACGCAAGGCGCCGGCTGTCGGACGGGCGATCCTGTCCGCTACTGACCGCCGGGTAACAAGTAGGGCGGGAGTTATCCCGCCTTTTGGGGTGACCACGGAAGCCGGGATACACTGCGCTTCTCCCGCCTTACGATTTTTTGGTAAATGAACGAATTTTGCAATTACCGCATGAACCGGAATAGCTGCGTTGTTTAAATAATTCAATATTAACAAGTACTTAGCATAAATTAACCCAGCGAAAGCGCGGTGCTTTAGAGGCGTTGAAAATGTGCGGCAACTCGCGTTCCTGCGTGATGAAGGGTGCGACGAGTATTAGCCCGAACGTTGCACAAAAATCCGACCCCAAGCTTTTGGCATAATGTGGAATTGAAATCGCATCGCGTCAGAACGGCGAGCGCAGTCTACCCTACCCATTAAAGTCAGCAGGCGGCGACGGGTTAGACAGTGAATTGG
>JANPOH010000349.1:0-1936 GCA_031427895.1 Betaproteobacteria bacterium
TGGCCCGCCGTTCACCAAAACGTTGAGGCTGTAGAAAAAGTCCCCGCGCGCAGTTTCTCAAAAAAACGGCTGAAAAATGTTTGTCAGAACGCGCTACATTGAACGATTGCATGTCCGGGAGGGGTTAAGTGACCTCCAAAATTGCCGTGTCTCGACATCGCCGGCACTTTTTCTACAGACTCGTTCGGTTCCACCATCACTTACGCAAAACCCGCAATCGCGTTTTCACCCCGGATAAACGCCAAGGTCTCCCGCGCACACCGCTCCGCGTCGCTCGCCGCCGCGTGATACGAATCGCCCGGCAGCACCAGCAGCCGTGAATTGGGAATCATCTGCTGCCACTGGCGCATGGTTTCAACCGAGCCCAGCCCGCTGCCTTCGGTGGTGATCACCAGCGTCGGGCATGTAATCTGCGGCAGGTCGGGCGTGATGTCGGCCTTGGGAATGTTTTTGACAAAACAAAGCTGGGCCGATACCGGCGTGCGCGCCATCATCTTGATCCACCATTGCGTGCCTTCGGGCGGGAAGTTTTTGCCGAGCCGGCCCGCCATGGTGCGGCGCGCCCACGGCTCGATGCCGTTATCCGCGATGTCCTTGGTCAGCGATTCCACGCGCGCGGCGGTGTCGTAAATCGGCGGCGGCGTGCCGATCACGGTCAGGCTCAATACGCGATGCGGAAACCGCGCCGCAAAACGCCGCGCAATAAAGCCGCCGATCTTGGCGGCGATCAAATGAAATTTTTCAATGCCGAGTTGATCCATCAGCGCGATGAAATCGTCAATCGGCACATCAATCGTCCACGGGTAATCGGCGGGCACCGGCGGCGTCGATTGGCCATAACCGCGCATGTCGGGCCGCACGATCCTGAAGTGCCGCGCCAGCACGGGTACCCATGCGTACCACGATGCGCTGCATTCCAGATTGCCGTGCAGCATCAGCACGACTTCCGGTTTTGTCCACGGGTCGGTGTAATCGTCGGTTTCGTAGTGCATGGTGATGCCGGTGGAGAGCTGGGCTTTGGGCATGGCGGGTTTCCGTGGGGGTGATTAGCGGCAGGCGCGTATGATATAACGCAAAATCCAACGCAAAACATCGAATCAAATCCTACGGAGATTTTCATGGACACGGGCTTGAAGGGCAAAACCGTTTTAATCACCGGCGCAAGCCGCAACATAGGGGCGATAGCCGCCGTGACTTTCGCGCGCGAAGGCGCGAATCTCGCGATCTGCACCAGTTCAAAAATGGATCGCCTGAACGACGTGGCGAAACAAGCGCGCGCGCTCGGCGTCAAGGTGGTGGCCGAGCAGTGCGACGTGGCCGACGGCGCGTCGGTGAATCGTTTTGTTGAAAAGACGCTGGCCGAACTCGGCACGGTGCATGTGGTGATTAACAACGCGGTAGATCGCGGCGCAGAGGGCGGCTTTCTCGCGGTGAGCGACGCGGTGTGGGAAAACAGTTTCCGCGTCAATCTGGGCGGGCCGCGCAATATCTGCAAGGCGGTGCTGCCGTCGATGATGAAGCAGCGTTGGGGCCGCATCATCAATATTTCCGGCGTCGATCCTTTCCTCGGCGGCAGTGTGACTAAGGGCATGGCGAAGCTCGGCATCATCGGCTTCTCGCGCGGCATGGCGCGCGAATTCGCCGAGCATGAAATCACCGTCAACTGCATTGGCCCCGGCACCATCGACGTCGAGCGTGATTCGTTTCAAAAGCCCAAGGGTTTGAAACCGCAGCAGCCGATTCGCCGCCTGGGCACGCCCAAGGAAGTGGTGTCGCTGATGGTGTATCTGGCGAGCGAGGATGCCGGGTATGTCACGGGGCAGGCGTATCTGATGAATGGCGGGTTGTACTTTCACTGAGACTTCCACCGAGATTTCCACAGAGCGCGAATGCCATGACGTACATCAAAACAACTATCGTCGGCAGTCTGCCGAAG
>JANPOH010000350.1:0-5523 GCA_031427895.1 Betaproteobacteria bacterium
GCTACCTGAAACAAAAACGCCCAGGGGAGGCAACGCCCCTGGGCGGATTTATATTATGTAAGTATTTGTTTTTAAACGACTATTTTACCGTGACTTGAGGAACGCAATGGCCTGATGCAGCTCGTAGTCTTTTTTCGACACCACTTCGCCGGGGCCGGGACGCAATTCCTTGGGATCGACTTCCGGGCGCACTTCCGGGGTGAAATTAAATTTCGCGCGCAGCGCGGCAGCGGTTTTTTCTTTGTCTTGCTCTTTCGGGTCGGCCTTGGCGTCGCCTTTTGTTTCGCTCAAATGTTTGTTCAGATCGGCTTCGCGCAGACGCAGGCTGGCGGCCCGGTCCACCGGCCCTTCCAGCGGAATATCCGGCGTGATGCCTTTGGCCTGAATCGAGCGGCCCAGCGGCGTGTAGTAACGCGCCGTGGTGAGTTTGATCGCGGTGTTGTTGCCGAGCGGCAATATGGTTTGCACCGATCCCTTGCCGAAGGTTTGCTGGCCCATGATGACCGCGCGATTGTGATCCTGCAACGCGCCGGCGACAATTTCAGAGGCCGAGGCCGAGCCGCCGTTGACCAGCACCACCATCGGCACCTTGCGGATTTCCGGCGGCAGTTTACGCACGAAATCCTCGCGGTTGCGACCGCGCAGATAATGCTCGGGGCTGGCGTTCAGGCGCATTTTGGAATCTTCGGCGCGCCCGTCGGTGTAGACCACGAGCTGGCCGGGTTCAAGGAACATCGCCGATACCGCCACCGCGCTGTTTAACAAGCCGCCCGGATCGTTACGCAAATCGAGAATGACGCCGCGCATGGGGCCGCTGTTGGCCTTGAAGTGGGTTTCGATGGCGCGCGCGAGCAACTCGCCCGTGCCCTCCTGAAACTGCGACACGCGAAAGTAGGCGTAGCCCGGCTCCAGCAAGGTGGATTTGACGCTCTGAATCTTGATAATCGCGCGGGTCAGGGTGAGTTCAATCGGATTGGCTTCGCCCTTGCGTACGATGGTGAGGCGTATAGGCGTATCTGGTTTGCCGCGCATCTGTTTCACGGCGTCGTTTAACGTCATGCCTTTAACCGAGACGTCATTGAGCCTGACGATCAGATCGCCCGCCAGCACACCGGCGCGCGACGCGGGCGTGTCGTCTATCGGCGAAATCACCTTGACGAAGCCGTCTTCCATGCCGACTTCAATGCCGAGGCCGCCAAACTGGCCCTGCGTGCCCACCTGCATTTCGCGGAACGCTTCCTGATCGAGATACGCCGAATGCGGATCGAGGCCGGTCAGCATGCCGTTGATGGCTTCGGCGATGAGCTTTTTGTCTTCGACCGGCTCGACGTAATCGCGTTTGACGCGATCGAATACTTCGGTGAATGCACGCAGTTCTTCAATCGGCAACGGCAGAACCGCGCGCGACGCCCCGTCGCGCTGCGCGACGGCGGAGAAATTCAGGCTGATGGCGATGCCGATCAGCACCCCGGCGACGATAAGACCGAATTGACCAAATTTGTTACGCATGTACCGCTCCAGTCACTGAAAAATTACGCATTCGCCTACCGTGCCTTGACCCACGTCATGGGATCGAACGGCTTGCCTTGGTGGCGAAGCTCAAAGTATAAACCTGATTCCGTGCCGCCGCCGCTATTCCCCACCGTGGCCACCGCATCGCCGCCGTTGATGTCGTCACCTACCCGTTTTAACAGGGTTTCGTTATGGCCATAAAGGCTCATATAACCCTCGCCATGGTCAATAATCAGCAAATTGCCGAAGCCCCGCAGCCAGTCGGCGTAAACCACCCGACCGGCGGCGACCGCTTTGACGGCATCGCCCGCTTTGGCGGCCAGCAACAACCCTTTCCAGGTTAATCCGCCATCGTTACGTGGACTGCCGAAGCGCCCGGCAAGTTCCCCGCGTACCGGCAAGGCCAACTGGCCGCGCAGTTGCGAAAACACGCCGGCAAGCGTCTGCGGCTCGGGTATGCGGTCATTGCGCTGGCGCGCGGCGGCGGGCGCGGGCTTGGGTTTTGCCGGCGGCGCGCGGGTCACGATGCGCGCGAGTTGCTCGATCAGCGATGTTAATCGTGTTTCGTTGCGCTGGAGCGCGCCCACTTCGTGACGCTGGCGCTGGATGTCGCGCGACAGTCGGGCCAGCACGTCCGCGTGCTTGCGTTTTTCGCCTTCGAGCCGTTTACGCTGACTGACCTGCTCGGCGGCGATAGCGGCGAGTTCGGTTGCCTTGGCCGCCGCTTCATTGCCCAGCGATTTTAATGCCGCGATATTGTCACGCAGGCCGCGGATGGCGTCGGCGCGCGCGCGCGACACGTAACCCAGGTAGTGCCATTCGCGTGCGATGGCGTTGGGGTTGTCACCGCTTAACAGGAGGCGCAGCGCCTCGGGCTGCGCGCCCGCGTGCCGCACATGTTGCTGATACAGCAGCCGCGACAGCATGGCCTGTTGCTCCGTCAGCGTGCCCGAGGCCTTGCTCGACTCGCCACGCAGCGTCTCGACGCGCTGCGTTACCGTAAGCGACGATTGCTCCAGTTCCGACAGATCGCGGTTGGCATCGGAAATGGCGCGCTCCGATTCGCGCAAGGCATCGGCGGCTTCATTGCGCGATTCTTCGGCGCCGGCGATTTGTTTTTGCACCGCCTCGATGCGGCTGCGTAGTTGCAGGAGTTCCTGCCGGGCGTCAGCGGCGCTGGGGGCGGCATGGGCGGGAACTAAAAACCCAAGAGCGAAAAACACACCGCAAAGGCGCAAAGGCGCAAAGGAAACGCAAAGAAAACCTTTGCGCGGGGTTCTTTGCGCTTTTGCGCCTTTGCGGTGAAGGGTTTGGATTGCAGGGCCGACGTTCACGCGAAATCGAGCAGCGGCTTGCCTGTCATCTCCGCCGGCTGCGGCAGCCCCATCATGCGTAACAGTGTCGGCGCGACATCCTGCAATGCGCCGCCGTCCACGATCTTCGCTTTGCGGCCGATGTAGAGCAGCGGCACGAGGTTCAGCGTGTGCGCGGTGTGCGGCTGGCGCGACTCGGTGTCGAACATGGTTTCAGCGTTGCCGTGGTCGGCGGTAATCAGCACTTCGCCGCCAATGGCCTGCATGGCCTCCACCGCGCGCCCGACGCACTCGTCGAGCGTTTCAATCGCGCGCGTGGCCGCGGCGAGGTCGCCGGTGTGGCCCACCATATCGCCGTTGGCGTAGTTGCAGACGATCGCTTGGTATTGGCGGCTTTGTATCGCCGCCACCAGCTTGTCGGTGACTTCGCGCGCGCTCATTTCCGGTTGCAGATCATAGGTGGCGACCTTGGGCGAGGGCACCATCACGCGGTCCTCCCCGGCGTAGGGCGTCTCGACGCCGCCATTGAAGAAGTAGGTGACGTGCGCGTATTTCTCGGTTTCGGCGATGCGAAGTTGCCGCAAGCCGCGCGCGGCCAGATATTCGCCGAAGCCGTTGGCGACGCTTTGCGGCGCGAAGGCGGCGGGCAGGCGCGCGAAATCCTCGCCATAGGATGTCAACGTGCAAAAGTAACCCAGCTTCGGCGCATGCTCGCGGGCAAAGCCGCTAAAGCCGCCATCCGTGAGCGCGGCGGTCATCTGCCGCGCGCGGTCGGAGCGAAAGTTCATGTACACCACCGCGTCACCGTCGTTCATACGCACCGGTTTGCTGCCGGGCGGCACGATAGCCGTGGCCTGCACGAATTCGTCGTTTTCACCCCGCAGGTAGGCGATCTCCAGTGCGTCGGTGGCGGCAGCGGCCCAGTGCTCGGCTTTGCCCTGCGTTATCACGTCGTATGCCGGTTTGACACGTTCCCAGCGCTGGTCGCGGTCCATGGCGAAATAGCGCCCGCATACGGACGCGATGCGACCGGTGTTGAGCGACGCGAATTTTTTTTGCAGCGCGGCCAGCGAGGGCGCGGCGCTCCTGGGCGGGGTGTCGCGGCCATCGAGAAAGGCATGCACATGGATATTTTTGACACCGGCTTGCGCGGCCATGTCCGCCAGCTCGTGTATTTGCGATTCGTGGCTATGCACGCCGCCGGGCGAGAGCAGGCCGAGGATGTGCAGCGCGCCCTTCTTGCCGGTCTCGATGGCCTTCAACAGCACGGAGTTTTCGCGGAACTCGCCGGTTTCGATGGCGTGTTCGATCTTGGTGTAATCCTGATACACCACGCGGCCTGCGCCGATGTTCATGTGGCCGACTTCGGAGTTGCCCATCTGCCCGGCGGGCAACCCCACCCTTTTCTCCGAGGCGTCGATGATGCTGTGCGGATGCGTTTTCCACAGAAAATTCCAGTGCGGCTTGCGCGCCTGGCAAATGGCGTTGTG
Source organism: Betaproteobacteria bacterium (assembly GCA_031427895.1). Classification (GTDB taxonomy): domain Bacteria; phylum Pseudomonadota; class Gammaproteobacteria; order Burkholderiales; family SG8-41; genus UBA5216. The sequence goes on from JANPOH010000350.1 coordinate 4,316, forward strand.
GTCGCATTCCTCGCGATGGCCGAAGCCGTCGAGAATGATCAGTAGAACCGGCGTTATTTTCAAGATAGGTTCATGTTTTTGATGGGGAAAATAGAGCCTGCCGCATACGGTATAATTCTAATCTATTTCAGGAGTTTGCCTTGGAGCAGTTTTTCGTTTTTCTGCAGAAAAGCCCGTTCAACATGGTGTTGTTCGGATTGGCGGTGGTGTCGGGCGGCATGCTGATTTTTCCGTTATTCTCGCGCGGCGCGCGCAATAGCAGAGAGGTCGGCGCGGTCGACGCGGTGATGCTGATTAACCGCAAGGATGCGGTGGTACTCGACGTGCGCGACGACGCCGAGTTCGCCGGCGGCCACATCACCAATGCGCGTCACGTGCCGGAAAAAAAGCTCGACGAACACCTCAAGGCATTGGAGAAATTCAAGGGCAAGCCGGTGATCGTCAGTTGCGCCAGCGGGCGGCGCTCCGCCGTGGTGGCGGACAGCCTTCGCAAGCAGGGTTTTGCGGATGCGGTTACCCTGCGCGGGGGCATCGGCGCCTGGGTGCAGGCAGGCATGCCGCTGGAAAAATAGTCTCCTCAATTCCATCGTCTATTCATTGGGAAAATCATGGCTAAAGTCTTGATGTACAGCACCGCCGTTTGACCGTACTGCGTATCCGCGGAGCGGCTACTGGCAAACAAAGGCGTCAAGGAAATCGAAAAAGTGTATATCGATCGTGATCCCGCGCGACGCACCGAAATGATGCAAAAAACCAGCCGGCGCACCGTGCCGCAAATCTACATCGGAGACACCCACGTGGGCGGCTACGATGACCTTGCCGCGTTGGATCGCGCGGGGGGGCTGGACCCGCTGCTGGCGAAATAAAAGTAAGCAGGCGCACCAAAAACAACAGCCCAACCCCCGTGCACGGGGGCTGGGCCTTCGAAGCAGAACTCACGGGAACTCGTGTTCCCATGTTGAGGGGCCGTCGCTGACGGTCCGCCGACAATCAGTCAGACGGTGGCACCTCGTTGGGTAATCGAATCAGACACTGGACCTCCTCCTTTCTCATTTGACATCCCGAACCGCACCGGCTGACCGGTCGACGGGCTTCGGGCCGATAGTCCAGTCGTGTTGCGTGAGACACGACACGTTTCAGAATCATTTGGTATGGAGCGATTTCCGGCAAGACCAATTCTCGCCTTCTGCGGAGTTTTTTTGGAGAAC
>JANPOH010000351.1:0-1606 GCA_031427895.1 Betaproteobacteria bacterium
ACCGGATCCCACGTGAGGTTCTTGTAGAGCGCGGGGTTGATCGCGTGCGTGCCGGGAAAGCCCAGCACCCAGGTGTGGCCGTCGGGCGCGGCGCGCGCGGTCAATTCGGTGCCGATGTTGCCGCCCGCGCCGACGCGGTTATCCACCACCACCTGATGCTGCCATTGCTCGGTAAGCTTCATGGCGATGATGCGCGCCAGCACATCGGACGCGCCGCCCGTGGCCTGCGGCACGATGAAGCGCACGGGTTTGGTGGGGTAGGTTTGTGATTGGGCTTGCGTGGCCGTTACCGCTGCTGCAATAGTTAGCGCGGCATGCAGAAATGTTTTCATGATGAAATTCCAAACTCCATGCGCGGCAGGATTAGTTGAGTATTTGGATATGGGAAGCGCCGCACGGCCCCTCACCCCAACCCTCTCCCCGCAAGCGGGGCGAGGGAGTCGTCTTGTAGTCTATCGTGGCCGATCACCCTGCAAGGTAATGCGGTGCATCACGCGCCGATAACCATGGTAATCATTCACCGGAAAATGCATCGCCGCGCGGTTATCCCATAGCGAAAGAGAACCGGGCCGCCATTGAAAGCGGCAGGTGAATTCGGGGCGCACCTGGTGCTGGTGCAGATAATCGAGCAGCGGCGCGCTTTCGGCTTCGCTCCAATCTTTGAAGCGCACGGTGTGGCCGGGGTTGATATACAGCGCGCGGCGGCCGGTTTCGGGGTGGGTACGCACCACCGGATGTTCGGCTTCAAACACTTCGTGTGCGCGCGCGGTCGGGCTTTGCGCCACCCGGTCTTCGCGTGATTTCGACACGTCAGCCTTGGCGGAACTGCTGATGCCGATGAGCGTATCCACGGTTTTCTTCAGCCCTTCCGACAGCGCTTCATAGGCGAGATATTGATTCGCAAACATCGTATCGCCGCCGCAGGGCGGCAGCTCGCGCGCGAGCAAAAAGGTGCCCATCGGCGGTTCTTCCAGATACGTGGTGTCGGAGTGCCACATGCCGCCGAAGTTGATGTGTTCGTGTTCGAGTTTAATCACCGGGGTGATAACCGGAAAGCCTTCGAGTCCGCGGATAAACGGATACTCCACCGGGTCGCCGAAACGCTCGGCGAACGCCAAGTATTGCGCGCTGTTGATGTCCTGATCGCGAAAAAAAATCACTACGTGCTCATTCCACGCGCGACGAATCGCGGCGATGGTTTCGTCGGACAACTCGCGCGCGAGATCGACGCCGCTGATTTCGGCGCCTATGGCTCCGGCGATTTTTTGGATGGTGATCCCTGATTCCGACATGATGCCTCCTGATGTCGCTTAGTATACCGGACACCGGGTTATAATTTCCCGCAATTCCATCGAGGTATCCGCCATGAACCGACGCCTGCTGTTCCTTGCCGCCGTGCTGCTCACGCTTACCGGCTGCGCCACCCACAACACGGTAGCCGACGGCGCTGACGGCCGGCTCATGTTAAAGGGCCATGATCCGGTGAGCTATTTCAAGGCCGACAAGCCCGCGCCCGGCAACCCGACCATCAAGGCGGATCATGAAGGCGTGACTTATCGCTTCGTCAACGAGGAAAACCGCGCGCTGTTCGTGAAAAGCCCCGACA
>JANPOH010000352.1:0-5736 GCA_031427895.1 Betaproteobacteria bacterium
GGACGCGACCCGCACCGAGCTGCGCGAAGCGCGCATGACGGATTTAAATCCCGGCGTGATGGCGAGGTAGTCGGGTGCGCGCTGGTTTCCTGGCGCCGCTGTGCGCGTGGCTGTTGTGTGCGTCTGCGGGGGCGGCGACGCTGGATGTGCCCACGCCCTATATTCCGTCCACGCATGGCAATGTCGATGAAATCCTGCGTCTGGCCGGCGTGACGCCGCGCGATGTCGTCTATGACCTGGGTTCCGGCGACGGGCGCATTGTGATCGCGGCGGCGCGTGACTACGGCGCGCGCGGCGTCGGTATTGAACTCGATGCGGCGCTGGTGCGCGAAAGCGCGGACAACGCGCGTAAAGCGGGCGTCGGTGAGCGCGCCGAGTTTCTCCACAGTGATATCTTTGCCGCCGATCTGCGTCCGGCCACGGTGGTGACAATGTACCTGCTGACCTCGCTGGTAAACAAGCTGGAGCCGAAGTTGCTGGCGGAACTCAAGCCCGGCACGCGCATCGTGGCGCACGATTACGGGTTTGCGAATTGGCAGCCGGATCGCACGTTACAGATATCCAAAAAGTACATGCTCTATGTGGTGCCGGCGCGGGTTGCCGGCGCGTGGCAAATCGAAGCCCCGCTGACCAAAGGCCGCGAGTTCGTGCTCGATCTTCAGCAGCAGTATCAAACGGTGCGTGGCGGCGTGCGCGTGCAGGGCGGATTTCTGCCCGCGTTCGAGGCGCGCTTGTCCGGCGAGCGCATGAGTTTTGTGCTGGTCGAAAACGATGTGAGCTATCGATTTGAAGGCGAGGTGCGTGGCGACGTGATCGAAGGCGTGGTACGGTACGGTGCCGGTCCCAATTTGCGTGAACAGCGCTGGTGGGCGCAGCGTGCTGCTGCTGCGCCCGTTGTGCGGTAGTTATGTAACTATATGTTTTTAAACAATATTTTACTTAAAATCAGCGTGGCGATTGTGCTGCTGGCGGCAACCGGCGCACGCGCGCAGTGGCCGTACGAAGTGCCGTACGTGCCGTCGCCGCAAATCGTGGTCGAAGAGATGCTGCGTCAGGCGCAGGTGACCAAAGACGATTTCGTGATGGACCTGGGCTCGGGCGACGGGCGCATCCTGATCACCGCGGCGCGCAAGTTCGGTGCGCGCGGTCTCGGTGTTGATCTGGATGCCGCGCTGGTCGCGCAGAGCGACGAAAACGCGCGCGCGGCCAGCGTCGCCGACCGCGTGCAGTTTATTCGCCAGGATTTGTTCAAGACGGATTTGTCCAAGGCGACAGTGATTACCATGTACTTGTTGCCGGGCGTGAACATGCGCCTGCGCCCGTCGCTGCTGGCGTTACAGCCCGGCACGCGCATCGTGGCGCACGATTTTGATTTGGGTGATTGGCAGCCCGATGTCAAAGTCACGATCCGCAAAAACGTGATGTTGTGGATCGTGCCGGCAAAAATACAGGGCCGCTGGCGTTTGCCGCTGTCGTTGCCCGCGGGCGTGCAGAATCTGGATATCGATATCCGCCAGAAGCATCAGGAGATCGACGGTGTGGTGCGCGTCGCGGATCGCCCGCCGGCGGGGTTGTGGCAGGCGTCGCTGCGCGGTGACCGCGTGAGCTTTGTGATCGTGGATAACGCCGACCGCGAAAACGAAGCCAATATGTATTTTGACGGCGTGGTGCGCGACGGCGTGATGGCGGGGGAATTTCGCCGCGGCGTGGGTGAAGCGCAGACGCGGCATGCGTGGCGCGCCGCGCGCGTGGGGGCGGCGCCGTGATGCCGGCCCGCGCCGCCGCCGTGCTGGCTTTCTGGCTGTGCGCCGCGCCCGCGTTGGTGCGCGCCGCCGATTTCTCCGACGTGCCCTATGTCACCACGCCGCAGGCAGTGGTGGATGCCATGCTGAAAATCGCGGCGGTGGGGCCGAATGATTTTCTGATTGATCTGGGCTCGGGCGACGGGCGGATTGTGATTACCGCCGCCCTAAAATTCGGCACGCGGGGCTTCGGCGTCGATCTGGATGACAGCCTGGTGCGGATCGCGCGGCGCAATGCCGAGCGCGAAGGCGTGAAAGATCGCGCCGAGTTTTACACGCGCAATCTGTTTGACACCGATCTGGGGCAGGCCAGTGTTATCACGATGTATCTGTTCAACTCGGTGAATTTGCGCTTGAGGCCATCGTTGTTCCGGTTGAAGCCGGGCACGCGGCTGGTGTCGCACGATTTTGCTATGGGCAAATGGACGCCGGACGCCAAGCTGACCGTTGCCGCACCTGGAAAATCGTACGGCCCGCCGCAAAGCGACATATTTTTGTGGGTCGTGCCGGCGGATTTTTCCGGGACATGGGTTTGGCGCATGCCCCTTGAGAATACGCAGCAGGAATACGAAGCGGTGTTCACGCAGACCTTTCAAATGGCCGAAGGCAAGGGCCGCGTGGCCGCGCGGCCCGCGCCGCTGGGCGAAACCACCATACGCGGCGACAGCATACGCTTTGTCATGGGCGCGACCGTGGGCGGTAAAACAACCTGGCGTGATTTCAATGGGCGAATTTCCGGCGACACCATCACCGGCAGCGTGGTGACCGTGGTGGAGGGCGACGCGGTGAGCAAGACGCAGGAACCGGCGCCGTGGCGCGCAACCCGCACGCTACGTGGCAAAATGAACATCGAAGCGGCCGCGCCCTTTGCCGGGGCCGGCCAGTAAGGGACGCAACCCGATATTTATTAATTTTTGACCCGGTATTTTGACCAAGGAGCAGCAATGACATTACTGAAACAGGCATGGATAGTGGCATGGGCCGCGATATTGACCGCGGCATCACCCGCGTGGGCGCAAACCGGCAAGGGCGACGTGGTGTATGTGCCGACGCCGCAAATCGTGGTCGACGAAATGCTGGCGATGGCGAAGGTGAACAAGGCGGATTACCTGATCGATCTGGGTTCGGGCGATGGCCGCTTTGTGATTACCGCCGCGAAAAAGCATGGCGCGAAGGCGCTCGGCGTTGATCTCGATACCTATTTGCTGAAGGTCGCCAACGAGGCCGCGCGCAAGGAAAACGTCGCTGACCGAGTGACTTTCCGCGAGCAAAACCTGTTCGAGACGGATATCTCCGAGGCCACGGTGGTCTCGACCTACCTGCTGCCCGAAATGAATCTCAAGCTGCGCTCGAAAATACTCAAGCTAAAGCCGGGCACGCGCGTGGTCGCGCACGACTACAGCATGGGCGATTGGTACCCCGACGAACAAAAAACCCTGATCGTGCCCGAAAAGAAAGTCGGCAACGCGGGCATCAGCTACATTTATCACTGGGTAGTGCCGGCGCTGGCGGCGGGCAAGTGGCAATCGACGATTAACGTCGGCGGCAAGGACGTGCCGTATGAATTCGATATGGAGCAGTTTTTCCAGAACATCGACGGCAATGCGCGCGCGGGCGGCCTCGCGGGCGAAATGCGCGGCAAGATGACAGCGGAGCAAATCAAGTTTTCGCTGACCAGCAAAGGCGGTCAAAAAATAGAGCGCCACGAATTTGACGGCAAACTGGCGGGCGAAACCATCACCGGCACCGTGCGTATCGGCGACGGCACCGCGGCACGTCAGGCCGTCTGGACCGCCAAGCGCGTCAAGCGCGGCGAATTGATCCGCGCGCAAGACGAGCCGGACGGGAAATAATATGAGCGAACGCGAAAACGCAGCGGCGGGCGCGCAACCGAAAGCGTCGTTGTCGGTGTTCGATGCCTGCACCATGATCGTGGGCCTGATCGTCGGCGCGGGCGTGTTCGGCACGCCGGCCATCGTCGCCGGCGCGATGGGCGACGAGACGATGATTATCGCGGTGTGGGTCGCCGGCGGCGTGTTTTCCATCATCGGCGCCTTGTGTTATGCCGAACTGGCGACGGCGTTTCCATCGGCGGGCGGTGAATATCACTTTATTCAGCGCGCGTACGGGCGGTCACTGGCCTTTCTGTACGGCTGGGCGCGCATGACGGTGATCGTCGCCGGATCGATCGCGGTGTTTGCCTATCTTTTCGGCGACTACATTTCGCGGGTGATTAATCTGGGCGAATATTCCTCGGCGATCTGGGCGGCGTTGATCGTGGTGTTGCTCACGGCGGTGAATTATCGCGGTATCCACGAAGGCAAGGTCACGCAGAATATTTTTACCGTGCTGGAAGTCAGCGGCTTGTTGCTGATTATCGTTGCGGGGCTGTTTCTGGCCTCGCCGCCGCCCCCGCCGCCGGTGGCTGTCGCGGGCGCCGCCGCCGCGGGCGGGCCGTGGTATCTGGGCGCGGGCCTGGGCACGGCGATGCTGTTCGTGTTGTTTACCTACGGCGGCTGGAACGACGCCGCCTACATCTCGGCCGAAGTGCGCGACCGCGAACGCAATATGGTGCGCGCGCTGCTGATCGCGATCAGCGTGGTGGCGGTGCTGTATGTGTTGATTACCCTGGCCTATCTCAAGGGCCTCGGCCTGCATGCCATGGCGCGCTCCGACGCGGTGGCCGCTGATCTGTTGAAAGCGGTGTGGGGTGGCGGCGGCGAAAAGCTGATCTCCATCATGATTGCGATTGCCGCGTTGACGTCGGTAAATGGTTCAATGATCGTCGGCGCGCGTTCCAACTACGCGCTGGGGAAGGATTGGCCGATCTTCGGTTACATCGGCCAGTGGCATGAAGCGAGCGGTTCACCGCGCAATGCGATGCTGGTGCAAGGCGTGATCGCGCTGGCGCTGGTGGGCCTGGGCGCGTTTCAGAAGGCCGGCTTCAAAGGGCTGGTGGAATATTCGCTGCCGGTGTTCTGGGGATTCTTCCTGCTGATCGGCATTGCGATCTTCGTGCTGCGTTCAAAGGAGCCGGATGCGCCGCGGCCGTTTAAAGTGCCGCTGTATCCGGTACTGCCCGCCGTGTTTGTGTGCATGTGCGGCTACCTGCTGTATTCCAGCCTGACCTACCACAAGGGGCACGCGCTGGTGGGCTTGGGCGTGCTGGCGGTGGGCGGCGTGATTTTGTTGTTCGCGCGCGGACGCGAGGCGAAGCAGGCGCGGTAACGTTGCCGTCCGCGAGGCTGGACGGGCAATAGCGTAAGCAAGAGCGGGGGGCGGCGCTTGAAAACAAGCGATCCGCCCCCATTTAGTTGAAACTTAGTTAAGTATTTGTTTTTATTGAAATTATTGGATAACTCCCATGACCGATACCACTACCGCCGCAACCAAAGAAACCCATGGCTTCCAGGCCGAAGTCAAACAACTGCTCAACCTGATGATTCACTCCTTGTACAGCAACAAGGAGATTTTTTTGCGTGAGCTGATTTCCAATGCCTCGGATGCGGCAGACAGGCTGCGCTTCGAGGCGCTGACCGACAAAGCCTTGCTGGAAAACGACGCCGAGTTGAAGATTCGCGTGGCGTTCGACCCCAAGGCGCGCACCATCACCGTGTCGGACAACGGCATCGGCATGTCGCGCGATGAAGTCATTGCCAACATCGGCACCATCGCCAAATCGGGTACGCGTGAATTTTTCAGCAAGCTGACCGGCGATCAGGCGAAAGATGCAAATCTCCTCGGCCAGTTCGGCGTGGGATTTTATTCCGCGTTCGTGGTGGCGGATAAAGTCACGGTCATCACCCGCCGCGCGGGGCTTGCCGCCGAACACGGCGTGCGCTGGGAATCCGATGGCGGCGGCGACTACACGCTGGAGGTGGTCGAAAAAGCCGCGCGCGGCACCGAAGTCACGCTGCACCTGCGCGAGGGCGAC
>JANPOH010000353.1:0-14142 GCA_031427895.1 Betaproteobacteria bacterium
AATCGCGCAAACAGCCAGCCAGCCGAACCACGCAAACGCGGTGCTGGTCAACAACGCGCCCACCGCGTTGCCGCACCACCCAAGCATGCCGAAAATGGTGTTGGCGCGCGCGCGTGAATCGGGCAACGCCGAGTTGACCAGCGTTTGATTCGCCACCATCGCGGTACGCAGGCCGCAGTCGAGCAGGATCGCGCCGAGCGCCACGAACGCAATCGACCACGCGGCGAAGCCGAACGCCAGCCACGCCGCGATCATCACGCACACGCCGGTGGTCACCACCGGCGCCGCGCCCGAACGATCCATCCAGCGCCCCGCCGGCCGCGCCACGAGTATGCCCGCCGCGCCGGGGATGCCGATCAGCCCGGCTTCGGCCGGCCCCACATGATGCAGCGCCGCCATCATCGGCGCCACCACCGCCCAGAATCCGCCGTAGCAAATGCCCAGCAAAAACTGTATCGACGCCGCGCGCTGCACATTGCCGTGCGCGCGCATGAGCGAAAAAATCGACCACAGCAATTGGCGATACGGCAAGCGCGACGTGGCGCGCGTATCCGGCAACCACGCCAGCAGCGCGAACAACAACGTTACCACCATGGCGGTGGAAACCACGTAGCTCCAGCGCCAGCCGAAGTGCGCGGCGATCAACCCGCCCGCGACGCGCGCAAACAAAATGCCGATGAACATCGCCATCAGTTGCGTGCCCACCGCGCGCCCGCGATGTTTCTCCGGCGCGATCTCGGCCACGATGGAAATAAACACCAGCCCCACCGATGAACAAATGCCGGTCACCAGGCTCGCCACCGCCAGCACGGTGATGGAAGGTGCAACGATCATCACCGCCTGCGCCATGCACAGCACCGCGATCATGCCGATAATCAGCCAACGCTTGTTGATACGATCCCCCAGCGGCACGAACAGCGCCACGCCCACCAGCATGCCGCCGAACGAGAACGTGGGTATCCACCCCGCCGCGGCCGGACTCGCGTGAAATTCAGCCGCGATGGTTGCCAGCATCGGCGTCTGATAATGAATGCCGCCGGCGATCACAAACGCCGCGACGATCAGCAGCGCGATGAGCGCGCGGTGGTCGGCAGGTGCGGCAGGCGTCGTGACTGTTGGATCGGGCAACGTGAACTCGCGGTTATTACGCTGATGCGGTTGCGGCAAAGTTTACAGGTAACTGTTTCGGTTCCTGCGGTAATTGCAAAATTCGTTTATTTACCGAAAAATCGTAGGGCGGGAGAAACGCGGCGTATCCCGCCTTCCGTGGTCGCCCCCAAAAAGATGACGCCCGTCGCGGAATCCGCTAGTCTCCGCGCCACCGCTTCCCCGCCTGAAATCATGCGCGTGCCGGCCTCCGCCGCGCACGCCGCACCATCACCCTTCCTCCGAAAAAGAATCTATCCCCCAATGAACCGCAACCTCTGGCTGATGGCCGTGGCACAAGGCCTGTTCCTCACCAACAATATTTTGCTGATTGCGGTCAACGGGCTGGTGGGTCTGTCGCTGGCGCCGCATAGCTGGATGGCGACGCTGCCGATTTTGGGTTACGTGGTGGGCGGCGCGATTTCCACCGGGCCGGTGGCGTGGTCGCAGTCGCGCTGGGGGCGCAAGGTGTCGTTTCAGATCGGGCTGGCGGTGGCGTTTGTCTCGGTGCTGCTGGCAACGTATGCGGTGCTTGATAAAAACTTCTGGCTGCTGGTGACGGCCACCGTGATTGCCGGTTACTACAGCGCCAACGGGCAGTTGTACCGTTTCGCCGCGGCGGAACTCGCCAAGCCCGAGTACCGCGAGCGCGCGCGGTGTCGCTGGTGCTGGCCGGGGGCATTATTGGCGGGGTGATCGGCCCCAATCTGGCGAAGTGGACGCAGCATCTGGGGGATGCGCCCTTTGCCGGCGCCTATGCCACGTTGGCGGTGGTGGCGCTGATTGCGATGGGCGTGATATCGATGGTGACGTTTCCGCCGGTCACGCCACGCAAACCGGGGGCTGACAGCGGACGCCCGCTTTCGGTCATCATGCGCCAGCCGGTGTTTATTGTCAGCACGGCGGCGGCGGCGTTGGGTTATGGCGTGATGAATATCCTGATGGCGGCCTCGCCCATTGCCATGCAGATCTGCGGCCATCCGTTCAAGGATGCGGCGCTGGTGCTGGAATGGCATGTGATCGGCATGTTCGCGCCGGGGTTTTTCACCGGGCATCTCATCAAGCGCTTCGGCATCATCCCCATTTTGTCCGCGGGCGTGGCGCTTAACCTGCTGGGTATCGCCATTGCGCTGTCTGGGGTCGAGGTGATGCATTTCCTGCTGTCGATGTTTTTGGTCGGCGTGGGCTGGAATTTTCTGTTCACCGCCGGCACCGCGCTGTCGCTCAAGGCGTACCTGCCCGAAGAGAAAGACAAGGCGCAGGGCGCGATCAATTTTTGCGTGTTCGCGGTGATGATGATTACTTCTTTTTCTTCCGGCGCGCTGGTCACCACGCAGGGCTGGGCGTTGCTCAACACCATTTCGCTGATTCCGGTCGCCATCACCGGCATCGCCATGGTCTGGTATGTGATGCAGGGCCGGTCGCGGTCACAAACGGACGCTTAACCTGCGCCAAATATACGTAACCATCTGTTTTTAAACGCTATTTTTGCACGCCCTGAATCAACGCCACCACCTGCGGGATCGCCGCCAGCGCGCGTCCCTGCACCTGCTCCAGGCTTAACCCGCCGAGCGGATGCGCGATCATCACCAGCGGCAAATCCGGCATGCCGAACACGCGCGCCTGATTTTTGCCGAGCGCTTTAAACGGCTCGGAACAAATCACTGCCGTGGTTAAACCGCGTTTCGCCAGTTCCGTCATGTCGTGGACACTCCACGACGTGCAGGCCCCTCAATCGGCCATCGCGCTAATGACGACATCGGCCTCGCGCGCGAGTTGATCCAGCGTTTCAGGCGGTGCCGCCATCGACACATAGGGCTTACGCGCATACGTGACCGCGGCCACTGATATCTGCGCGCGCACGCCTTCGACGATCATCTTCAGCAGATGATCGGCGTTGCCTTTGCTGTTGTCGAGCACGCCGTGGCGGATGCCTTGTTTGCTGATATCTCGTTGCGCGTCTTTTTTATCCGCCGATTGCGCGGGCGCGGGGGCGGCGGGTATGACGAGTCGGACAGTGGAATTCATGGTGTTCCTTGTTGACCGCGAGAAAAACGTGATTTTGACATGCGTGCCGCTACCATTGACGATGAGTTTCACCCGCCCACAAATTTAATTACGGCGCGTCGTTAATCCCCATCTCCTTCAACACCTTCGTCCACCGCGCCAGCTCGCCCTTCACATAGCCGCCGAACGCCGCCGCGCCTGCCATGCGCCGCACCGCTGTCGCTCGCATCACTTCGCCAGCGGGTCGGGCCGCAACTGAAAGCGCACCACCTTCGGCCGGTTGGCGGTGCCGCCTTCCATGTGAAACACAGTGCGCGTTGAATGCGTGGTCCACAACGACTTGCCTTTCCATCCGGCATTCGGATCATCGATGCGGCCTTCGACCCACTTGGTGAAGTAGCCGTTGGGATACGGCACGCGCAGGTTGATCCATTTGCCGTTGACCATCACGCGCCTGTCTTTTTTCGCGTCCAGCGGCTGATTCGGTTCAACATGCTCGTCGCGCCTGCCGTTGCCGTTGCTATCGATGATGAACGGCGTCCAGCCCTGCGCGCCCTCTTTCATCCATCATCGGATTGTGGTTGCTGGTGCGGCTGTCCCAGATCGGCTTGTCGCCCCAATACGGCAACGGCGACATCGGATCAGTGACATGCGACGGCAACGCTCCACCACAAACGTTTTCTTGTCATCATCGCCGCTCCATGATTGATCGGTGTTGCCGCCGCGCTTTTCATTATCTTAAAAATTCGCGCTCGTGCCAGCGATTATTCCAAGCAGCAGCGATCACCCAGCTAAAAATAATATAACTATTTGTTTTTAAACATATTTAATCCATACTCCCTCGCACCACACCGGTCGCGCGGCGGTAAAAACCTCATGCCGCATCGAAGTATCGATACTGATAATATTTGCCGAAAGCGCGATTTAGACGCGCCGGCGTCATTCTGTCGTGTTTCATTCCATTCCACTCCGAGGGTAAAGCCACCATGGCCGCCAGCAGCCTGTTTGCACTGATCGACGACATTGCCACGATACTCGACGACGTGGCGGTGATGACCAAGGTCGCAACCAAAAAAGCCGCTGGCGTGCTGGGCGACGATCTCGCGTTGAACGCGCAGCAGATCGCAGGTGTGAAAGCGGACCGCGAATTGCCGGTGGTTTGGGCGGTGGCCAAAGGCTCGATGAAAAACAAGGTAATCCTGGTGCCGGCGGCGCTGGCGATCAGCGCGACGGCGCCGTGGGCGGTGATTCCGCTGCTGATGTTGGGCGGCGCGTTCTTGTGCTACGAGGGCTGCGAAAAAATCGCGCACACGCTGCTGCACAGCGCAAAGGAAGACCTTGAGCATCACCGCGAGCGGGTCGAGGCCATCGCCGATCCGGCGATAGATATGGTGGTACACGAAAAAGAAAAAATAAAAGGCGCGATCCGCACCGATTTCATTTTGTCGGCGGAGATCATCGTAATCGCGCTGGGCACCGTGGCCGCGGCAAGCTTCGCCAAGCAGGCAAGCGTGCTGGTGGGCATCTCGATCCTGATGACGGTGGGCGTGTATGGCCTCGTCGCCGGTATCGTCAAGCTCGACGATGCCGGACTTTATCTCGAAAAAAAATCCGGCCCGGCGCGCGCACTGGGCCGCGCGATACTGTGGTTTGCGCCGTGGTTGATGAAATCGTTATCCGTAGTCGGCACCGCCGCGATGTTTCTCGTGGGCGGCAGCATCCTGCTGCACGGCATCGGCCCGCTGCATCACTGGGTCACGGGCTGGGCGGCAGGCCTGGGCAGCATCGGCGGCTGGGTTATCCCGGTGTTGGCCGACGGCATCACCGGCTTGGTCGCGGGCGCGTTGGTGCTGGGCGCCGTGAGCCTCTGGCAGCGCATGACGGCAAAGGGCTGACGCCGGGCTTGGAGCGTGTTTTCATCAATACGCGCTCACAGCATCACGGCAACCAGCATCAGCAAGGCGAAAATCCCGGCAAGAAAACCAACCACCTTGAGGTTCGCGCGACCCGTGCTGATTTGCCAAAGGCCGTAGAGAAACGCCGTGACACCGAAGGCCCCCACCAGGCCAAGGATGGCGAAAACGAGCAACGCTTGCCCGGGCGTGCCTGAAAACCGCGCGCCGCCGATGCTGACCCCCGGCCGCAGCAGCATTGGCGCGGTGTAAAAGAGCTCCGCGGCGATGAGGACAGTAACGAACAAGCCGCATGCCAGTATCCCCCACCCAAAGCAGCGCGACCAGCGCTTCGTTTGCATGCCGCGCCCGCACTGCGGGCAGCGCGAGCGATATTGATGGGTTTGGTAGCCGCAGAAATAACAGGTGTTCAAATCTTCGGGGTCGGAGCCATCACCGGCGCCATGGAAAAAATCCGCCGGCGCGGATCGGCCTCTGTTGAAGTGCGCGATTACCGCTTTCGCCTCGCGTTGCGCGTTGGCCGCCACGGGCACGCGCAGTGCGCGGCGCACCGAGGCATGCGGCACGCCCGATGCGCCATGTCCGCCGCCGGGATAAAACAACCGAAACTCAATAAACGACGGCCCGTATCTGCCGATGTCCAGCACCGTGCCGGTGATCTCCGGCGTACCGCGCAGCGGCAGTGGGTGGATGCTGCCATCGACCTGCACGGCCTCCTTGCCGATGATGACCTCGATACCGCCGTCCGTCGCGTCATCTGGAATGGACAATTCATTCAGCAGGCCGTCGGGCGCCTGGTTCAGCTTGCCGTTGACCTCCACAAATGCGCGCCAGGTGGCGGCATCGACGCGCCAGCGCGCAAGAACGTTTTCGCTCCGCAGCAGTGCGTCCTGCGCCCGCGCGCCCTGATGACTGAGGAAAGTAAAATACCCGCCGAAGATGATCGCCATCAGTCCGTAACCGAAGGCAAGGCCCACCGCCCAATGATCCACTGCGGGCCTGGACAGCACGATGAGCGGAATCAGTGCCACGATGCCGCTGGCGACGAATGCCAGTCCGATGTTGCGCCAGCGGCGGGGGTTACGCATTTTTATGTTCTCAATCCCGCCAGAGAAAGGGACGGGCGCGAAGCCCCCGCCATTACTGCGCCACCTGCATGCGGCCATCGGCCAGGCTGACGGCCACGATGCGTTCGATTTGCCTTGAAGAACCCGGCTGCCCGACTTCCTCCTTGCCCATCAGCAGCAGCCGGTCCGGCCACTCCCAGCGATTCGTCAGTTCGGTGTACGGCAGCATGGTTGTCCATTGCTCACGCAACTGGCTATCGAGCCGTGTCAGCGCAAGACGGCCTTCGGCATCGATGCGGGTACGATGCAGGATCAGCGTGCTGTCCGGTTCTTTCAGTTGCAAGGGTTGCTTGGTTCCCTGACGAATAAGAAACCCGCCCTGTAGAAACTCCGGCGCACCCGGCACTCGGGTCACGTCGAACAATCGATCATGGCTGCCTTCGGAAAATTGCCGCGTCTTGCCGATGCGCGCCGTCCACAGTGTGCGCCGCGCCTGTGCGCCGTCATCGATATCACCATCGGGATTCTTGAGCCTGCGACCGAATTCGTCTTTGCCGGCCTCCGCAGCCTCTTTTTCGCTGTGCAGACCGATCCAGCGCCCCCACAGCATGCTCTGACGCACCCGAAAATCTTTCGTTTGATACCCGCCGTTCCATTGGCTCGACATGTAGCTCATGCGGCGGAACGCCTCGTCGCTCGCCGGGGTGTACGGCTTGGCCGTGAAGTCGGCGGCGTTGATGCGATAGCGTCGCGCATCGGCCGTGGTAACCACCAATCCGGCATCAAAGGTGTAAAACTCCAGCACCGACGGAAACAGACCCTTCAGTTCCGGGTTGGCGGCTTCAAGCTTTGCACGATCCGCCACCACCGCGCCATCGGCACTCGACACCGCCACCGGCTCGTTGTGCAGAAACACCCAGACATGCGCGCCATCCTGTCCGAGTATCCGCGCGCGCGCGTTGTAGCCGCCGTCGTTATAGCCAACGGTAAGCAACCGCTTCGTCCACACGCGCTGCGCGGTTCGGGTGTCAAAGCCGTGCAGTTCAAAGTGGTAGCGCGTCTGATACGTATAGCGCCGTGATTCCTCCTGCGTGAACAGCAGCCACAGACGTTGCTCGCCCGCGTGCGTAGTCATGCCCGGCGGGCCATCGCGCCGCAGTGGCCCCAGCTTGCCGGGCGAATCGCAACCCGACAGCGTGACGAACATCACGCACAGCATAAGGACAACCACCGTCACTTTCGATGGCTTCAGACCACCCCACGGCGTCGCCGCACCGGCAACATGTTTATTCACGGTTCGCATCTTTGTCCTTGCGGGCTTTCAGGGTTTCTCCGCGGGAGACGCCTCGCCTTTATCCTTACTCGGAGGTTCGCTGCCGGGTGCGCCTTGCGGCGGCACCCGCAACAGAAAATCCAGCGCTCTACCTGCCGCAC
Organism: Betaproteobacteria bacterium; assembly: GCA_031427895.1. Taxonomy (GTDB): domain Bacteria; phylum Pseudomonadota; class Gammaproteobacteria; order Burkholderiales; family SG8-41; genus UBA5216. The sequence goes on from JANPOH010000353.1 coordinate 7,568, forward strand.
TGCCTTCGCCGGGCGGATACTTGTCAATGTAAACCATTGCGCAGAATACCGCCAACGCGAGGCACAACACTACGCCCGCCATCTGCACCGCAAGCCACAACCGATAGAGCACCTTGACGTCGCGCTCTGAAGCGCCGGAGAACAACAGCACGCCGCCGCTTTTTGCCAACTGGCAATCCACCGCGGGGATGCCGGCCAGCGGCGGCAGGTCGCGCCGGATTTCGCCGATGGCGAATACCGGATCATTGGCGTGAATGACCTTTTCCGTACGCATATCGCTGCTGTTCATAAACGCATGGCTGGATTCACTGATGGTGGGCTCGATGTGCGCCTTGGCGCTGTCCACCGCGCACACGCCGTAGTTGTCCTGAAGCAGAAAATTATCGGTGGTGGTGAGTGTCGAACTGCTGCTGCCGCTGCCGGTGCTACGGAAATACCAGATGATCGACGACGGACTCTTGCCGGATTGCGCGGGTGGGGGCTGCGCCGTGCCGTGCAATTTGACCAGCCCGGCGGCGTTCGAGCGCAAATCGGCCAACGGCGCATGGGCGATCGCATCCAGTATGCGATAGCCTTGCAGCCCCTTGTACCCCGAATAAAACGCCAGCATCAATGCTGCCAGAGTAAATGCGATGATTACCGCTTGCTCAAGAGTGAACTCCATGCGGGCTTTCCTGATGACAGTGGATTGCGTCAAGCGTTGCACCCGCGCTCAATCATGCGCCGGTATAAAGAGTTTTCCGCGCCGCCATTCCAGCCGCTCCGGCGGCCCCTTGGGCATGTCGTGAAACAAAAAACGCCGCTCGGTTTCGACGATGTTGAGGATGGCGCTCTCGTTCGCGCGGATGTTCGCATTTTGCAGCCGCGCCGCTTCGTCCTCGCTCACCGGAACCATCACCCGCGTTTGCGGGTCGTCGCCATCGGCCCAATCCACGCGCTCGCAAAACATCGTCAGGAAATGCTGTCCGCACCCATCGCAGCGCCGGAGGTTCACCATAAAGTGTGATTCATCCGCCAGTTCGGCGACCTGCCGGGCCTTGCGGATGAATTGGCTTGCGGCGAGCGGATCGTCCGCAAGGCAAAGGCACGGATTAGTGGTCATGGTGTGCCGCTGACAATTACTGCCGCCGTCCGCCGCCCGGCCATTTTCTAACCGCGCCGCACGCAGGCGTAGTGATTGTTTTCAACCTTGCCGCTGTTGTAGAGCGCGCCGTTGAGCATGTATACCGAGACGGCCTGCGTGCCGTTGGCCTCGGTGCTGCTCCAGTAGGTGTTTTTTTCGTCAAAGCCGACAGCCTTGATGTTGCTGAACAGGCCTTTCAATTCATTCACCGACGGCAGATACCAATCGGCGTGGCCGCCGGTTTTCAGGGCACGGCACAGCGCGGCGGCATACGGTTTGTTTTCCTGATCGGCATTGTTGCCGACCGATTTGATAATCGCCGCCGTATTGCCCGTGCCGTCGTTTTCATTGCGGGCGGCGTTGCCGATTTGCGAAAACCCGCCCCACTGCACGCGACCCTGCGAGGCCATGTTGGCGACCTGAAGTTTTTTGCCATCGACCTCAACCGTCGGCGTGGTCTGGGCCATGCCGTTCGCCGCGAACAAACCAAACAATGCGCCAACCATGAGCTTTTTCATATTATTCCTTGGTGTAAAAGTGTAATGGGTATTGCCGACAATATTTTATTGCTGCTGCTGATGATACTGCGGGTGCTGCTTCACGTCTGCGCCGAGGCATGATCCGCTTTGGCGCGAGCCGCCCGCTTGCGCAAGCTCGTGCCGGCAAGGTAAATCAATAGCGAGAAGCCCAACGCGGCGAGTAGCGCTTTTATCATCTGCCCCGGTTCGTCGAGCTTTGAAAATACCGGGGTCACGCCCGCCGGCGTTGCCCGATAGCGGCTGCGCATTTTGTAAGTATCGTTGGAATAGACCACCTCGATCAGTTGTTCCGCCGCGCCGGAAGACTGCACGGTGTAAGTGACGGCATCGCGTCGTCCGCCCTCGATACGCCCGGAGGGTTGCGCCATCAGGTAGCTGCGCGCGGGCGCCTTGGCTTTCTCCTGCTCAAGCTCGCCGAGCTTTGAATAGCCGAAGGGCGCGCCCGCGGTGCCCGGCTGCCAGACAACGTTAAACAACGAATGCGGCGCGTCGCCCTTGGCCATGTGGCGTTCATCCAGCTTTGAGATTAACGGAATAGCGACGAACAGCGCCATCAGGAAGCTGATCGGGAAAAACCACTTTGCGCCGAACACCGACGCCAAAACCCGGACGAATGTCGACATCTTGCCTCCTGATGAAACAATGCAGCTTCCGGTACTACGGGAACACGCATCCTACCGAGATGCGCCGACAGGGCCTACTGCTTCGCCAACTCCAGCTCCACCAGAAACGCCTTGATCCCGGCGTAATCTTCTTCCATGTATTTTTTCAGCCGCGCGGCGCCCATGAATTCCGACAGGCCGTTTAACGTCACCATCTCGGCTTTCCATTCGGGAGTCTCGACAAGACGTTGAAACGTATTTTCCCAAAACGCGACTTGCGCGGCGCTCATGCCCTTCGGTCCGAACACCCCGCGCCAGTTCGACACCACCGCGTTGGCGCCTTGTTCTTTCCAGGTGGGTATGCCGGCAAAAAATCCCGGCAGGCGTTCGGCGGACGACACGGCGATCACGCGCACGGCGTTGGTTTTCATGTGCGGCACCCAACTGCCCACCGACACCGGCACCGCGTCGATGTGGCCGCCGAGCATCGCCACTATGGCGAGCGCGCCCGACTGGAACACCACGTTGCGCGTTTTCTTGATGTCCACGCCGGATGCCTTGAGCGCGCCCGCCACGCCCTGATGGTTGGTGTTGCCGAGGCTGGTGGCAATGCCGAAACTCACCGAGGCCGGGTCTTTTTTCAGGCGCTCGATCAAATCACGGCCCGATTTGATCGGCGAATCGGCCTTGACCGCGATGCCGATGTACTCGCCGAACAGATTCGCCAACGGTGTGAGTTCGGTATAGGGCGCGACACTGCGCCCCATGGCATGCGTCGTCAGCACGCCTTTGCCGGTGTGAAACAGATAATGGCCGTTGCCCGCGAACTGATTCAGATACGTTTGCGCCACCGCGCCGCCGCCGCCGATTTTGTTGTGTACCGTGATCGCCGGATCAACCATTTTGTGCGTCTGAAACACCGCCTGCATCAGCCGCGCCATTCGGTCAGGGCCGCAGCCCGGCGCGCAGTTGACGATGATCTCTATCGGCTGATCGGGCTTCCAGCCTTGTGCATGCACCGGCGACAGCGCCGCGAACATCAACAGCGCGAACACCCCGTATAGGATTGCGTATATGACTGCGTTGGGCCTCATGACTATTTCCTCGCGAATCCAGTCAACCTGCTTTACATCCGCACGCACTTATTTTTCACCAAGCATACCCGAACCGGCATACTATCCGCATCGCGAAAAAATCACGGGGATCGGGTGTACTCATTATGCTGGAACTTGCGGGGCTGATTGCCCTCTTATTGCTGGGTTTGTTGTGGTATGACAGTCTGGAAGCCCGCGAAGCCGCGGTGCGCGCGGCGCGCGCCGCGTGCGAAACCGAGGGCTTGCTGTTTCTGGATGACACGGTCGGCATCACCAGCCTGAAACCCGCGCGTGACCGCGAAGGCCGTTTGAGATTGCAGCGCGCTTACGAGTTTGAGTACAGCGACACCGGCAACAATCGCATCCGCGGCAGCGTGGTGATGCTGGGCCGCCATGTGCTGCTGCTCAACGTCGGCTTGCCCGATGCGCCCGCGCCGCAGGCGGCGTCCAATGTACATCTGCTGCATTGACATAAAATCACTTAACTATTTGTTTCAAAAGGTTTTTTTAAATCTTTCACCATGTCATGAGTGATTGGGTCAGCGCACTCCCGCCACGTCGCGATGTCGTGACGATACGCACCATCCATATCGCGATAGTGCTGTCGCTGCTGCTGCATGGCGCGGTGATGTGGCAATGGAAGCTGCAAAAACCGCCGCCCGAAAAAAAAGATCCGCCGCCCCTGACGGTCAAACTGAGGCCGCTGCCCGGCCCGCCGCCCGCCGTGGTTACGCCGCCGTCCCAACCACGCCCCAGCGTCGCAACGCCCGTGCCGCGCGCCGCGGTAACGCCGCCCCCCGCCGTGCAGCCGGCGCCGCCGGTCATCGCCCAGCCCCGCGCGCCCTCGCCGGTGGAGCCGGCAGTACGCGCGCCATCCACGCTCGACTTTGCCGCGGCGCTGGAGGCAAAGCAGCGCGCGCGCGCGGCGACGCCACGCCTGCCGCCGCGCCGCCCGCCGAAGACGATAACGCGCGCGCCACGCGGCTGGCGATAGCGAACCTTGCCACCAGCAAAGCGCAGGGCGCGGCGGGCAACGATCCCAATCGCAGCGGCGGCATATTCACCATGAAGCGCAAGGGCGTGGATTACGCGGAATTCATGTTTCACGGCTGGCACGCCGACGCGCGCCGCAACATGGATCAATTGGTTGAAGTGCGCCTGGGCGGCAATAGCAACATCGAGCTCGCCGTGGTGCGAAAAATGATCGAGATCATTCGCTCGCATGTGCAGGGAGATTTCACTTGGCGCTCGCACCGCATGAACCGCGTGGTGACGCTATCCGCGCGGCAACAGGACACCGCGGCGCTGGAAGAATTCATGTTGCGTGAATTCTTCTTCAACCCGCGCATTGCGCCCTGAGCACGGGCGCACGCGCAACGCCCCGCTTCAATCGGCCCGGGGCCGGCCCGCGCGGGAACGACGGCCCGAAGTGGAGCCGCCACCCCGGTATTTTGTTGTATCAGTCCTGCATCAACGCAAACGTCCACACCGATCCGCCGGTGGGAATCACCGCGCCCGCCGAGCGGCTGGGGTTGCTGCCGCCGCGCCCGGACAACACGGTCACGTACTGCTGCCCTTTGTGAGTGTAGGTGATGGGCGGCGCATTGATGCTGGAGCCGGTTTTGAATTGCCACAGTTGCTTGTCGTTCTCCTGATCCAGCGCAATCACTTCGCCGGTGAGCGGATTCATCGCGATGTGATAGCCGGTGATTTCCGGAATCCTGGAACTGGATTCGACGCCGGTATAGCTCTCGCCTATTTTCAGTTCCACATCGACAAATTTCATCACACGGAAAATTTCCCACGAGTTCAGATACAGCATGCCGCTTTTCTGGTTATAGGCCGACAGCGTCGCGTTGGTGCCGAGGCGCGGGTTCAGATCGATGGTCTCGCCCTTGATCGCGCGGTCCAGCAGATCGGTCAGTACCGGGCGTCCGGTTTTCAGATCGATGTGCTTGGCCCAGTTTTGATTGGTATTTGCCGGAGCGGGCTCCACATCTTCAGGTCGTTGCCCATGCCGAAGTTGGGCACGTGGTCGGTGTTTTTGTTGTTGTGCAGTTCGTCCAGGGTTTGCGCCCACGACAGCGCGCAGACTGACGACAGAGACGACAGCAAGGCGGCGGCGAGTAACTGCTTCATGCCCCCCCCTTCATGGGTTGGTGCGAATGGCGATTCTCAATCGCGTTACTTTAACCCCGCCGTCGCGCTTAACGCTACCCTGCCCGGCAAATTTTTGCGTACTTCGGCGCAACAGCCCATTTAGTGGATTCCGCATGAGGCGGGCTCGCCAGCAATTGACGGCGCTGCCGGCGCCACGTAAATTGCGATGAAATCAAACCGCCGCCCGCCCCAACCTCGGGAGTTTTTGCCATGCCGACACATAACCCCATCGATGACACCGTTGCCCGGCGCGTGGCGCGCTACGCAAAGCTGGTGCCCTACAAGGATTCCATGAACGCCGCCAACGGCATTCCGCCAGAGGCGATGCTGATGATGTCGCCGGATAAGGTCATGCCCATCATGTCGCCTGCGGGTTGGGAAGGCCGCAGCAAAGTCGCGCCGGTTAAAGGCGCGCCCGGTCTGACCATCACGCTGGCTGAATGCCCGCCGGGCGACAGCGCCGGCCTGCACAAACACACCGCATCGGTGGAAAACTTTTTTTGCGTGCAAAGCCGCTTTGAAATTATTTGGGGAGAAGAAGGGCAGTTCTCCACCATTCTTGAACCGCTGGATTTTGTGTCCGTGCCCGCGGGCGTGTATCGTGATTTCAAAAACGTGGGCAATGAGCTGGGGCGCCTGCTGGTGATGATTCAACCCGAACCCGGCGACCGGCAGGACGCGGTTTATCACGCCGCGTCCACCGGCGAAGAAATTGCCAAGAAATGGGGAACCGCCACGGTGCAGGCCATGGCGGGAATCGGAATTCGCTTTGGGGAGCCCGCGTAGCCCGCGCAGCGCGCGCACGTTGGGCGGGTAAGTCCAACATCATCGGCTATCGAACCCGAACGTTGGAGTTCACGCGCCGCTGCGCTATTCACATGCCGCGGGCGGGCAAAACCAGCAAGATTTTGCCCGCCTGCGTATTTCACGTCATCGTGACCGGTGATTTCACCAAAGCGTGACCGACGTTTCACGGCATCGTGACCGCGATTTCACGCTGAGCGTGACCGATTTGGAGGATGTTGCATGGATAGTTAAAGGTAGTCTTGCCGCTTTT
>JANPOH010000354.1:0-2771 GCA_031427895.1 Betaproteobacteria bacterium
GTATTCTTTCCAGCCGATCACCGATTCCTCGATCAGAATTTCGTGCGTGGGGCTGGCATCGATGCCACGCTCGACGATGGCGATGAATTCCTCTTTGTTATACGCGATGCCGCCGCCAGTGCCGCCGAGCGTGAACGAGGGCCGGATAATCGTCGGATAACCCACCATCGCCTGCACCTGCAGCGCTTCTTCCATCGAATGCGCCAGCGCCGAGCGCGGACTATCGAGGCCGATTTTCGCCATCGCCTTTTTGAATTTTTCGCGATCCTCGGCCTTGTCGATGGCCTCTTTGGACGCGCCGATCATTTCCACGCCGTATTTTTCCAGCACGCCGTGCTTGGCCAGATCCAGCGCGCAATTCAACGCCGTTTGCCCACCCATCGTCGGCAGCAACGCATCGGGCTTTTCAATAGCGATGATTTTTTCCACCATCTGCCAGGTGATCGGCTCGATGTAAGTCGCATCTGCCATGCCGGGGTCGGTCATGATGGTGGCCGGGTTGGAATTCACCAGCACCACGCGATAGCCCTCCTCGCGCAACGCCTTGCACGCCTGCGCGCCGGAGTAATCAAACTCGCATGCCTGACCGATAATGATCGGGCCGGCGCCGATAATGAGTATGGATTTTAGGTCGGTACGTTTGGGCATGGGTTGAGTGAACGAGTGAACAAGTGAAGCAGTGAACGGGTGAACCCCGGCGGCGGGTTACTCGTTCGCTGCTTCACTTGTTCACTGATTCACGCCTTTCATTAACTGAATAAACCTGTCGAACAAATAACTCACATCATGCGGCCCCGGACTCGCTTCCGGGTGGCCCTGAAAGCAAAACGCCGGTTTGTCGGTGCGCGCAAAACCTTGCAGGCTGCCGTCGAACAACGACACGTGCGTCACGCGGCAGTTCGCGGGCAGCGTTTTCGCATCCACCGCAAAGCCGTGGTTCTGGCTGGTAATCATCACACGCCCGGTGTCGATATCCTGCACCGGATGGTTCACGCCATGATGGCCGAATTTCATCTTGATCGTCTGCGCGCCGCTCGCCAGCCCCAGCAATTGATGGCCAAGGCAGATGCCGAACAGCGGCACGTTTTTTTCCAGCAACTCACGGATGGCCGCGATGGCGTAATCACAAGGCTCCGGGTCGCCGGGGCCGTTCGACAAAAACACACCGTCGGGCTTTAGCGCCAGCACGTCTTTGGCCGGCGTTTGCGCGGGCACGACCGTGAGCTTGCAGCCACGCGCGGCAAGCATGCGCAGGATGTTGCGCTTCACGCCGAAGTCGTAGGCCACCACGTTGAATTTTGGCTCAGTGAGCTTACCGTAGCCCGTGCCCAGCGCCCACGTGGTTTCATCCCAAGTATATGATTTTGAACAAGAAACCACCTTAGCCAAATCCATGCCTTGCAAACCCGGAAAATCCCGTGCCGCCTTGAGCGCGGCCTGCTCATCCACCTTACCCGCGATGATGCAACCTTCTTGCGCGCCCTTGTCACGCAGAATGCGCGTCAGCTTGCGGGTATCTATGTCGGCGATCGCCACCACGTTTTCGCGCTTGAGATATTCAGCGAGCGTCCATTTCATGCGGAAATTCGATGCCAGCAACGGCAGATCACGAATCACCAAACCCGCCGCGTAAACGCGATCCGACTCCACATCCTCGGCATTCGCGCCGGTGTTGCCGATGTGCGGATACGTGAGGGTGACGATCTGGCGGCAATAGGACGGATCGGTGAGAATTTCCTGATAGCCGGTGATCGCGGTATTAAATACGACCTCGCCGGCGGAAACCCCATCAGCGCCGATAGACGTGCCACGAAATACCGTCCCATCCTTGAGTACGAGGATCGCGGGCGTACGTAGTGACACGGCAACCTCCTGATTATATGCGACTAATTTACGAGCCCCGTTTCGGGGCTGGATATGGAAAGCGGGACTGGTCTAATCAATTAGGCCCGCCCCGCTACTTGAGTTCCAGATTATACGCGAAAGCGGCTCGGCGGAAAATCCCGCCACGGCTCACGACCCGCGTCTTGCGCGTCGCGCTACCGCAACCCCAGCACATCAAACATATCAAACAACCCGGATTTCTTGCCGGCCAAAAAGCGCGCGGCGCGCAACGCGCCCTCCGCATAAGTAGACCGGCTGCCGGAACGCACCGTCACCTCGACACGTTCGCCTTCACCCGCGAACATCACCGTATGCTCACCCACGATATCGCCGCCGCGGATGGCGTGAAAGCCAATAGTTTTTGCGTCGCGCTCGCCGGTGACGCCCTCGCGCCCATGCGCCGCCACCTGCGACAGGTCACGCCCCAGCGCCTTCGCCACTACCTCACCGAACTTCAGCGCCGTGCCCGATGGTGCATCGACCTTGTGACGATGATGCGACTCGATGATTTCAACGTCGTAGTCGTTGCCGAGGATTTTCGCGGCGATTTCCGCCAGTTTGAACGTCACATTGACGCCCACGGCCATGTTCGGCGCGAACACGATGCCGATGTCGCTGGAGACTTCGGTGATCGATTGCTTTTGCGCCGCGGAAAACCCGGTAGTGCCGATGACCATGCGCACGCCATGCTTGCGGCAGGCGGCCATATGCCCCAGCGTGCCTTCGGGGCGCGTAAAATCGATCAGCACATCACAGCCCTTTAACGCATTGTGGTAGTCGGCGGTGATTTTCACGCCGGTGGCGGCGCCCGCGAATTCACCCGCATCCTTGCCGATGTGGTTGTTGCCGGGAATCTCCAGCGCGGCGGCGAGTTTCAGATCCTTGTG
>JANPOH010000355.1:0-1847 GCA_031427895.1 Betaproteobacteria bacterium
GTGTTGCCCCCGCCGACGCCTATCGCGGTACCATAGTGCGCGCCGACAGCACTATGAATATCTCTCCCATTAAATTACCGGGAAGACAAAGGAACGCCATTGAGTCACACCGCTTATAAAGATGTGTTGCCCTTGCTCGGCCGCGCCGCCGCCGGTTTGCGTTTCGAAAATCTTCCTGCCGAGGTGCTGATGCGCGCAAAGCAGCGCATGCTCGACACCGTCGGCTGCCTGGTCGCGGGTTACGACGCCGGCATCGCCGAACCCATCCGCAATTACGTTTTGGCGCAGGGCGGCACGCCCGAGGCCACGCTGCTGCCGGGCGGACAAAAAACCACCGTGTCGCACGTGTGCCTGGCGCACGCCACGTATATGCACGGGCTTGAGCTGACCGATGCCGCGCCGCGCGGCACCTGTCATCCGGGCAATGAAATCGTGCCGCCCGCGCTGGCCTATGCGGAAAAGTTAAATCGCAGCGGCGCCGAGGTGTTGGCCGCGGTGACGGCGGGTTACGAAATTGAAATCCGCTTTGGCCGTGCGGTGTTCCCCAGCGCGTTTTATCGCGGCTGGTGGACGCCGGGGTTGTGGGGCGGCATCGGCTCGGCGGTGGCGGCGGCGCATTTTATGAGGCTCGACGCGGTTGCAATGGATAACACGCTGGGCATCGCGGTCAATCTGTTGCCCACCGCGATGATGCGCGCCAACGAAGAAGGCGAAACCATCAAGTGGCTGCTCGGCGGGCAATCGTGCGCGGCGGGGTTGGTGGCGGCGGAAATGGCGGCGCGTGGCGTCAAGGGCATGCGCGATGTGATCGGCGGGTTTTTGCCGGTGCTGGCCGACAAGACGCTGCCGGAACGTTTGACGGAAAGCATTACCGACGACGCAAAATTTACCTATTGGGAAATCGCCGACGGTATCGTGACCAAGCATTACGCGACGGTGGGGCCGCTGTTTGCCTCGCTCGACGCGATGTTCGATCTGATCACCGAGCACGCTATTCAAGCGGGCGATATCGCCGCGATTCACGTTGACGCCATGAAACGCACCGCCGTATTCAACACCGTGCATCCCGACAACGATGTCGCGGCGCGCGCGAGCCTGCCGTATTGCCTGGCGATGGCGGCGTGCCTGCGCGATCCGGCGGCGCTGCTCGGCCCCGGCTTTCGCCCGGAGGTGCTGCGCGATCCGGCGATCCGCGCCCTCGCCGGCAAAGTCAAAATCACCGAGAACGAGGATTACGAACAGCAATACCCGGCGCGCAGCCTCGCGCGCGTGACGCTCACGCTGCACAACGGCAAAACCGTATCAACGGAAGTGGATCGCAGCCAACGCGGCCGTTACCTCACGCCCACCGATGCGGACATCGAAAACAAATTCCGCCTGCTCGCGACCGGCGTGCTGGGACAGACGAAGACGGATGCCGTGGTTGCCCTGTGTTCGCGGTTTGAAACCCTGCCCGACATGAAGGCATTGATAGCGGCATTGCGCACAGGATAGCCCATGGAAAACGGCACGATGAATCCCACACACGCCGCGTTCATCAGCGGCCAACTCGCGCAATACGCCGCGAACCTGCGTTACGACGATCTGCCGCAGGACGTGCGCACGCTCGCGCATCGGGTGTTGCTCGACACGCTGGGCTGCGCGATGGCGGGCGCGGGCACGGAGGAAGTCGCGCAGATCCGCCGCGCCATGACCCAAGCCAACGGCAGCGGCGGCGATACCGCTTTTTGGTGCACACACGACAAAGCGCCGTTGCCGCTGGCGGCGCTCGCCAACGGCGCGGCGGTGCATGCGCGCGAGATCGATGACTTCGGCGGCTGCGCGCATTCCGGCTCGGTGGTGATTCC
>JANPOH010000356.1:0-8203 GCA_031427895.1 Betaproteobacteria bacterium
GGCCCGTACGCTGCTCAATATACCGTGGCAATGCCGCGACAGCGGCGCGCGTGGTTCTCGGGGCTGTGGAGTGCGGCGCTTGATCCGCCGCGCATCCCAGGTTTAGAGACCCATTCTTTCTAATGAATAATCTCGGTTAAAGCGAATCGTAACTATTCAGGTTCGAGAGAACCACCTCCCTCATCCCAACCCTTCTCCCGGGGGAGAGGTGCTTAAAAACCAACACCGCCGACAGTTCGCCTTACTTCCCTCTCCCGTCGGGAGAGGGACCGAGGGTGAGGGATAGGGTTCGCAATCACCGAAGGAACCCGAATAGTGACTAAAAACATATACTTATAATTCATGACTTTGCATCCCGATCGGCACGGGCTTTGCGATAGCCGGGGTGCGGCGCGGTACGGCGCGTCGCCTTAATGGAGAAAAAAATGAAAAACGAAAACTACGAAGTAATGAACATCGACGGCGGCCGCCACGTAAAAATGTGGACCTTGGGTGTGCCGGTGGAAGACGCTGCGCGCGAGCAGCTCGCGAACATGGCGAAGATGCCGTTCATTTTCAAACACATTGCGGTGATGCCCGACGTGCATGTGGGCATAGGCTCGACTATCGGCAGCGTGATCCCCACCCAAGGCGCGATTATTCCGGCGGCGGTGGGCGTGGATATCGGCTGCGGCATGATGGCGTGCAAGACAACGCTGGGCGCGGATGATCTGCCGGACAACCTCGGCCCGCTGCGCGCGGCGATTGAAAGGGCGGTGCCGCACGGCATGAGCCCGCCCCGCGGCGGGCGCGATAAAGGCTCGTGGGATTCACCGCCGAGGCAGGTTGATGCCTTCTGGGCCGAACTCGCGCCGGGCTTCGAGCGCATTACGCAAAAAAACCCGAAGCTGAAAAACACCAACAACTACCGTCACCTCGGCACGCTCGGCAGCGGCAATCATTTTGTCGAAGTGTGTCTCGACGAACAAAATGCCGTGTGGTTCATGCTGCACTCCGGCTCGCGCGGCGTGGGTAACGCCATCGGCAGGTTGTTTATCGAAAGGGCGAAACAGGATATGCGTACCCATTTCATCAACCTGCCCGATCAGGATTTGGCGTATTTCGCTGAAGGTACTGAGCATTTCGATGACTACGTGGAAGCCGTGGGCTGGGCGCAGCATTTCGCGCGCCTGAACCGCGAGGCGATGATGCAGGCGGTGGTGGCGGCGGTGCGTTCGGTCATCGGTAAGCCGTTCGAGACGCATATCGAGGCGGTGAACTGTCACCACAACTATGTGCAGGAAGAAACGCACTTTGGCGAAAAGGTGCTGGTCACCCGCAAGGGCGCGGTGCGCGCGGGCAAGGGCGAGATGGGCATTATTCCCGGCTCGATGGGCGCACGTTCGTTCATTGTGCGCGGCAAGGGTGACGCCGATTCGTTCGAGAGTTGCAGCCACGGCGCGGGACGCGCCATGTCGCGCACCGAAGCCAAGCGCCGCTTCACCGTGGCCGATCAGGTCAGGGCAACCGCGGGTGTCGAGTGTCGCAAGGACGCAAACGTGATCGATGAGATTCCGATGGCGTACAAAGACATCGATGCGGTGATGCACGCGCAACGCGATCTGGTGGAAGTGGTGCATACCTTGAAGCAGGTGGTTTGTGTGAAGGGGTGAGCGCGCGGCGCCGGGCGTCCGGTGTTACTTCGAACTCCCGACGCCAAACGCCTACCCTCCCAATTCTCAATACCCAACCAAAAAACGACTCTAATATTAGACGGCTCGCAAGGCGAAGGTGGCGGACAAATTCTGCGCGGCGCGCTGTCGTTGTCGATGTGTACTGCACGCTGGTATTTCAAACCGTATTGCCCGCATTGCTGGCGGGCGCAGGCTCGTTCACCGCCACGCAAACCAGCCTGCACACCATCACCAACGCCGGGGTGATTCAGCAATTTTTGCCGGTGGCGATAGACATACGCAAGCACGACGCAGGGTGTTTTGAGATCGGCGTGCGCCGCCGTTAACGGCGCGTACGGCTTATGGCATGATGGCGCTATCGACGCGGAGAAAATAATGACACAACAAATCGCCATCCTCGGCGCCGGCGCCATCGGCAGCAGCATCGGCGCCGATATGACCCACGCCGCCCCCGCGGGCTACAACATTTCGCTGGTCGATCAATGGCCCGCGCATGTCGAGGCGATGAAGGCCAGCGGTCTGCACGTGAAAATGCCGGATTCGGAATTGCACACGCGGGTCGAGGCGTATCACCTGTGCGAGTTGTCATCACTCAAGCGCCAGTTTGATATCGTGCTGCTCACGGCGAAATCGCACGACACGCGCTGGCTGTGTGAATTCATCAAGCCGTACCTGAAAGAGGGCGGCATGATCGTCGGCGCGCAAAACGGCATGAACAACGCCGACATTATCGACATCATCGGAAGACCGCGCGTGATGGGCTGCGTGCTGGAACTGTCGGCGGAAGTGTTTACGCCGGGGCTGGTTCAGCGCAACACCGATCCCGCGCACACGTGGTTTGGCCTCGGCGAGCTGGATGGCGGCGTGACGCCGCGTCTGACTGAACTCGAAAAACTGATGAAGCACTCCGGCACGATCACCATCACCGACAACATCGAAGGTGCGAAGTGGACCAAGCTGGTGAATAGCTCGATGATTCTTGCGCCGTTTGGTGCGCTGGCCTTGCAGTCGTGGCAGGCGGTGGAGATACCCGAAGTGGTCAAGTTGCGCGCGCAACTGGCGAGCGAAACCATGCGCGTGGGCGCGGCGCACGGCTATCAGCTCGATGCGATTTTCGGTTTAAGCCCCGAAGAATTCATGGGGCCGGAAGAAAAAATCATCGACACGCTGCTGTACACGATCCTCGGCCACATGGGCAAAAAAGGTTCGCGCACGGCGCGCGGCGTGGTGTTCCAGGATTTTTTGAAAGGCCGCAGAACGGAAACCGAGCATCTCAACGGCCACATCGCGCGCAAGGGCCGTGAGAAGAATGTTGCGACGCCGGCGAATGATGCCGTTGTTGCGCTGTGCCGCCGCATTGAGCGCGGGGAATTGAAGCCGGATCGGGCGAACATTGAGATCATTGCGAAGATGCTGGGTTAGTTTTTGTATGTGAAATATTGTTTAAAAACAAATAGTTACATATTTTCAGTCAGTGCGCTGCTCGCATCGGGCGGCGCGCTCGCGCAAACCCCAGCGCAATATCCCACCCGCCCGATTCGGCTGGTCGTGCCGTTTTTCCCCGGCGGCTCGCCCGATCTGCAAGGCCGCCTGCTGGCCGAAAAATTGTGCACGCGTCTGGGCCAATCCATCGTTGTCGATAACCGTCCCGGTGCCAACGGCTCCATCGGCATGGGCATCGTTGCGCGCGCGCCCGCCGACGGCCACACGCCGATTATTTCGCCGGTGGGGCCGTGGGTGGTCAACGCTTATTTGTACAAACTGAATTACGATTTACAAAAGGAGGAAGGCGACCGCCATACCGAACCAGAATCGGGCGAGGTCTCGCGCGGTGGGTTTCCAAACCCAGTTATCCGGCTGCCCGCGCCACAGTTTCATTTGTCGTGTTACCCGACGCTAACCGGCGACCGCGGGCGCGAGGTCAAGCATCGAGTCGCGACTTGGTTTGCCAGGCAATTTTGACTTTCCGGTGCTGCGTCACGCAGTCACGGAGATACAGATTAATCAGGCTTTGATACGGCACACCGGCTTCATCCGCCATTCCCTTGAAGTAACCAATAACGTCTTCGGAAAGACGCATGGTGACGGGCTTTTTGAGCTTTGAGGCGTAAGGGTTCTTCCGCGACTTCATTCGCGACAGGTCGTATTCTGCTTTCATGGCTGTTCACCTCCATAGAACGTGCGTTCGCGTTTGGTTGCTTTTCTTGCGGAAATGATGCGGATCACGGCGCCGGACTCGCGCTCGCAATGGCAAACGAGAAGCAGTTTGGCGCCCGTGCTTAAACCCAGCAACAGGAATCGTTCTTCGTCGTCGGAGTGTTCTTCATCAAAGAACTGAACCGCAAACTCATCGTAAAAAACGGTTTGAGCCTCGTCAAAGGAAACGCCATGTTTATTGACGTTTGCCGCGGCTTTAGCGGTATCCCATTCAAATCGAATCATAAATACATTGTATGTAACGTCGCAACAAAGTCAAGCGAGGCATCACCATTGGGTGGCAGGTCAGGCGCGACAACGCGAGCCCCAGTCCATACAAAAAATCCCGGTATCACGGTATCAACACCACCGACCCCGTAGTCCTGCGCGCCTCCATATCGCGATGTGCCCGAGGCGCATCTTGCAGCACATAACCGTGGTTGATGTCGATTTTCACTTTGCTTGAACTCACCGCGGCGAATAAATCACCAGCAGTGGTGAGCAGCGCATCGCGCGTGGCGGTGTAATCGCCGAGGCTGGGGTGGGTGAGATAAATCGAGCCGAGTTGTCCCAGGCGGCCCGCCGGTCTGGTGGATGCGGAATGCCTTGCTCATGTCGAGCTCCCATAGCGGTGCGTTTTTTTTGTGACGCATAGTAAACCGCATTCCCGTTAAAGGAGAAGATCGATGATGATAACTTTCCGCCGTCTGTTGCTGTCGGGTGTGTTGCTGTGCGCGGTGACGAGTGCATGGGCGCAGGCTCTGACCACCGTGCGCCTGAACACCTTCCCCAACGCCACCAATCTTGCGCTTTATATCGGCATCGCCAACGGCGTATTCGAGAAGCGCGGCATTCTTGTCGATCTGCGCTTCACGCAAAACGCCGAGGCGCAGCGCGAGGGCCTGGCAAAAGGGGAGTTCGAGATTGCGTATTCGCCGTAGATAACGCGGTGGCGATGGTGGAAACCGCCGCCGCCGACGTGATTATCGTCAGCGGCGGCGATGCCAGCATGAACGAGTTCATGACGCGGCCCGAGATTCAATCGGTGGCCGATATGCGCGGCAAGACGCTGGTGGCGGACCGGCCCGACACTGCGTATGCGCAGTCGTATCCACGACGCCCCGTACGCCTGGTGGTCGCCGTCGCCGCGGGCGGCAGCACCGACATCATGGCGCGCCTCGTGGGCGCAAAACTCGGCGAGCGCATCGGGCAGCAGGTGGCGTTCGACAACGTGCTGATCCTTACGCCCTACAGCCGTAACAACACGCTGCGCGCGATTGGCGTCACCAGCGCAAAACGTTCGGTGCTGTTTCCTGAGCTGCCGACCATCGCCGAAACCGGCGTGCCGGGGTTTCACGCGGTGGGCTGGTTCGGTATTTTTTCCACCGGCAGAACGCCGCAGCCGGTGGTGGACAAATTAAACACCGCGCTCGTCGGCATCATGAAAGAGCCCGACATGCGTGACCGTTTGATCGCGCAGGGCGCGGAGCCGCTCGGCGGATGAGCTGCGTAAATATCTTGCCGGCGAAGTCAGCAAGTGGGGCAAGGTGATCCGCGAGGCGGGGATCAAGGCGGAGTAAGGTGGGGATTAGGTGGGGATTAGGTGGGGTAGGCGGCGGGCGGCGCTTGGCGCAATTACAGAGGGACGGCTTGCCGTTCGTTACCCGGCAACAGCGCCCATAGCGGAACCGCTTCCATCCGGTCGCCCAGCGTAAATCGCTGCTCGCCCGGATAGACAACATAGAGCGTATCGAGTTTGAGATCGTTCATCGCGATGTGCATGGACGGCGTGATTTTGGGAACATCGGCGCGCTTGAATTCAACACCGACACGTTGTGAGCCGCGCAGCATCAGAAGATCAAGCTCCGCGCCTTGATGAGTCGCCCAAAAATACGCTGCGTCCGGTTTGGCGATTCGCAGCACCTGTTCCAGCGCGAAACCCTCCCAACTTGCGCCGCAATGCGGATGGGCCAGAAGCGCCGGCAGTGTCGCCACGCCCATCAGCGCATGCAGCAGCCCGGTGTCACGAAAGTAGATTTTTGGCGACTTCACTTGCCGTTTGTTCAGATTCTCGTGCCAGGGTTGCAACTGGCGCACCATCAGCGTTTGGGTCAGCGTATCGAGATAGCGGCGTACGGTAGGTTCTGATACGCCCAGTGAACGCGCCGGATTCGCCGCCGACCATATCTGTCCGTGGTAGTGCGCGAGCATGCGCCAGAAGCGCAGCATCGCGGGCGCGGCGATGTTGATGCCAAACTGCGGCAAATCCATTTCCACGTGACTGCTAATGGCGGCGGCGCGCCACGCGAGACTGTCTTCGTCCGATGCGGCGAGATACGCGCGCGGAAAACCGCCGCGCAGCCACAGGCGGGTGCTGGCGTTTTCGTCATAGGCGCCGGCGTCGCACACTTCCGCAATGTTAAAGCCGGCGACTTCGATGGTTTCAACCCTGCCCAATAGGGATTCTCCCGCCTGGCGCAGCAGCGCGGGAGAGGCGCTGCCCAAGAGCAAATATTGGCCTGGCGCATCGGAGCGATCAATCAGCATCCGCAGCAGGGGAAACAGCGCGGGACGGCGTTGCACTTCGTCGATGACGATCAGCCCTTGCAGGCGCGACAGCGTATCGATGGGTTGCGCCAGGCGTTGTTCGTGGAGCGGGTTTTCGAGGTCGAAATAATTAGGCGAATTGCGCGCCAGAAAGGTCTGCGCCAGGGTGCTTTTGCCCGATTGGCGAGGCCCGTTAAGCGCCACGGCGCGCGCGCGCCCGAGGGCGGAACGGACGGCCTGTTCCAGGCTGGGGCGCGGCAATGTCGGCAATGTCGATGCGGGAGGCGGCATAAGGCGCAGCCTATCATACTCACCATGAAATTCCATCATAAGATATTTCTTTTTCATGGAAAGGTGACGGGGTGTCTTATGCCAGTCACCCAAAGACATGCAGGCAGCCCGAGATGTTTACCACAATGCAGACCCTGAAAACGCGGCGCCCGGCACCCGTGCGAAAATGCACGGTGCGACGTTAATCAGGTGATTCACTGACCTTCCCGCGAAGACATCTTCACCACACACGCACACACGCACACACGCACACACCATGAGCACCCTCTCCCCTTTATCCAGACTATTCAACCCGCGCGGCGTCGCCATCGTCGGCGCCACCGAAGACACCATTCGTGCCGGCGGTCAGGCGCTGGACGCGATCACGCGCAACGGCTACAGCGGCGGCATTTTTCCGGTCAATCCGAATTACGACACGCTGATGAATCGGCGTTGTTATCGCGGCATCGCCGATATCGACGAGCCGTGCGACGTGGCGGTGATCGCCATTCCCGCCAAACACGTGCCTGGTGTCATTGAGCAGTGCGGCGCGAAGGGTATCGCGTTCGCCATCGTGCTGGGCGGCGGATTTCGCGAAGCGGGGCCGGAGGGTGTTGCCAACGAAGAGCGCATGCTGGCCGCCGCAAAAAAAGGCGGCGTGCGCCTCATCGGCCCCAATTGCCTGGGGCTGGTCAACGTTCACCAAAAGGTGTTTGCCGGTTTCGGCAGCATCACCAAGCCACCGATGTTAAAGCCCGGTCCGGTGTCGGCGGTGATCCAGAGCGGCGGCTTCGGCAACAGCCTGGTGATCCAAACCGGCGGCGCGCGCGTGGGTTTTCGCTACGTGGTGGCCAGCGGCAACGAAAGCGACATTCAGGCGCCGGAACTCATCAACGCCTTTGTCGATGACCCCGAAACCAAAGTGATTCTGGTGTACCTCGAAGGCGTGGCCGATGGCCGCGCGCTGATGGCGGCGGCGCGGCGCGCGCTGGCGGCGGGCAAGCCGGTGATCGTGTTAAAGGCCGGCAACACACAACAGGGCTTGCGCGCGGCGGCCTCGCACACCGCCAACCTCACCAGCCGTTACGACATTTTTCGCGCCGCGTTCAAACAATGCGGCGTGATCGAAGTGGTGGACACGCACGAGGCCGGCGACTACGCGCAGTGCTTCGCGGCGGGCCGCATGGCGCGCGGGCGCAACGTGGTGGTGATGGGCGGCTCCGGCGGCTCGGCGGTGGCGTTTTCCGATGCAGCGGACGAAGTGGGCTTGAAGCTGATCCCGCTGTCGGAAAAAACCATGGCCGTGCTGCGCGAAAATCTGCCGAATGTGGCTTCGCTGGAAAACCCGGTGGATTACGCGGCGGGTTTTATCAGCGACAAAAACGCGCCCAAATATTTGCGCGCGCTCGACGCGGTACTCGCCGACCCCGACGTGCATCAGGTCGGCATGCTGCTTGCCACCACCACCGGCCGCACCATGTACAACGGCGTCGATGGCGTGGTGCAGGCGCTGAAAA
>JANPOH010000357.1:0-2520 GCA_031427895.1 Betaproteobacteria bacterium
CGTGACGGTCAACGGCTTGCGGATTCACTATCTGGATTGGGGCGGCGCGGGCCGGCAACCACTGCTTTTGCTGCACGGCATAGCGCGCGTGGCGCATGGCTTCGATCACCTTGCGCCGCATTTCGCGAGCGACTATCACGTCATCGCGGTGGATATGCGCGGGCACGGCGATTCCGGCTGGCATCCCGACGGCGCGTATCTGGTGGAGGATTACACCAGCGATATCGAGGCGCTGATCGAGCAACTGGGGTTACGCAATCTCGTGCTGTGGGGCGCATCCACCGGCGGGCGCGTGGTGCAGATGATCGCGGGGCGGCATCCTGAATGGGTGTCATCGGTGATTGTGGAGGATGTCGGGCCAGAGCGTCCGGCGGCGATTTCCAGCCGTCGCGGCGACCGCATGGCAAAAGAGGCCAACGGCTGGGCAAATCTTGATGACCTGCTGGCGCAGGTCAAGGCGGAAAATCCGCGCACGCCGGAGCCGGTGCTGCGTAACCTTGCACAACACGGCGCGAAGCCGCGCGCCGACGGGCGTCTGGTATGGGAGCGCGATCCGGCCATTTTGAAGGGTTTTATTCCCACTGAGCTTTGGAGCACCGTGCGCAAAATCAAAGCGCCGATTGTTTATGTGCTGGGCGGGCTGAGCGGGATCGTGCCGCCTGAAACGCAGCAGGAATTGCAGGCCGCGCTGCCGCAAGCACAAATCGTGATGATGCCGGGGTTGGGGCATTATCCGAGCGATGAGAATCCGCAGGCGTTCCTGGTGATCGTGGATCGTTTTTTGGCGGGTGCTCGGGCGCGATAATCGGGAGAATCGGCTATGCAACTGGAACTGAACGGACGTAACGCAGTGGTCGCCGGCGGCTCGCGCGGGATTGGGCGCTCGATTGCGCTGGCGTTTGCGCGGGCGGGCGCGAATGTGTCGATCTGCGCGAGGGGCGAGGCGGCCTTGCGCGCGACCGAGGCTGAACTGCGCGGCCACGGTCATACAGTGCATGCGGCAACTTGCGATCTGGGTGATGGGGCTGCGGTGACAACCTATATTGCGGACGCGGCGCGGGCGCTGGGCGGCATCGATGTGCTGGTGAATAACGCCTCCGGTTTCGGCTTGAGCGATGACGAGGCGGGCTGGGCGGCCAGCATCAACGTGGACTTGCTGGCGCCGGTGCGCGCATCGCGTGCCGCGTTGCCGTTTCTGGAAAAGTCGCAGGGCGCGATTATTCATATTTCGTCGATCTCCGGCCTGCAACCCAGCCCGCGCACGCCGCCGTATGGGGCGGTGAAGGCGGCGCTGATTCAATTGACCTTATCGCAGGCGGCGGCGTTTGCAGACAAGCGCATCCGCGTGAACTGCATCGCGCCCGGTTCGATAGCGTTTCCCGGCGGCACCTGGGATCGCAGAAAAACCGAGAACCCCAAGCTCTACAACGCCACGCTCGCCGGCATCGGCTTCGGGCGTTACGGCAGGCCGGAAGAAATCGCCAGCGTCGCGCTGTTTCTCGCCAGCGGCGCGGCGAGCTGGGTCACGGGGCAGACCATTGCGGTGGATGGCGGGCAGATGCTGGGGTGAGTGCGATGCCGGTCGGGGAGGGTGGGTTTCGTATAACTATCTGTTTATAAACAATATTATTGTTCCGTATGCCATGGAATGCAGGCGAATTGGATAAATTGGACAAAATAGCTAATTAGGCTAAAATGGTCGAATCTACTTGGGAGGCTCGCCATGTCCGCCACTTCAGCACTCACTTTTCGCAACAGCCGCGGCGATCTCGTCGATGTGCCGTCCATCGCCGCCACGCGCGTCAAAAACGAATTCGGCGCGGTACTTGAACAGGCGTTGAAGGGCGGTGCGATTGCGATCACACGTCACGATACCCCCAAGGCGGTGTTGATTTCCTACGACGAATTCCAGGCGCTGGTGAAAGATCGCGCGCCGAGCCTGCACGAGTTGCGCGCCGATTACGATGTGCTGCTGGCCGGCATGCAAACACCCAAGGCACGCAAGGGCATGGAGGCCGCCTTTAACGCCACGCCGGCGGCGTTGGGCAAAGCCGCCGCAAAAAACGCCAAGCGCCGCTGACAAGCGATGGCGCCATCGCCATCATCGCCGCTGCCACGCATCTATGTGCTGGCGGGTGTCAACGGATCGGGCAAGAGCAGCATCGCCGGTGCGGCGTTTCGCGAACACGGCGCCGACTATTACAACCCGGATGAAACCGCGCGTGATTTGCGCGCGGCGCGGCCTGCGTTAAGCCAGACCGACGCCAACTGCGCGGCCTGGCATCGCGGCTTTACTCTGCTGACCGATGCGATACAGCAGCGTCTGGATTTTGCGTTTGAAACCACGCTGGGCGCGAGCAGTATTCCGCGTGCGCTGGCACAAGCGGCCGACCACGGCTTTGAAATCACGGCCAAAAAATCGCGCGCGCTGTCGCGCAGCATGGCTTGCTCGTCGGTCAGGATCAGCGCCATGTTCAAGCTCCGGGCAGTTCGAGGATGCGCTTGGCGATGATGTTGAGC
>JANPOH010000358.1:0-3000 GCA_031427895.1 Betaproteobacteria bacterium
ATCGCCACTTCGCCCATCACAATCAGCTTCTCGGGAGTGATCTCGCCGCCCGGAATCCGCGGAATGATCGAATACGTGCCGTCCTTTTGCATATTGGCGAGGTAGTAATCGTTGGTGTCCTGCAAAGGCGCGTGCGTCGGCTTCAGCACGAATTCGTTCCAGCACGCGGCGAGTATGGAGGCCGCCGCCGGCTTGCAAATATCGCAGCCGCGCCCCTTGCCATGTTTGGAAATCATCTGATCGAAGGTTTTCAGGCCGCCCACGCGCGTGAGATGAAACAACTCCTGGCGCGAGTAGTCGAAGTGTTCGCACAGAGTGTTTTTGACATCCACACCCTGCTTCTTGAGTTGGGCATCGAGTATTTGTTTGACCAGCGGCGCGCAGCCGCCACAGGTGGTCGCCGCCTTGGTATTTTTCTTCAGCGCGCCCAGACTTGTTGCGCCGTCGGCAACAGCGCAGCACAGCGCGCCCTTGGAGACGTTATTGCACGAGCAGATCAATGCGGCGTCCGGCAACGCATCGACGCCCAGCCCTTTGCTCGGGCCGCCTTCACGCGCGGGCAGAATCAGGTCTTCGGGATGCTCCGGCAATGCAATTGCGTTGAGTGTGAGTTGCAGCAGGCTGCCGTAGTCATCCGCCTCGCCTACCAGCACTGCGCCGAGCAGGCGCTTGCGGTCGCCCGACACCACCAGCTTTTTGTATATACCAGAGGCTTCGTCGGTGAACACATAGTTCAGCGCATCCGGCGCCACGCCATGCGCGTCGCCGATGGACGCCACGTCCACACCGAGCAGCTTCAACTTGGTGCTCATGTCCGCGCCCGGAAAGCGCGCCTCGGTCTCGCCGGTGAGATGGCGCGCGGTCACTTCCGCCATCTGGTAGCCGGGCGCCACCAGCCCATACAAGCGCCCGCTCCACAGCGCGCATTCGCCCAGCGCATAGATGTTGGGATCGTTGGTCTGACAGTGATCGTTGACCGCGATGCCGCCGCGCTCGCCAATGGTGAGGCCCGACGATTTCGCCAGTTGATCGCGCGGACGGATGCCGGCGGAGAACACAATAATGTCGGTCTCGAGCGAACTGCCGTCGGCGAACAGCAACTTTTGCCGGCAGGTGTCGCCCTTGACGATTTCCTTGGTGGCCTTGGAGGTATGCACCGCAACCCCCAGCGCCTCGATCTTGTGACGCAACAGCCGCCCGCCGGAATCATCCAGTTGCACTGCCATCAGGCGCGGCGCAAATTCGACCACATGCGTCTTCAGGCCGAGATCGTGCAGCGCCTTGGCGGCCTCCAGCCCCAGTAGTCCGCCGCCGATCACCGTGCCGACTTTTGCAGTTTTGGCGGCGACCCTTATTGCCTCTAAATCCTCGATGGCGCGATAGACAAAACAATCCTGCCATTCGGTGCCCGCCACTTTCGGCACAAACGGATACGAGCCGGTGGCCAGCACCAGTTTGTCGTACGGCAACTCGTGGCCACGCGCCGAACGCACGACCTTGCGCTCACGATCAATCGCCACCGCCTTGTCACCCAGACGCAGCGCGATGCCATGGTGTTCGAAGAATCCTTCCGGCACCAGATTCAGATCGCCCGCCGACTTGCCGGAAAAAAAACTGGTGAGCTGCACCCGGTCATACGCCGGGCGCGGCTCGGCGCAAAACACCGTCACCTCCACCGGATGCGTTTCGGCGCGGCTGACCAGTTGCTCCAGAAAACGCTGGCCGATCATGCCGTTACCTATGACGACAATTTTTTCGCGCGGTAAGTTATTCATTTCATTGACCTTTTATTACTAATGCCGGAATGCTTGATAGGGTTACAGCAATAACGGTGCCAGCAGCCCAAAAGAGAGGCTACGCCTAGCAGCGCCTTGAAAAGGACTTATTGCGCCGCACCATCGAGGTGCAATACGACCGGCCACGCACTGCAAGTGCGCGGCATGGGGTGGCGTCGTTCGATGGCGCCTGCGTTGCGCCAGGTTGCGCTACGTCACGTTAGGTTTGGCGAACCAGCCAGAACGCCACTCCACGTTCGATGGTTTGCCACTCTTGCGTGGCACGCAACGCGGCGAGTTGGTTGCCATTGGTCGAACTCCAATTCGTGCGCGGGCGCGAATTCAAACCAGGTCAAAAAATCAAACGGTTTGTCTTTCGATAAATCACGGTTGTGATGCGGCTTGCGTGCAGTGGGCGGGAAATATCGCAGGCTGATCTGGTTTTGATGTGGGCCGTACGAACGACTGTTTCTCGGCCATTGCGCACCATCCACTCCCCGCAGCGTAGGCGGCCGGTTTCGAGCTGTTACTGGTCATAGCCAAGAAATTCGTCGAACTTAAGTTTTTTGCTGGCCTACCAATACTACTCATAACGATACCAACCGCTTAAAGTCCCAAAACCAGGATTCGGATCCCCACGGGAATTCGCACCGCATGCGGGTCGCGCGCTGGAAGGTGGCGATGACTATATGCCGAGGGCAATTGTTTCCGGGTCGAGTTGCGCGCCTTTAGCCGGTACTAAAATGACAATACGCACAACCTTAAAAACTGGTCAATTAACTGCAACACAGGGTTTTAACCGGTATTAAAACCGGTATTAATACCGGTTATTTTAGATATTAATAATAAAATTATCGTTTAATTTCAATAAATAACTGACATATCAATCCGGCACATAATCCGGTATAATTCCATGCATGAATATCAGTAGCATGGAGCCGATGGTCCCCGAGGAGGCATCCCGTCTGCTAGACGATGACATACTCCCCCTTGTTGCCGAGGCGAACCAACTTGCCGGCCGCATTCATCCGATCCTGCGCGAGTCGATTGGCGGCCTTGTGCGATCAATGAACTGCTATTATTCGAACCTCATCGAAGGCCACGATACGCATCCGCGCGATATTGATCGCGCTTTAGCGAACGACTTCTCATCCGAGCCGAAGAAGCGCGATCTGCAGAAAGAAGCGGTCGCCCACATTCATGTCCAGAGGCTGATCGACGCAGG
>JANPOH010000359.1:0-27188 GCA_031427895.1 Betaproteobacteria bacterium
ATCGAAGTACGTCTCGTATCTTGCGCATGGATAGTTTGTCCTGGGGCACGTCTGCTCGCTTTCAAAAAAGCGGCAAGACTACCTTTAACTATCCATGCAACATTCCCCAAATCGGTCACGCTCAGCGTGAAATCGCGGTCACGATGCCGTGAAACGTCGGTCACGCTTTGGTGAAATCACCGGTCACGATGACGTGAAATACGCACTTTCTGGATTTGCAGGAGAACAATCACTACCGGCTGCTGGTGGCGCGCACTTTTCAGTGGATCCCCGACGGCCCCATCATGCGCTGGACCAAACAGCAGGCCGCGGATTATTTCAACTACCCGTTCATGCAGCCGGGCGAAATGCTGCACATCGTGAATGTGCGTGTGTCCAAGGAGGCGCGCGTGGCGCTGCTCGCGCGCATGGAACAGCTTGCGCTGGAATATGCCGAACAGCACAACGCCGATTCGTGGCTGCCGCTGGAGCAGCGCGAGACGATCAGCCTGTGTCTGGCGGTGCGGCCTTGGGAGCCGGTGGCGTTTGGGAAGTTGTGGCGGTTGGCGGTTGGCTGAATCGTCGGGCGCAATCGTTCATTGCGCCGGGTATTCTTTCAAAAACGTTCCGGTTAAGCGGCACGTTTTTGCGCCCGCCTTGAACCGGCGTTTAGAGGTTGTGAATAATGCTCGGCATAGGCGTCGAGAAGCCGCCGAATCATCCGCTGATACTGGGTGTTGTTCTTCTGTGCCTCGATCTTGAAGAAGTCGACGCTACGCCTGCTCAGGGCAATAGTGACCTTGACCCCTTCGTCCTGAAATACCAGATCCTCGGGCCGGGGAAGAAAGTCAGCGACCACCCTGGGGTTTCCGAGGGGTTCGTTCGTGTACTTGATTTTCGCGCTCATAAATTTGTTTGCCCTTTCGCCAGTAGCCTGCGCCAAATATGCGAATTACGTCGTCTCGATACGTAAAGCGCACGGTGAGAATGCCATCTTCGACCCAGCCAAAACAGAAGTGCCGTTTTTCAATGGAACTATGGGAGTGATCTTCTGCGATAACGCGACGAGGGTCTGCAAAGGCGAACTGCGCCTCTGCGAAAGACACGCCATGCTTATCCTGATTCTCACGATTCTTTTTGGAATCCCATTGGAACCGTGCTTTAGCCATGCGAAAGCGTAGCATAGATAAGCACAAACGGCCATACGATTATATGGCTTCCAACGGGGCCGTTTTGTCACCGCTAACGTAGCGTGTGGCGCGCACGTTCCAATGGCTACCCGACGGCCCCATCATGCGCTGGACCAAGCAGCAGGCCACGGATTATTTCAATTACCCGTTCATGCAGCCCGGCGAAATGCTGCGCATCGTCAATGTGCGCGTATCAGCGGAGGCGCGCGTGGCGCTGCCCGCGCGTATGGAACAACTCGCACTGGAATATGCCGAACAGCACAACGCGGATGCGTGGTTGCCTTTAGAGCAACGTGAAACCATCAGTTTGTGTCTGGCGGTGCGGCCTTGGGAACCGGCGGCGTTTGGGAAGTTGTGGCGGGGGGGCAGAGGTGTAAGGGGCTGTAGAGGGCGCGATCTCTATTGCGCCGGGTTTTCTGACTTTTGCATAAGGATGACCATTTGCAGACGCGATAGGTATTGGAAATACGGGGACAACGAATCGCTCAGTCACCTGAGCCCCCTCCATCGGCGCCACCTGCAGAGGATGAATGGCTTGACTCCCATGACGTAGACCGCCCGCCTGTCATTTGCCCGCTATAGCCGTGAATATCACCGGGCATTGCGCGTCCAGTGGAAGGCCCAGATGCCTCTCCGCCATCTGAACCATCCTGCTTGTGGCCACGGAGTAACAAGATTACCCCCACCAAAATGGCTACAAAGGAGACCGGCGTTAACCAATGGGAAAACATCCAGCCGAGCGGCTGAAGGATAACGCCTCCTATGAGTGTGAATAGACCGACGATGCGGGAAGGACTCATGGCTTATACGGTCAATGTGAAATGGCCGTCTCGTGACGGATTGCAAGGCGTCGTTTGGAGCGTAGCATGGAATTTACCGGAAGCACGTCGCTATACATAAACCGTCTCCTATTCAGTAAGTAGGATGGGGGTGCAACCCATCACCGCCGCGCAGCAGCCAAATTATCTTTGCACCGGCAACGCACTCAGAACATCTTTCGCCGCATCCCCGGATTTTTCCAGCGCAGCCACCACATCCGCCGACCGCCCCACATCAGAAGCACTCGCGCCCAACCCAAACTCCAAACACCCGCGCCCGCGTTGAATGACCAGTTGGCATGCGATGCACTAAAGCGCGAAGACCTCTCGAATGATATCGGGACGTTTGGCCGCGATGGTGAGAAGCGCCTGTGCGGCGCCGGAAGGTTTACGCCGCCCCTGCTCCCATTCCTGCAGCGTTCGCATCGATACCCCCAGTAACTTGGCAAACTGAGACTGCGAGAGGCC
This sequence comes from Betaproteobacteria bacterium, assembly GCA_031427895.1. Lineage (GTDB taxonomy): Bacteria > Pseudomonadota > Gammaproteobacteria > Burkholderiales > SG8-41 > UBA5216. The sequence continues at coordinate 2,456 of JANPOH010000359.1, forward strand.
GGACTTCGCCCTGGCCTGGGTGACCTCGGACACTGAAATGCGATGCACTCGCCCCGTTTTACCTGTCTTCATTTCAACAGCCGAGGCCAGCAATTCCGCGCCAATGTCGCGCTTTGCATCGCGGGCGAGCAATTTTTTTTCAGTCATGGGCATGTAGCGCCTCCTTGATCTTTAACAAAACATTCGCTGGAATATTCTCTTGCGCGCTCTTGGCATAGATGAGCAGCAAATAAATCCGGCCATCCGCGATCTGGTTGTAGTAGATGACCCGCACCCCGCCACGCTTGCCGGTGCCTGTCCGGGACCACCGAATCTTGCGGCAGCCGCCTGAGCCAGGGACGACATCACCTGACTCAGGATTGGCTGCAATCCACGCGGCGAAAGTGCCTCGTTCATCCGCGGTCCAATAGTCTTCGCATAGCCTGCTGAAAGATGGCGTTTCAACTACAGTGAACATGCGAGACTATACGTCAATGACGGATAAAACGCAAGCGGGCATTCAGCGGGTCGAAGGTGTAATGGCCGTCTTGTCTATCTTTGCACTGGAAACGCATCCAATATCGACTTGGCCGCATCCGCCGATGTCTCCAGCGCAGCCACCACATCCGCCAGTCGTTCCACATCGCCAGCACTCGCACCCAAACCAAACTCCAGACAGCCGCGCACCTTGGCGCGCATCTCGGTATCGTTCATCGGGTCTTGCGGACTGCCTTTGATGGTGTCGCGTTTGAGTTCGATGATCTTGCCGCTTTTTAATGTGAGTTTGACGCGCGCGGGTTCGATGGCGGTGGGGTTGATCGCCGGGTCGTCCACCACGCGGGTCATGGCGGCGATGGCGGCGATGCCACTGTCGGTGATCGCGGGTTTGCGGTAGCTGTGCAGATCGACTTTGCCGTCTTGCAGCGCGCGGGCAAAACTGTAGCTGCTGTTGAACTGCGCGTGAACCACTTCGTTGCGGCTCGGATCGTACGGCGCGCCGACGGTGAGCCAGTTGACATTGCCCATGCCGATTTCGATGGCGGCGACGTCGGCGGGTTTGATGCCTTGTTGATGCAACTGAATGCCGATGCCGATGGGCGTGTGGTTGCAGCGGCAGCATGGATACGGCTTGAAGCTGTATTCCGCCACGCGCCAGTCGCTACCTAGCCCATCGGTGAGGATTTCCGGCTTCACTTCGTTGCGTTCATACAGCGCGAACAATCCCGCGTTGCCTTCAAGCGTGCCGCGCGTGCTGGTGAGGCCGTCGGCGGCGAGGAACGCGCCCATTACGGCGTTGCGCGCGGCGAAGCCCGGCCCCAGCCGCTTGGACAGCACGCCGTCGCGCATGCTTTGCGCCGAGCCGCTGGCCTGATGAAATGCCATGCCCAGCGCGTTGGCGAGGCCGTTGGCGTCGAGCTTCAATAACTTGCCCGCCGCCACGCCCGCGGCTACCGTGCCGAAAATCATCGTCGGGTGCCAGCCCTTGCCCAGACTGTTGTAGCAAGCGAGGCCCAGACGCGCGTGCAGCTCCGCGCCGATGGCGTAGGCGAGGATGAAATCTTTTCCGCTGACCGGCCGGCCCTCGGCGGACAAATCCTCGGCGGTGGCGAGCAGCGTCGGCAGCACCACGGCGCTGGTATGCACCCGCGCCGGATCGTGCTGATCGTCGAAATCCAGCGCGTGCGCGGCTGCGCCGTTGGCCATGGCGGCAGTGGGCGGCGAGTAGCGGCGCTTGCCGATGAGGCCGGTGGCGGAGCCGGTTTTTTCCCAGCGCGCGAGACGCGTGTTTAATTCGGGAATGCCCGGCGCGCTGGCGGCGCCACCGATCACGCCGAGCGTGTCGAGGATCAGCGCCTTGACGTTGCGCAGCACCGGCGCGGGCAGCGTATCGTAGGTCCAGCCGACGATGGTGGCGCACAACGCGCGGCTGTAGCCATCGGGCAGCGGCAGGGTTTTGGCGGCGAATAGTTCTTTGACGTTGGGGCTGTTCATGGCGGCGCTCCGGCGAAATGAAATGGAACGCTACCACAAACGTTTCGTGCGTGTTCGCGGCGTGTGGCGCGTGATATTCTTCAATCGTCATTCTGGCGAAAGCCAGAATCCAGTTCGTGTCTTTATCCGCAGGATCACTATTCAGGCGCTACGCGCCGGGTTACAACCTGGATTCTGGCTTTCGCCAGAAAGACGGTGGTGGCGTGGCGCGCTTAACGCCAAAAGCAGTCAATTGGAAAAACCGTGAGCAATATTTTCGTAGGCATAGACACCGGCGGCACCTTCACCGACTTGGTGGCCGCCGATCTCGATAGCGGGCGCACCTGTTATCACAAGACGCCCACCACCACCGGCGATCCGGCGCGGGGCATTCTCGACGGCATCGCCGAGCTGCTCGATCAAAATACTATCGCACGCCAGGATGTCGCTTTCCTCGTGCTCGGCACCACGCTCGCCACCAACGCCGTGCTGGAAGGCAAATGGGCGCGCACCGGCGTCATCACCACATCGGGGTTTCGTGACGTGCTGGAGCTCGCGCGCCAGCGTCGCCCGCATTACTTCAATCTGGATATCCCCAAGCCGATGCCGCCGGCGGCGCGCGATTGCCGCCTTGAGGTCAACGAGCGCGTGGCGGCGGACGGCGCGGTGGTCACGCCTTTGCAGGAAGATGATGTGCGTCGCGCCGTCGAGGTGTTGAAAGCGAAAAACGTCGAAGCGGTGGCGATCTGTTTCATGCATGCGTATGCGAATGCCGATCACGAGGAACGCACGCGCGCGCTGGTGCAATCGTTGTGGCCGGACATTTATTTGTGTACGTCGAACGAAGTGCTGGGCGAGTTTCGCGAATTCGAGCGATTCTCGACGGCGACGGTCAATGCCAGCCTGATGCCGATCATGGATCGCACCATGCAGCAGTTCGAGCAGGGCGTGGCGGCGCTGGGCATTCCGCGCACGCCGCGCGTGATGCAATCGAACGGCGGCGCGGTATCGCCCGGCGCGGTGCGCAAAATGCCGGTGAACACGTTTTTTTCCGGGCCGGCGGGCGGCGTGATCGGCTCGGTGGGTTTGAGTCGTCAACTCAAGGCGCCGAACCTGATTACCTTTGACATGGGCGGCACGTCTACCGATGTGTGCCTGATTCGCGACGGCGAGCCGGCGAAAAAAAGCGAACGTCAGATGGGCGGCTTCCCGGTGCGCACGCGCTCGCTCGATATCCACACCATCGGCGCGGGCGGCGGCTCGATTGCGTGGATCGACGCGGGCGGTTTGTTGAAAGTGGGGCCGCAAAGCGCGGGCGCGTACCCGGGGCCGGCCGCGTATGGACGCGGCGGCACGCGCGCGACCGTGACCGATGCCAACGTGACGCTGGGGCGCTTGAGTCCCAAGTCGCTGCTCGGCGGGCGCATGGCGATGCACCCGGACAAGGCGCACGCGGCCATCGATGCGCTGGCGAAATCGCTTGGTGTCGATGCGGTGAAGGCCGCCGCCGGCGTGCTTGAAATCATCAACGTCAACATGATGGGCGCGGTGCGCGTGATCTCGGTCGAGCAGGGCGAAGACCCGCGCGATTTCACGCTGGTGGCGTTCGGCGGCGCGGGGCCGCTGCACGCGGCGGACGTGGCGCGCAACATGGGCATGAGTCGCGTGCTGGTGCCGCCGCGCCCCGGTTTGTTATCCGCGATTGGTTTGCTGCACGCGGATGTGCGCGGCGATTTCAGCCTCACACGTTTATTGCGCGCGGAATCGGTGAACCTCAAGGCGTTCAACGCGGGTTTCGCGGATTTGAAAATGCGCGGCGCGCAATGGTTGCGTGGCGAAGGCGAGCGGCGCGCGACGTTTGCGTGGTTTGTGGACCTGCGTTACTTCGGCCAGAACTTTGAACTCATCATGCCGCTGGCGTCGGATCGTTTGAACGCCGCGAGCCTCAAACGATTGAGCGCCGCGTTTCACCGCCGCCACAAAGTATTTTACGGTTACGACATGCCCGCGCAGCCGGTGGAAATTGTGAATCTGCGGCTGGTGGTGACCGCCACGCGCAAGGCGCCGACTGCTGCGAGAACTATTAAAAAAACTGTTTTAAAACAAATAGTTAAAGAAAAACGCCGAGTGTGGTTTCCAGAAACAGGGTTTGTGCAGACGCCGGTGTATGAGCGCGAGCAGTTGCCCGCAGGCTGGCGCGCGACGGGGCCGGCGATCATCGAGCAAATGGATGCGACGACTGTGGTGCCGCCCAATGCGATTATTAATAACGATGCCTTGGGCTATCTGCACCTGGCATTGAGCGCAGGCATGAAGAGCAAAAAATGAAACGCAAAATCGATCCGATTAAATCCGAAGTCATCGCGCGCTTTCTCCTCGCCACCGCCGAGGAAATGGGCGCGACGCTGATGCGCACGGCGTTTTCGCCCAACATCAAGGAGCGCGCCGATTGTTCGACCGCGATCTTCGACACGGCGGGTGAAGTCATTGCGCTGGCGCAGCGCGTGCCGATCCATCTGGGCTCGATGGTGGGCGCGGTGGCGGAAATACTGAAACGCTTTCCGATGGCGGATATTCAGTCGGGCGATATGTTTATCGCCAATGATCCGTACAACGGCGGCGGCACGCATCTGCCCGACATCAATGTGATTGCGCCGGTGTTCAAGGGCAAAAAAATTATCGCTTTCGTCGCCAACATCGCGCATCACGCCGACGTGGGCGGCATGGTGCCGGGGTCGGAAGCAGCGGTGTGCAAATCGATTTATCAGGAAGGCCTCCGCATTCCGCCGGTGCGTGTGATTCGCAAGGGCGTGGTGAATCGCGATGTGGTTGATATTATTTTATTGAACTCGCGCACGCCCGATGAGCGCGTGGGCGACCTTAACGCGCAGTTCGCCGCCAACACCGTCGGCGCGCGCAGCGTGCTGCAATTGTTTGATCGCTATGGAGTGAAAGAAACGCAGGTGGCCATCGCGGGTTATCTCGACTTTACCGAGAAGCGTTTTCGCGCCGCGATCAACCGGCTGCCGCGCGGACGTTATGTGGCGGAAGATTTTCTCGATGGCAACTCGGATGGCGAAACTTGCGCGATCAAACTGGCGTTGACCATCGGCAAGGACCGCATGGATTTTGATTTCACCGGCTCCGGCAAGCAACTCGAAAGCGCGCGCAACATTCCGTATCGCGCCTTGCTCGCTACCGTGTACACCGTCGCAAAAGCGATGCTCGATCCCGAAGTGCCCGCCAACGCGGGCTACTACCGCACGCTGCACATCAAGGCGCCGCCCGGTTGCGTGGTGGGGCCGGTGCCGCCGGCGGCGATCGGTTGCCGTTCGATTTCCGCGAGCGTGCTGGGCGACGTGATCGCCAATGCGCTGTCGCAGGCCATGCCCGATAAAGCGCTGGCGGGCAGCGGGCCGCATCATTTGTTTGTGCTGTCGGGCACCGATCCGCGCACCGGCGTTTATTTTGTCGATTACGAAACCGTGGCCGGCGGCATGGGTGCGCGCGCCCATCGCGACGGCGTGGACGGCGTGCGCGTGCATGCGTCCGGCTCGTCGAATCTGCCGTCTGAAGCGCTGGAGCATGCGTATCCGTTTCGCGTGGAGCGTTACGCGCTGTGGGATGAATCGTCCGGGCCGGGGCAGTATCGCGGCGGCGCGGGGGTGATTCGTGATTACCGCGTGCTGGCCGATGATATTGTAGTGAGCCTGTCGTCCGAGCGGCAGCATGTGGCCTCACCCGGCATGGCGGGCGGCGGATCGGGGGCATGCGGCGCGTTTGTGTTGAATCCCGATACGCCACAAGAACAGGTTTTGCCTTCAGCGGCGGCGGATATTCCGTTGCCGCGCGGCAGCGTGTTGCGTATTTGTACGCCGGCGGGTGCGGGGTATGGGGAGGCGAAGCAGCGTACCATCAGCGCCGTGCAGAAGGACGTGATTGAAGGGCGCATATCGCCCAGCTACTCATCCAGAATCTATTTGGAAGGATCGTAAATCATGAACCAACCCAACACCGAATTCGATACCTTCACCGCGTTTCGCGAAGACTTCCCCGCGTTAAAGCAATGGACCTACATGGACGTGGCGGCGCGCGGCGTGCTGTCGCGCACCACGCGTGCGGCGCTTGACGCGCAAATCGATGACCGCATGATGAATGGCGGCGACAAGGATCGCTTTTTTGCGCTGATCGAAAGCGCGCGCGGGCGTTTCGCGCAACTCATCAACGCCGAGTCGGCGGAGATCACCTATACCAAGAATATTTCCGAAGGTTTGAACATGGTCGCCACCGGCATTCAGTGGAAGGCCGGCGACAACGTGGTGCTGTGTCCGGAGCTGGAGCATCCGAACAATGTGTATGTGTGGCTCAACCTGCAACGCCTGGGCGTGGAGGTTCGCATGGTCAAGCCGCGGGACAATCACATCGCGGTTGAAGACATCATCGCGCGCATGGATGCACGCACGCGCTGCGCGACGGTGTCTACCGTGACGTTCGCGCCGGGCTTTCGCACCGACATCGATACCCTGGGCCGCGCCTGTCGTGAACGCGGCGTGCTGTTCCTGGTGGATGCCGCGCAGTCGGCGGGCAAGCTGCACACGGATGTGAAACAATCGAATATCGATGCGCTGTCGGTATCCACGCAGAAGGGCTTGCTCGGCCTTTACGGCATGGGGTTTTTGTATCTGCGGCGGGAGTGGGCCGACAAAATGCACCCGGCGTACCTCGCGCGTTTTGGCGTTGACCTGGGTGACGTACAAGGGGCGCACGAAGCGTCGATGGGGGATTATTCGTTCAAGCTCGCCGCAGGCGCGCGGCGCTTCGATCTGGGCAACTACAACTTTGCCGCGACGGCGGCGGTGGATGCGTCGATGCAGCAATTGCTCGAACTTGGCACGCGGCGGATTGAACGGCATGTGACTGGTCTGGCGCACGCGCTGGCGCAGGGCTATCTCGACATGGGCGTGCCGGTGGCGGGCGGCAAGCCGGGTCCGCATCTGGCGGGGATTGTCACCATCGGCAACATGAGTGCTAATCACTATGGCTCCGATGATGAGCGCTTCAATGGGCTGTACAAATATCTGGGCGACAATCAGGTGAAGCTGTCGATACGGCGCGGGCTGCTGCGATTTTCCCTGCACGCGTATAACAACATGGATGATGTGAATCGGGTGCTGGATTTGAGCCGGACGTTTCTTCGCACTAACACACGCGGATAACCCACACCGTCATTCTGGCGGAAGCCAGAATCCAGTTTGTTCCGGCATGTGCAGCATCTTGAATAATGATCCTTCGGATTTTTTACCACCTGGATTCTGGCCTTCGCCAGAATGACGGGGTATATGTAACTATTTGTTTATTATGAATTATATTGATCCAGTGAATGGGAGCACCTACCCCACCGCCACCGCCCGCTGGTGCTCGGACAGCGGCGGCTACCTCAATCTCACGCCGGGCGCGGGATTAAAACGCGGCGACATCAATACCTCGCGCCATTCGGTCTGGCGTTACGCCAAAGCCATCGGCGTCGATGATAAACACGCGGTCACCATGGGCGAAGGCTGGACGCCGTTAACGCGCGGCGAGTGGAACGGCGCGCCGATGATGTTCAAACTTGAATTCATGATGCCCACCGGCTCGTTCAAGGATCGCGGCATGACGGTGATGGTGAGTTATCTCAAGAGCTGCGGTATCGACGACGTGCTCGAAGATTCATCGGGCAACGCCGGTGCGTCGTTGTCGGCGTACGCGGCGGCGGCGGACATGCACTGCCGCATCCTGGTGCCGGAATCGGCTTCGTATCCCAAAATAGCGCAGATCGCGGCGTGCGGCGCGGACGTGGTGACCATCCGCGGCACGCGGCAGGATGTGGCTGACGCCGCGCTGCACATGAGCAAAGAAATTTTTTACGCCAGCCACAACTGGCAGCCGTTTTTTGCCGAAGGCACCAAGACCCTGGCGTATGAACTGTGGGAGCAACTCGGGTTCAGGGCGCCCGACAACGTGATCGTGCCGCTGGGTTACGGCAGCAACGTCGCCGGTTGCGAGCGCGGCTTCGGTGAATTGCTACGCAATGGCGAGATCACCCGAATGCCGCGCATCTTCGGCGTGCAGGCGGCGAACTGCGCGCCGTATTTCAATGCGTTCCGGGCAGGCGTCGATCATTTGGTGCCGACCGAAGTGACGCCCACCATCGCCGAGGGTATCGCCTCATCCAAGCCCACGCGCGTGGCCGAGGCGCTGCGCGCGGTGCGCGAGTCAGGCGGCGGCATCGTCGCGGTGACGGAAGATGAAATCGTCGCGGCTCTCGGCACACTCGCTCGTAAGGGCCTCTATGTCGAACCAACTTCTGCCGCGGCAGGCGCGGGGCTGACGCAGTTGCTGGCGAGCGGCGCGATCAAGGCTGGGGAATCGACGGTGCTGGTGCTGACGGGTACAGGGCTTAAAGCCTCGGAGAAGATTGGTCAGTTGTTGCACCTGAAGGCGCGTGAAACGGGTTTGTGATGGGTTACGGCCATTGGCCAGTACCCATCCTACAAATGCACAATCTGGCGGCCATGCCATGCCATTCCATGCCACGCCTGCGTTGACTTTCGGGTTGTGGATGCCATCGCCAATTGGGAGGCGCCGTCTTTGCCTGGGCGGGCACGATATAACGTGCAACGGATGGGAATGCGAAGTATGACGGGCTTGCTTGACACCACGAAGTTGCCCACATAGATTCGCAGTCCCTGACCAGTCATTCTTGAAGGTATCGCGATGCAATGTTTATTTCGAAAAGTCAGCCGGGTCGGCGCGGCGCTGGCGATCTGCTGCGTTCCGTTCGCGGCCCACGCGCAAACCTGGAAGCCCGAAAAGCCCGTCGAAATCATCGTGGGCACCACGCCCGGCGGCCCGCAGGATCGGCAGGGGCGGTTGTTGCAGCGCATCTTTCAGGAGCGCAAGTTGTTCGAGCAGACCTCGTCGGTGTCGAACAAGCCCGGCGGCGGTGGCGCGGTGGCGCTGGCCTATATGTCGCAGCACAAGGGTGACGCGCATCTGCTGCAAATCGTCGCGCAGCCGCTGATCAGCAATCACGTCGCGGGACGCGGCAAGCAGCACTATTCCGATTTTTCACCGCTGGCGATTCTGGCGGTGGAGTATGTGGCGTTGGTGGTGCGCGCGGAGTCGCCGATCAAGGACGCGCGCGAATTTGTCGATGCCATGCGCAAGAATCCAGCGGTCTACTCGGTGGCGATCGGCACGGTGCCGGGTAACGGCACGCATACCTCGTACGCACACGCGATGAAGTCGGCGGGCGTGGATATCAAACGCATGCGCTCGGTGGCGTTCAGTTCCGCGGCAGAGGGCATGACCGCAGTGATGGGCGGCCACGTCGATGCGGGCGCGGGGGCGGTGTCCACGGTGATCGCACAGGTGCGCGCGGGCAAACTGCGCGTGCTGGCGCTGGGTGCGCCGCGCCGCTGGGAGGGCGAGCTTGCGAGCGCGCCAACCTGGAAAGAACTCGGCATCGACAGCGCGCAGGATTTATGGCGCGGGCTGGCGGGGCCGCCCGGCTTGACGGCGGCGCAGACGGCCTATTGGGACGCCACCATTGCGCGTGCGCTGAAAGACCCGGAATGGGTAAAAGACATCGAGCGCAATCTCATGGCGAACATCTACAAAAACAGCGCTGATACCCTGAAGCACTGGCAGACGGATTACGCCGACATCAAGACGCTGTTTGCCGAGATGGGCTTGGCCAAGTAGTATGGCGTGCCGAATATGATCCGCGCATCGCCCCCCCTGTTTCAAGGCGTCCGACTCCGCCTTGCCAAACTCGCCAAGCTCACACTGGCAATTCCCGTGCTGGGAATTCCTTCGCTGGTAATTTCTTTTATGGCGGGCATTTTTTTCTTCCTGCTCGCGCCTTCGCTGCGGGCGCAGTACGAGTTACCTGAACAATCACCTGAGCAGTTTATTCGCTCGCTGGCCGCCGCCATTGATGAGACTTCCCTGACGCCGCGCGAGCGGCTCGGCCTGCGCCTGTTTTTCGACAGCAACCTGTCGGAACCGGCCGGTACGGCGTGCGCCTCGTGCCACGACCCCCGGCGCGCCTTCACCGGCAACAACAGCACGATGATCGGGGTAGCGCAGGGTAGCCGCTCCGACCAGTTCGGCACGCGCGACGCGCCTACCGTGATGTACCTGGCCACCGCGCCGCGCTTTAGTAGGAATAGCAGCATCGAAAGCGACGGCAAACGCGTGCCGGCGGGTGGTCTTTTTTGGGATGGTCGTGCCGACACGCTGGAAGAACAGGCCAAGCAGCCGTTTTTCAGCCCGGTGGAAATGAATAACGCCGATACACCGGCGCTGATCGCCAAGGTCGCCAAAGCTGCGTATGTCGGCGAATTTCGCAAGCTGTGGGGTGATAAAATTTTTGACAATCCGGAGGCGGCGCTCGACGCGGTGGCGGCCTCGATCGCCGCCTTTGAACGCACGCGCGTGTTCCAGCCTTTCACCTCGAAGTTTGACTATGTGATGCGCGGGCAGGCGCAGTTCACCGAACAGGAGCAACGCGGCTTGAGTCTTTTTACCATACGGCAAAAAGGCAATTGCGCGGAATGCCACACGGTCGATGCCGCTTCACGCGATCCGCAGAAATCGCTATTCACGGATTTCAGTTATCGCGCGCTGGGGCTGCCGCGCAGCATGCGCATTCCGAAAAATATCGATCCGGCGTTTATTGACCTTGGGTTGTGCGAGCGCGTGCCGGTCACCGGCGCCAAGCTGCCAGTGACGGCCATCAAGCAGCAGGTGACAGACCCCGCAGCCTGCGGCCTGTTCAAAACGCCGACGCTGCGCAATATCACGATCACCGCGCCGTACATGCACAACGGCTTTTTCGACCATCTGCGCGACGCCGTAGCGTTCTACGCCACGCGCGATACCGATCCGGCGCGGTGGTTTCCCGAGGGCAGAAAATTCAACGATCTGCCGGCCCAGTATCATGCCAATGTTGACGTCGACACACCGCCCTATCAGCGCCGCCCGCAACAGCGCCCGCAACTCACGAACGAGGAAATCGACGATATTGTGGCGTTTTTGTATACGCTTACCGATGGCTACAAAACGGTGCCGAGCCGGAGCGGTAACAGGCCGCCGGCCGAAATGACGCAGCCACGATCCCCAGTTCCATCTCCTTCGCCGCCCGCTTCGTCCCCAGCTTCGCCCCGCGACTATTGAGCGAGTAGCCTGTAAGGAGTGAAGCGGATTGCTGAGTTTTTGACCATTGTTGCCCCGTAATACGCTGTGCTGCTTACGGGCTACGCTTGCTACATTCTGAATGTTGTGATGCGCAAAAATATGCGGCTCAATCTCAGAAACCCACCGCGCGCCGACGTAGCCGAAGCTGCGCTCCACATCCAGCCGGGATGCATCATCATGTCCACCGCCGCCGTCACATTGGGCTTGAACGGAAAGGAGTAACCGTTGCGCTCGTTGTGCTCGCGCCCACGGCCCGGCGCGGCGTCGATGGTAACGACCAGCGCTTCCCAACCGAGATCACGCGCACGCGTGACCATTTCGTAGGAACCCGCCTCGTCCTCCCACGGGTAAAGCTGGAACCACTTGCGTGCATCGGGCACGGCCTTGTCGACGTATTCGAAGATGCCTTTGGGCAGGCGGCGCTTCGCACCTCGCGCAGATCAAAGATGTTGTAGCAGTGATCAAGGCTTGTCATTGGATTGTTCCCCACAAGGCGCTACGCAGTCGCAATCTCTAATGCCATGCCATTTTGTGCGCTGGCCACCAGCTTCGTCCCCAGCTTCGCCCCGCGACTATTGAGTTCGCCGAGTTCTTTGCCTTCATTCGCCGGATCGCAGAAATACGTTTCGTTCAGGTCGTTGTGGCGCACGAACTTGACCGCCACTTTCGACACCGCTTTTTTCTCGACATTGACCAGCGCGATCATGCCCAGCCAGTCACCGTGCTTGCGCCCGCCGTGGCCGGTGTGAAAGCAGAAGCTGCCGAGGCCGTAGAGGATGGTTTTGCCCTGATAAATTTCAGTGGGTAGTGAGTAATGCGGGCCGTGACCCATGACGATATCCGCGCCCGCATCGACCGCCGCGTGCGCAATCATCGGCATGTAATCGAGCACGTCTTTGTGCAGGCCCCAGTGGCACGAGGCAACGAGAATATCCACCTGTTTGCGTAATGCGGCGACATCCTCCTTGAACAATTGCAGATGCCTGGCATCGGGCCAGGTGAGAATTTCCGGCGGAATGCCGGGGCGATTGGCGGGCGGCATTTCCGGTCGCGTTTTGTGCAGCGGCAATTGGTACGCGGTGTGGCCCTTGATGGTGGCGACACCGGCGCTGTGCGTGCTGGCTTCGTGATTAGTGGGCCAGTAGACGGAGGTGCGTTGCAAAAAGCCGTAGCGCACGCCGTTTTTTTCGATAATCACCGGCGCGTAAGCCGCGGCGCGGTTGGCGCCCGCGCCGGTGTGTTTGACGCCGATTTCGTCCAGCCGCGCGACGGATGCGGTGATCGCCGCTTCGCCGTAGTTGACATTGTTGGCGATGCCCACCGCATCGATGCCCGCGTATTTCAGCGATTCGCCCGCCGGGCCGGGCGCGGCGAAAAAGCCTTCGTTGTCCCACGCATGGCCGCCGGGCGGCGCATACAGGCAGCACTCCATGTTGGAAAAGCGCACGTCCGCGGCTTTGAAATCATCGATGGTTTTGCGAAACGGCACGGTCGGGTCGGTGACGTTCATCAGGTTGAGGTCGCCGGTGAGGATCAGTTGGGCCATGGGATGTCCTTGAATCAATTGCGTTTTGCGACAGGTGTTTTACGGCAACGCGATTGTAGATGGTACGATGGGAAGCCGCTCGCAGAACGGAACGTCAGCATTGTGGACGCCGGATTACACAGGGAGCGCCGCCGCTGATTGGCTCCTGAATCCATGTGTTGGATACTGTTGCGGCATTATCAATTTCACAAGGGGCAGGTATGAAAAAGTTACTGATAGCCGCGGCTTTAGCGCTCGCATGCGGCGCGGCACAAGCACAAACACAGCAGGAGCTGAATCGGGACGGCAATGGCGGCAGCACCGACAACGTGCTGACCTACGGCATGGGGTATCACCAGCAGCGTTTCAGCAAGTTGGATCAGATCAACAAAAATACGGTCAAGCGGTTGGTGCCGGTGTGGAGTTCATCGCTTGCCAACGAGTTCGGCGAACAAGGTCAGCCGCTGGTGCACAACGGCGTGCTCTACACGGCCAACGTCAAGCGCGTGGTGGCCATTGATGCCGTCACGGGCAAGCAACTGTGGAATTTCAATCTCGAGTGGGATCCGGCGGTGGCACGCGTGGTGTGTTGCGGCTTGTCCAATCGCGGCATCGCGATTTTTGATGGCAAGGTGTATGTGCCCTCGCTGGACGCGCATATTCATGCGATTGACGCAAAGACCGGCAAACTCGCCTGGAAAACCAAAATCGCTGAATGGAAAGAAGGCTATTCGATCACCAGCGCGCCAAGCGTGGTCAACGGCATTGTGATGAGCGGCATGACCGGCGGCGAATACGGCGTGCGCGGTTTCGTGGTGGGGCTGGATGCGCAGACGGGCAAGGAAGTCTGGCGCCGGCACACCACGCCCGACCCGACGGAGAAAGCGTACTCGACCTGGCCGCAGGACGATTCCTACAAACGCGGCGGCGCAACGACCTGGATTACCGGTTCGTATGATCCGGAGCTGGATCTGTCGTACTGGGGCACCAGCAACGGCGGTCCGTGGACGTGGAAGGCGCGTCCGGGCGATAACCTGTGGGTGGCTTCGGTGATCGCGATTCGTCCGAAGACCGGCGAAATCGCCTGGCATTATCAATGGACGCCCGCCGAAACCTACGACTACGACGGCAACAACGAAAACGTGCTCGGCGAGCTCACCATCAACGGGAAGAAGCGCAAAGTGCTGATGCACGCCGACCGCAACGGCTTGATGTATGTGCTGGATCGCGCCACGGGCGAGGTGCTGGCGGGCAACCCGTACGTGAAAACAAACTGGTCCACCGGCGTTGATCTGAAAACGGGGCGTCCGGTCGAAACCGATATCGCCAAGCGTCTGCGCGCCGGCGAGAAGGTCGAGTTGCAGCCGCGCTGGACCGGCGGCAAGAACTGGTTCCCGATGTCGTTCAATCCCAATACCGGCAAGCTGTATATGTCGATTCTGGAAGAAACGGCGATCTACCAGCTCAACGCGGATTTGCCCGCCTACAAAGTGGGCGAGCGCTATATTGGCGTCACCAACACCACCGCCGACCGCAAGCCCGGCGAAGGTGGATATTTCGGCGCGTTCGATCCCTTTACCGGCAAGCCGCAATGGCGAGTGCCGACCGGGGGGCTGCCGAGTTGGTCGGGCACGATGGTCACGGCGGGCGGCTTGATTTTCACGGGCTTGGCCACCGGCGAGTTTATTGCCCTCGATCAGGACACCGGAAAAATCGTGTGGCAGTTCAAGACTAGTTCCAGCGTCAACTCGCAGCCGATTACCTACACCGTCAAGGGCAAGCAATATGTGTCGGTGCTCTCCGGTTTGGGCGGCGGCACGTCGGCGCGGCGCGGCACGGCGGATGTCGTGCTGCCCGGCGGATCGGTGTGGACGTTCGCCTTGGTGGACTGATCTCACGACGGCACTTGGTTTGGCGATTCCCGCCGGTTAGTGCCGGCGGGAATTTTTTATGTGACGGAAGTATTATATCTATTTGATTTAAATGAGAAAATTGTATATTGTGAGTTGGCTCGTAGTTGCCGCCGCCGTTCAGCAAAACGCAGTGGCGCAAAACTTCACGCCGGATCAAATCAAGCTGGGCTCGGACACCTACGCGCGGCACTGCTCAGCATGTCACGGCGTGCGCATGGAAAAACCCGAAGGCGCTTTCGATCTGAAAATATTTCCACCCGATCAACCGGGCCGCTTTCAGAATTCGGTAGCCAAGGGCAAGAACAGCATGCCTCCATGGGATGGCCTGTTGAAGCCCGAAGAGATCAACGCGCTGTGGGCTTATGTGGTGGCGGGGGAGAGGTAGTAACAGCGATTCGGGCGGTGACGCCGCGCCACGCCACGCCACGCCTTCGCGGTGATTGGTGTTCTGGCAGCCTAAGCGTAAGCGCCCGAAGCGCAGCAGCGACAAACGCGCGCTGCCATTCGAGAACCCGTTATTGCGTCATGGCGTCCACAAGGGCGCGTTCCTGCGCGATGGCGCGGGCGAGGCGCTGACACTCATCCGGGCTCACGCCATCCTGCGCGAGCGCCGCATAAAACTTTCTCAGCCGCTCGTCGGCGCCGCGGAAGCGTTGCGCTTCGCCGGCATCGATGCGCCCGGCGCGCACGGCGTTGTTATAGGTGTCGTACACCGCCTGGTGCGCGCGTCTATTGTCCGCCATGCAGTGCGCCACGTTGGGGTCGCGCCGCGTCATGCGGGTGACTTCGTCGCGTTCTCTGGCAATGGCGCTGCCCAGGCGCTGGCAATCCTGCAAGGTGATGCCGTCGCGCGCGAGATCGTTACGCAGTCTTTGCAATTGCGCCTCCATCGCATTAAAACGTTGCGCTTCGGTGGGGTCGATGCGGCCCGCCCGTTTTGCGTTTTCGTATTGCACGGTCACGTCCCGATGCGCCCAGCGGTTGTCCGCCATGCAGCGGGTCAGCGCCGGATCGTGACGCGCCATGCGCGCCACTTCATCGCGCTCCCATGCGATGGCGCTGCCGATCCGCTGGCAATCCAGCAAGGTAAGGCCGTCCCGCGCAAGCTGTGTGCGGAAGTTTCTCAAGCGCGCTTCCATTTCGCTGAATTGCCGCGCCTCCGCCGGGCTGATGCGGCCGGCGGCGCGGGCGCGCTCATAATAATCGACGACCTCGGCATGGGCGCGCTGATTGTCCGCGCGGCAGCGCCGAATGTCCTCATGGCCGTAATCGACCGGCGCCGGATAGGGATATACGATTTCAGGATAAATTACCGTCGGCGCGCGCTGCGGTTGTGGTTGCGGCTGGTGCTGCGGCGGCACCACCACGCAGCCCTGCAGCAAGGCCATGGCGACCAGCAGAATACCCATCTTGTAGGGATCAATGCGGCGCATGTTTTTTTGTTCCTGGCGGTTTGAGTGTTTACGTGGCGAAACGTGGTGAAACGTAGCGTAGCGAACGCTTACGCGGCAGCCGTTTCGTTTGCTTTCACGGCATACACATTGGTGATATCGGTGAGGCCCTTGAACTCGATGGCATTGCCGCAGCCGTCGCTCAAGGTCATCAACATCTGCTCGCGCACCGTGCCTGGTTGCGTGATACTGGGCTTGTTGATCCATTCCGCGCTCATTTGCTCCGCGCGTTTGGCGGTTTTCTGAAAATCATCGAATGTCATGACCACGCCGAAGTGGCGCAGCGGCGTGGACAGCGCGCCGCCGATTTTGCGGCCGCTGTCACCGACGATATCCTCCGGCGCCAGATGCGCGACGATGTGGTGGCCGAAGAAATTAAAATCGGCGCGGCCCTTGAGCTTGCGGCCTTCGGGGCATTGCAGAATGTCGCCGTAAAATTTGCGGGCCTGATCGAGATCACTGACGGCGAAAGAAAAATGAAATAGCGTGGCGCTCATGGGATGTCTCCTTGGCAGGGGCTGGGATTGGATTGTGCATGCTACGCCCGCAGCCGCGCGCTTGCAAACAAAGTTGGATTGCGCGCGCGCCTTAACTTACACTGCCGTCACGGAGGAAATCATGCTGCAAGCCGGGATTTTATCGGTTGGCGATAACGGGCTGGCGCAGACGCCGCCCTGAACGAAGCCCCAATTAAAGGAGGAACCCATATGCAACGCTGGCATAACCCGAACATTATTTCGTTTGATCGCTGCGTGGCGGATTTTCAAACGGGCCGTGATACGCCGAGAAAACTTCTCGAGCGTTGTCTGGACGTGATCGCGGCGCGCGACCCGGCAGTGAAGGCGTTCGTCACGCTGAACGCCGCTGCCGCGCGCAAGGCGGCCGATGCCGCAACCCGGCGTTACAAGGCGGGCAAGCCGCTGTCGCCGGTCGACGGCTGCCCGGTGGCCGTGAAGGACATCATCGCCACCGCCGACATGCCGACGCAGATGGGGAGCCCCGTGTTCAAAGGCTGGCAGTCGGGGCAGGACGCGGCGTGCGTGGCGGCGTTACGCAAGGGGGGTGCTGCGATCCTCGGCAAGACCGTGACCACCGAGTTTGCGATTGGTTATTCCGGTCCGACCACCAATCCGTTTGATGCGTCGCGCACGCCGGGCGGATCCTCCAGCGGCACGGCGGCAGCGGTGGGCGCCGGCATGACGCCGGCGGGGCTGGGCACGCAAACGCAGGCGTCAACGCTGCGGCCCGCGTCGTACTGCGGCGCGGTGGGATTCAAGCCCAGCCTCGGCCAGTTGCATATGGCCGGCGTGCATCCGCTGTCGGCGACAGCGGATCATCTGGGCGTGATCGGCGCGACACTCGGCGATGTGTGGCGCGTGGCGTCGCAAATATCGCTCGGCATCGGCAGCCCGGGCCGGCGCTTTCTCGAGGGCGCGGGCGCCGCTGTGCCGGCGGCGAAAAAACCGCGCAAACTGATACGCCTTTACACGCGCGGCTGGAGCGAGATCGACGCGGAAACCGAAGCGCAATTTGAATCCGCGGTTACGGCGCTGGCGGCAAGCGGCGTGCAAATCGCCAGCCGCGATACCGATGCACACATCGCGGCGCTCGAAGATCAACTGGCGGCGAATGCGGACGGCGCACTGGATATCGTGGCGTACGAATTGCGCTGGCCATTTGAAGATTACATCGCGCGCCACGGCAAACAGATCGGCGAACGATTGCATGGACTGGTAGCGCGCGCCAACGAAATGACGCCGCGCGATTACGAACGCTTGCTCGATCAGCGTGACGCCATGCGCCGCTGGTGGCGTGAAGCACTACACCTAAGCGATGCGGATGGCTATATCACGCTCGCCGCATCGGGGCCGGCGATCAAAGGGCTGGATTACACCGGTAGCCGCACGTTTCTGCTGTACGGCTCGTGGCTGGGCGTGCCCGCGTTCAGTTTGCCGCTGTTGCAGTCGGGCGGATTGCCGTTGGGGCTGCAAGTGCTGGGCGCGCCGCAAGCCGACGGTGCGTTGGCGGGGGTGGCGAACTGGCTGAT
The DNA here is from genome assembly GCA_031427895.1 of Betaproteobacteria bacterium. Classification (GTDB taxonomy): domain Bacteria; phylum Pseudomonadota; class Gammaproteobacteria; order Burkholderiales; family SG8-41; genus UBA5216. The sequence continues at coordinate 20,585 of JANPOH010000359.1, forward strand.
GCGTGACGGCGTGTGGTGATGTAAGTGAGTTTCGATTTAAGTATTTGTTTTTAAACGATATTTTAAAAAATGTCACGAGGCGTTTGACAGCGCTTACTTGAGCACTTTCTGCCGCTGCGCCACTTCCGCGCGTATCCACGCCGCGAATTGGTCAGGCGACAACGGCTCGCCATCGGTTTCAAGATCGGGCAGTTTCTTTTCCAGCTCGCGGCTTTTGAGCAGGCGCGCGATCAGCGCATTCACGCGCTGCACCACATCGCGCGGCATGCCGACGGGCGCGATGATGCGCTCCAGGGTTTCCGGTCATTACACGGGATCGCACCCGCGGAGTGGTGTCAAACCCGCACGAAGCTGGCATACAATGTCCGCGGCGCTGATGCCGGTCACCGAGAATATTTCATGAACCAGAAGTGGATAGCGGTCACGACAACAACCACGGTCGCGATGGCGATGTGCAACGCACCGGGGTTTGCCGCCCCAGCCAACGATGCCTGGCCCAGCAAAACCATCCGCGTGCTGGCGGCGGGCGCCGCGGGCGGCCCCATCGACATCATGTCGCGCGTGGTGATGCAAAAGCTGTCCGATCAGCTCGGGCAATCCATCGTCATCGACAATCGCGGCGGCGCCGGCGGCACGCTCGCCACGCGCATTGCCGTCAGCGCCACGCCCGACGGGCATACGCTGCTTTGCAACAGCAGCCAGTACGCGGCGGCTTACAGTTTGTATAAAGACCCCGGCTACAACGCCTTCAAGGATTTCGCGCCGATCATCAACGCGGGCACCAGCCCGAATATCATTTTCGTCAATCCCGGCACGCCAGCGAAAGACCTGAAGGAGCTGATCGCGCTGGGCAAAAAACAAAAACTGCAATACGGCTCGGCGGGCGCGGGCAGCACGCCGCACTTGACCGGCGAGCGGCTGCTGAAATTGTTGGCCGGACTGGATATCCAGCACGTGCCGTACAGCAGCGCCATGCCCGCGATACTCGCCACCGCCTCTAATCAGGTGCCGATAGGATTGACCGCCATGCCGCCGTCGATCCCGTTAATCAAGTCGGGCAGAATTCGCGCGGTGGCGGTGACCAGTCTGCAACGCATGCCGTCATTGCCTGATGTCGGCACCGTGGCCGAGCAGGGCTTTCCGGGCTATGAGGATTACACCTGGATCGCGTTCTTCGCGCCCGCGGGCACGCCCAAGGCCATCGTCGATAAACTGAATAAAAGCATCGGCGCGATCGTGGTGATGCCCGAATCCAGAGAGCGGTTGTCGGCGCTGGGGTTTGATCCCGTGAACAACACCGCCGATCAGTTCGCCGCTTACATCAAAATGGAAGTGGCCAAGTGGGCGAAGGTGATTAAGGAATCAGGGGCGAAAGCGGACTGACACTGATTTTCTACGATTACCCCGGCACTATTCCACCTTGATCCCCGCCTTGCGCACCACGTGCGTCCACTTCGCAATCTCCGCTTTAAAAAATGCGCCAAATTCCTGCGCGGAACCGCCCGCGGGTTCCGCGCCTTCGGCTTGCAGGCGGCTGCGCGTTTCGGGATGATTGAGCGCTTTTCCGACTTCGGCATTCAGCCGTTCGACAATGGCTGCCGGTGTTCCGGCGGGCGCAAGCAAGCCGTACCATTGACCCATGTCGTAGCCCTTGACGCCGGCTTCGGCCATCGTGGGAATGTCCGGCGCGGCCGGTGAGCGCCGCGCGGTGGTGACGGCCAGCGCGCGCAGCCGCCCGCTTCTGGCGTGCGTTATGACCGAAGGCAGCGTGCAAATACACACGGATACCTGGCCGCCGATCAAATCGGTGATGGCTGCGCCATTGCCTTTGTACGGCACATGCACCAAATTCACTTGTGTCAGTGAACGCAATAGTTCCGTGGCAAGGTGCCCGGAGCCGCCGATGCCGCCGGAAGCATAGGTAAGCTGTCCCGGTCGTGATTGGGCCAAAACAAGCAGTTGCGCGATGTTTTTTACCGGCAATGAGGGATGCACCACGGCGAGCAGCGGCGTTTCGGCGATGCGTCCGACGGGTGCAAACGCGGTGGTCATGTCGAACGGCAACTTGGCCACCATCGCGGGTGCGAAGGCGTAATTGCCGGGGGCGACCAGCAGTGTGTAGCCGTCGGGCGGCGCCTTGGCCGCGAGTTCGGCGGCGATGATGCCGTTCGCGCCGGGGCGGTTATCGACGATGATCTGCTGGCCCAGCGCTTCGGTAATGCGCGGCGTGAGGCTGCGCGCAACGATGTCCGCGCCGCCGCCGGGCGAGAAGCCGATCAGAAAGCGGACGGATTTTACCGGGTAGTTTTGCGCGTGACAGGCGTGCCCGATGAGTAACAGCAGCGGTAACAGCAGTGCCGATAGCGCGACGCGGCTCATTGCTCCGCACCCACGTTCAGTTCCATCGTGCCGATGCCGTCGATGGTTACTTTCAGGTGATCGCCCGCCGCGAGTTTCGATACGCCCGCCGGCGTGCCCGGCTGATTGGCGAGCGCATCGACAATCTCGGCCATGCTGGCACCCTCGCGCACCATGCCGGTCGCCGCCAGCGCATTGCCCAGCGGATAAATCGAATCACCTTCGATAAGACCGGCTTCACCATTGCCGTAGCGGCAGATTTTCATGACTGCGTTTCCTTGTTCATATTGGAGATTAGTCGAGCGGTTCGATCTTCGCAACCTTCACCAGCCGCCCGGCGACTTCGATGTCGCGCTTGATCTGCGCGGCGAATTGCTCCGGCGTGTTGCCGATCAGTTCGAATCCGTCACTGGCGGCCTTGGCGCGGGCTTCGGGTGCGTTCACGCCCTTGACGATGCTGGCGTGCAGGCTCGCCAGTATCGCGGGCGGCAGACGGGCGGGTGCGAAGAGCGCGGTCCACGTCGGCGGCGGCTCGAAGCCCGGCAGCGTTTCAGAGGCGGCGATCACCAGCGTGGTGCGCCACAGCGCGCTGACGGGGGTGAAATCCTGCAAGGCATCGACGTGGCCGGTGCGCGAGAGGTAACGCCGCGTGACAAACACGTTTTGTGATGCGGCCAGCAATGTGTAGCCGTCGGGTGCGACGCGCATCGCCGCTTCAACCGCCAGCAGGCCGCCCGCGCCGCTGCGATTGTCGATAACCCATTGCTGCTCGGTGGCGGCGGAAAAAAATCGCGCGAGGTGGCGGAAAAATACGTCGCCGCCGTTGCCGGCCGAATATTCCGAAATGATGCGGATTGGTTTGGCGGGGTAGTTTTGCGCGGTGGCGGTGCTGCCTGCGGCAATCGCAACAGCCGTGGCGAAGAAGGTCATCGTGCGGTTCATGATTCAGATCGCCCGAAACGGAAACGCATCCCCCGATGCCGCCAACCGCGCGTTGTCGCGCTTGCCGATGCCCCAGTGGTCGGTACGGCCGGGCGGCCATTTCCAGTCGTCGGGCTGGCCAGTGCGATAGTTGTCGTCCACGCGCTGAATTTCAGAGGTGTATTCGACGCACGCGCCGAAGGGCGCGATGAAATACGCGAAGGCATTGTTGCCGGGACCGTGGCGGCCGGGGCCCCACACCGAATCGACACCCGCGTCCATCACGCGGCCGATGCCGCGCATCATCGAATCGAGGTCGGGCATTTCAAGTTCGATGCTTCGCAGATGCATGGTTGCTCCTTATGCCTTCGCCCGTGCCACGGGGTTACGCAACACGCCGATGCGGCATGGTTTGCGCGAAGCCTGCGAACGACATATGCACCTGACCCGAGATCAAATCGGTAATGCCGACCGCACCTTTGTACGGCACCAGCAGAATGTTCACACCCGCCATGGTGTTGAACAGTTCCGCCGTGCCCTGAATGGCGCTTCCCGGCCCGGCGGTGGCGCTGGAGAGTTGCCCCGGCCAGGCCTTGGCGAGCGCAATCAACTCCTTGACGTCGCGGGCTCCGACCGAAGGATGCAGCACCAGCACATAGGGCGAAGACACCGCGAGCGTTACCGGTGTGAAATCCCGCTGTATGTCGTAGGGCAGATTCGGCGTGGCGCTCGGTTGCATGGAAAAACTCGACGACACAAAAAACAGCGTATACCCGTCGGGCGCCGCGCGCGCGTTCGCGCAAACCAGGAAAACGCCGGTCAGCACGGCGCAAGAAATGGCTAAGGGGCGTTGACTGAATTGCGGCATGTGGCGCATAGGCGGGGGATCGATCAGGGTTGCGAGCAGTATAACCGAGGAAAAATTCGCCGCCGGCCGCACGCTGCCCGTCACCACGGTGGCGATCGCGGCCAATGTCATGCGGTATCCGACAAGGGGGTTTGATCCGCGCAAGAATGTGATCGCGGCGCCACGGCTGGCGGTGGGCAACGTGGCGCGCTTGCCGGCGGGTAGGCCGCCGCTGAAGTTCATTTTTAAAAAACCAAATAAAACAAATAGTTACGAATATTCGTGCTTGCCGCGCCGCAATGCGCCACGAGTGCCACGAGAGAGTTGCCTTCGCGCGCGAAACGGGTAGACAATCAGGCACGAGGTTCACTTCAAGGGAGATAGTCATGTCGGTACACGCGGTGCGGGAAGCAGAGGCGCAGCAGGCGGGCGCGGTCGAAGTGGTTCCGATGGCCATTCACATCGGCGCCGAAATACGCGGTGTCGATCTGTCGCTCCCGTTGCCGCCGGCGCACGTGAGCGCGGTGCGCGCCGCGCTGCTGCGCTGGAAGGTGGTGTTTTTTCGCGATCAGCATCTCGATCACGCGAAGCACATCGCGGCCGCGCGCCAGTTCGGCGACACCACTGCGGGCCACGTGGTTTACGGCAGCGACGGCGAGTATCCGCAAATTTATTCCGTGGCCAAGGATCGCAAGGCCAACCGTTTTCAGGGGCAGGTGCTGTTCCGTCCGTGGTCTGGCTGGCACACCGACATCACCGCCGCGATCAATCCGCCCGCCGCATCTATACTGCGCGGCGAACTCGTGCCGCCTTATGGCGGCGATACGCTATTTACCAATCTGGTGGCGGCGTACCACGCGCTGTCGCCGGTGATGCAGAAGTTCGTGGAGGGATTGCGCGGCGTGCATCGCTTCGCGCCGCCGCCCGGCGTGGACCAGACGCCGGAGTATCTGGCGCTCATGCGTAAGCGCACGCTGGTCAGCGAGCACCCCATCGTCAGAGTGCATCCCGAAACCGGCGAGCGCGCGCTGTTCGTCAGCCCGTCGTTTCTGAAATCTATCGTCGGCGTGTCGGCGCGCGAGAGCCAGGTGCTGCTGGAGTTTCTGTGGGAGCACATCGTGCGCCCCGAATTCACCGCGCGTTTTCGCTGGGCGCCGGGCAGCGTCGCGTTCTGGGACAATCGCGCCACCGCGCATCTCGCGCCGCGGGACATCTTCGATTCCGACTTCGACCGCCAGTTTTATCGCGTGACGCTGGTGGGAGACGTGCCGGTGGGCGTGGATGGCCAGCTGTCGACGGCTATCGAGGGTGAGCCGATAGTCGCGGTATAGCGTTGCGGGCAGGCGGCGACCTTATTATTATTCCCGCACGTGAATTTCCAGGGCGGCGGCACGATGGCTGACCGCCTCTGCCATTGCTCCGACCGTGGCTCCGGCTATCGCCCGGTGAATACTGGCTTGCGCTTTTCCTTGAAGGCGGCGACGGCTTCGGCGTGATCCGCGGTCTGCGAGCAGCGCGCCTGGTTGTAGGCTTCATGATCGAGCACGGTTGCAAAGCTCTCGGTCTCGGCGGCGAACAGGTTGCGCTTGACCGCGGCCACCGCGACCGGCGGCATTTCGGCGATGCGGCGCGCGACTTCCATGGTGGCGGCGCGCAAATCGGCGTCTTCCACCACGCGATTGACGATGCCGAGCTTCAGCGCTTCATCCGCGCCGACCATGTCGGGCATCAGGAAAAGTTCGCGCGCCTTGGCGGTGCCCACCAGACGGGTCAGTGTCCAGGTGCCGCCCCAATCGCCCGACAGACCGATCTTCAGAAAAGCAGTGGTGAAACGCGCCGACTTGCCCGCGATACGCAGGTCGCAGGCAAGCGACATGCTCATCCCGGCCCCGGCGGCCACGCCGTTGACCATGCCGATGATGACCTTGGGGTGCTTACGCATCGCCATCGGGATGGTGTTGGAAAACTGGATGCCCCTTGCCCGCGCCTCATAGCCGCGCGCGGAGCGCTCGGCCATGCTTTTTACATCGCCGCCCGAACTGAAGGCGCGCCCGGCGCCGGTGATGACGATGCAGCGCACCGCGCTGTCATCGGCGTAGCGCTCCATGGCATTTAACAGGCCGTGGCGTATATCCATCGACAGCGCATTGAGCGCCTCCGGGCGGTTAAGGGTGAGGACGGCCACGCCGTCTTCTATCGATTCCAGCAGGTCTGACATCGGTTGCTCCAGAGTTGGGTTGGGAAGACAGGAATTTACACCGTGAGCGCCGAATTTGCATGTGTAATCCGCCGCCCGGTGTACGGCGGCCAGTCGCGAAACCGCCGGTGGAATGCAATAATCCGAGATTATCCATTAGGCTTTTTTGTGCGGTATTGAGCGTGATCCAGTCACGAATTTCTAATGAATACCATTAGGGCAAGCTATTGAAATACAATGAGTTTCCTGGTTTTTTGGAGCGATAACCCTATGAGCGCAAC
>JANPOH010000360.1:0-6746 GCA_031427895.1 Betaproteobacteria bacterium
TTCTGTGCCTGCGCGCTTGTTGTCGTTAGCGCGTATATGCATAAAAAAGCATTTAAAACAATAGCCTATGTGTCATTGGTGGATTGTATCAATGGTAGGCTGGGGTATAGGAAATTTAAACGCCCTTTTCGTATAAACCCCAATGTATCCCGGCCCCGCCAAGGGGTCAATTAAGCCACATCCGCAAAAGCCGCGACCCAACCCACAAACCCCACAAAACGTTCATCATAAAACCTCATTAACACCTTGATTTAGTAGAATATCTTTGGCCTGACATTCGCGCAGCCCAAACCGCTCCCCCGGCCCGGTAAAACCCTCGTCCGATTTCCTCAATAAGCCCACTCCAACAAATCCACCCGCCGCCGGGCTGGTGTTCGCGGCGGCGGCTGCGCCGCCAACCCCAGATGCGTCAGTATTTTCTCAATCACCACCGGCTCTTCAATCACGGCAATCAGTTTCAGCTTGCCGCCGCACGCGCATTGCTCAATGTCAATGTCGAACACACGCTTAAGCAACCGTGCCCACGTCATGTGCACGGGTTTGCTGTGCGCATGTTCGCAATCCCCCTCGCCCGCTGTTTTTTGTGGTGGCGGCACGGGCACGACCTTCGATCGCAGCTTCGCATTCGGCGCCAGCACCCCGTGAAACCGTATCAGGTGCAGCCGCGGCCTGGGTACCAGCGCCGCCAGCCGTTGCATGAATTCCATCGGCGTCAACACGATGTGGGTTGTGCCGTTGCGCCACGGCGTCTTGAGCTTGAGGACGGCGTTGCCTTCGCGGTTGACGCTCAAGCGTTCGTTGGCTATCGCCGGGCGCGTGATGTAACGGCACAGTGGTTCGATGCCTTGGCGATCATCGGCGTCACAGCGCACGCCCGCGTGCAGACTAAAGCCTTGGAGGTTGGCGCACAGGTCACGCGACCGATGCGGTTCGCGCAGCTCACCACATCCTACGATGCCGCCTACGAGGTTGAATCCGTCCCCGAAGATGATGTCGCCTGCCCCGCCACTGGAAACGCCGTTGCGGGACTGATCGTTGGGTCCAATCAGATCATTGCCCGCCCCGCCATGGAGGAGGTCCGCACCCAATCCGCCGAGCAGGTTGTCATTGCCTGCGCCGCCATCAACAAGATCATCGATACCAAAGTATCGATACTTGGGTATCGGGTTTTGCGCCGGCTCAGGGGCGCTCCAAACTACTCACGTATGTTCGCCTCGCGTATCACCTTGGCGTATTTTGCAAGCTCCGCGCGAATGAGCGCGCTGAATTCTTCCGGCGTGCTGGTCTGCACGTCGTAGCCTTGCACGGCGAGCCGCTGGCGCATGTCCGCTGTTTCTATCACCTTATGCGCGGAGGCGTTCAGCGTCGCCACCACCGCGCGCGGCGTGCCCCGAGGTACCAGCAATCCAATCCAGCCATCCAGCTCCAGCCCCGGCACGGTTTCGGCGAAGGTGGGGATTTCCGGCGCGACGCTTGCGCGCTTTTTGCCGGTGACCGCCAGCAGGCGCACGCGCCCCGCTTTCAGGTGCGGCACGGTAGAGGCCACGCTGACGACCGCCGCGTTCACTTGTGCGCCGATCAATGCCGCCATCACGGGGCCGCCGCCTTTGTAAGGCACATGCACCATGTCCGCGCCGACGGCGAGCTTGAGCATTTCGCCGAAGACGTGCCCGAGGGTGCCTGTACCCGCGGTGCCGAAGGTCAATTTCGCTGTTTTGGCGAGCGCGATGAATTCACTGGTGGTTTTGGCGGGCGATGCCGCGGGCACCGACAGCGCGTTAGGCAAGGTGGCCAGCATGCTCACGGCGGACAGTTCGTTGACCACGCCGGTCTTTTGTTGCATCACCGCGTTGGAGGCGAGGTTGGCGTTGACCACCAGCACCGTGTAACCGTCAGGCGCGGCTTTCGCGGCCACTTCCACGCCCAGCATCACGCCGGCGCCGGGGCGGTTGTCCACCACCACCGCCTGCCCCCACGCCGGGAACATGGCCTGCCCCAGCATCCGCGCCATGATGTCGAGGCCACCGCCGGGGGATGCGGGCACGATCAAGCGCACCGGCTTGTTGGGGAAGGTTTGCCCCGCGCCTGTTGTCGTGGATTGCGCCGCTGCCAGCGTTGGCGCCACGGCGATTGCCGCCATGCATAAGTACCGATGCATCATTGCAGTTTCTCCCGCACCCAGGTATCCAGGTCGCGCGCTATGTCCAGATTATTTTTCTCCAGCATCATCATGTGTCCGTTGCCGCGTATGCCCACATCGGCCAGCCGCACGAAGGCGTGTTCAACACCCGCCTGCTTTAAAAACAGCGAGGTGCCGTGATCGTACGGCGCGTGATAGGAGGCTTCGGCGGTGACGATCAAAATCGCGATGCCTTGCAGGTTGGGCAATTGCCGCGCCGGTTCGGCTTGCAGCCAGCAGCGCGCGAGGCCTTCGCTGTCGGGCCGGTCCTGCCGCACGAAGCGCATGTCTTCCGCGCGCGCGGCGGGCGGCGCGAAAGTGAGCGCATTGCGCGTGATGCCCCACGGGCGCGTTATTTTGTCGTCTTCGAAATAATGCGGTGCGCCGGTAAATTTTATTTCGTGGACGGGTGCGCCGTTCGGTTCAATCGCGAGGATGGCCTTAACCAATGCCGGGCGCGCGTCGGCGATGGTCCAGCCGAACGGCCCCGCCTGCGAGTGCGTGAGCAGAATCGCCGGGCCGATTTTATCCAGCAGCGCGCGGCCCGCGTCACGCATCATCTGCTCGCCCGCGCCGACGTCGTTCATGCTTTCGACCTGCGAGGCGTAAAACTGATCGAACACCGCATCGCCTTCGATACCGCTGCCCACCCACTGCGTGTGCAACACCGCCTGCGGCCACGGCTTCGCGCGCTCCGGCGCGGTGAACCGCTCCGCCACGGGCGCCGCGCCGCGTTGCGCCGATGCGCCATACACGCCGCCGAAGTAGCCGGAACGCCCGCGTCCCGGTTGATCGACCACATACACGGCGTAGCCATTGGCGACGAAATAATCCGCCCAACCGCGCCGGCCATCCGGCGTGCCGAGAAAATTCACGCCGGTCTGCCCGCCGCCGTGCATCATCACCACCGGATAGGGCTGCGTTTTGCGCGCGGGGATTTGGTATTGCACGAACATTTGCCCCGCCATGGTGCGTCCGCCGGCGCTGTCAACGTAGCGTCCGCCGACATGGAATGCGCCCTGATCCGCGATTTGCAATGGATGATCGTTGTTAAACAATTCCGCCTGGTTCATGCCCGTTCCTTACCTCAAGATGCAGCAGTTAATATTTGCAACGGCGTTGCCTCGATGCAAACGCGGACTGTAGCGCGCGGCGCGGTGGAAGTCATCCCGGTCAAAGCGGTCGATCAGGCCTCTCGGTGCATCACACATTGCACGCAGCACTCCACACGCCGCGCTCATTGCATCATATAAATTACTGTTTAAAAACAAATAGTTATGATAATTTTGTCATTCACCACACAACACATTGACACCCGCGCAACCGCGCACGGATACTGGCGCACCTTTTTGGGGAGCAGAAATGAAATCCACACACGCCGTATTCTTCAATGCGGTTTGCGCCACTGCGCTGATCGCCCCGCCAATGGCAGCCGCCGTGCAAACCACGAATTACCCGAATCGCCCCGTGCGCATGGTGGTGCCGTTTCCGCCCGGCGGCGGCACCGATATCGTGGCGCGGCTGGTGATGCCGAGGCTGTCTGAAAATCTCGGCCAGCCGATCGTGATCGACAATCGCGGCGGCGCCAACGGCGGCATCGGTACCGACATCGCCGCCAAGGCGCAGGCCGACGGCTACACCGTGCTGGTCGGAGGCATCGGCACGCTGGCGATCAATTTCGCGATGTATTCCAAAATACCGTACGACCCGGTGCGCGATTTCGCGGGCGTGACGCAAATCGCGAGCGTGCCCAACATGCTGGTGGTCAACCCCGCGCTGGCGGCGAATTCGGTGAAGGAGCTGATTGCGCTGGTCAAGTCGAAACCGGGCCAGTTTAATTTCTCGACCCCTGGCGCGGGTTCATCCGATCATCTGTCGATGGAGTTGTTCAAGCTGCGCGCGGGGCTGTCGATTGTGCATATTCCGTACAAGGGTTTCGGCCCGTCACTGCCCGATCTTCTCGGCGGCAAAATTCAGCTTACGTTTGCCAATCTGCCGACCGTGCTACCGCACACGCAAGGCGGCAAACTGCGCGCACTGGCCGTCACCTCGCGCGCCCGCGCGGTAAGCGCGCCCAGCGTGCCGACGATGATCGAATCCGGCATGACCGATTTCGACGTGACCTCGTGGTTTGGCTTGGCCGTGCCGGCGGCAACACCCAAACCCGTCATCGCCACGCTGCACCGCGCCACGGTAAAAACCCTGACGCCCGACCTGCGCGAGCGGCTCATCGCCAACGGCTTTGATCCGATGGCAACCACGCCCGATGAATTCAGCGCACACGTGCGCGCGGAAGTGGCGCGCTGGGCGAAGGTGGTTAAAGAATCCGGCGCGAAGGTGGAGTAGCCATGAAACCGATACGAACCCTTGGCCTTGCCGCATGGATTACCGCGGCGGCACACGCCGCATTGATTACCGCCGCGGCTAACGCCGCTGAGTGGTCCCCCGCGAAATCGATACGCTTCATTGTCGGCAATCCGCCCGGCGGCGCCACCGATCTGGTCGGGCGCATACTGCAACCGAAGTTAACCGCCGCGCTCGGTAAGCAAGTCGTCATCGATAATCGCGCCGGTGCGAACGGCATTATCTCGCTGGAGCTGTTAAAGCACGCCGAACCCGACGGCCACACTGTCGGCCTTGGTCACATCGGGCTGCTCATCGTCAGCCCGGCAATCCAGAAAGTGCCGTTCGACCCGCACAAGGATTTCACGCCCATCGGGCTGATGGTGTCGCTGCAAAACATTATCCTCACGCACCCCGCCGTCGCGGCGAAAAACCTCAATGAATACCTGAACCTCGCAAAAGCCAAGCCCGGCGCGATGCAATACGCCACCTCCGGCATCGGCAGCCCCGGACACCTCGCCGCCTCGCTGCTCGAATCGATGACCGGCGTGCAGCTAACGCATGTGCCCTATAAAGGCGGCGGCCCGGCAATCACGGATTTGCTGGGCGGACAACTACCCTCGTTCTTCGCCGTGATCTCCACCGGCGTGCCGCATGTGCAGTCGGGCAAGGTGCGCGGCATCGCCGTCACCAGCACACGCCGCGCCGAAGCCGTGCCCGACGTGCCCACCATCGCCGAAGCCGGCGTCAAGGGTTACGCAGCGATCAACTGGTACGGCCTGCACGCCCCGGCGAAAACCCCCGCGCACATCATCGAACGCCTGAATAAAGAACTGGTGGCGGTGCTGAAATCGCCGGACATCATCCAGCAACTCAAGGATCGCGGCATCGAAGCCACGCCGACATCCGCGGCTGACTACGCGAAGTTTATTCGCGACGAAGAAGCGAAGTGGCTGCCGGTGATACGCAAATCCAGCATCCGTCCGTAACCGGATGGCGAACATCCGACCGTAGGGTTGTCGCAAGCGTTGTCGTTACCTGCGCGCGCGCATCCAGCGGGCCGCGCCGCCATCGGGCAGCGCGATGATCACGCTGATAACGAGATTTCATCGAACAGTAATGTGCAGTCAGTACAGTCCGGTACCTGAGCGCCTCGGTCCCGAGGTGTGTTGACTTGAGCATTCGTCATGAACAGCATTGGACACGTTATCCAGATAGCCGTGGCCCCCGTATTTCTGCTTTCGGGCGTGGGGGTCATGCTTACGGTGTTTACCGGACGCCTGTCGCGAATCGTGGATCGGGCGCGTGTACTGGAGGATCGCCTGAGCTTCACGGATGAACATCACGAACGCGAAGTGCAATCCGAGCTGAAAGCGCTGTCTCACAGATCGCGCGTCATCGACAGCGCGATTTCACTGGGTATCTGCGCGGGCATGCTGATTTGCATGGTGATCGTGTCTCTTTTCACGAGCGATTTGCTTGGCCTGGATTTATCCATGCTGGTGGCAGCGCTTTTTGTTCTGGCCATGGTGGCGTTTATCGGCGCCTTTGCCTGCTTCCTTCGCGAGGTGCTGATTGCAACGAGAAACCTGCGCGTGGGGCGGAAATGACAACCGCGGTTCGCAACGCGGCGGGCGGAATGTTTGAACCCGTCATCATGCGGTAACGCGCGGGGGGTTAACGTGGCCATGTCTTAACGTGGTCATGTCGGCGCGTCCCGTTGAACTGGCGTTCTGCAATAGAACTATTATAAGCGTTTGATTATAAACATGTTTTTGCTTACGCTAAAACAGGGTTAATTTGCGGCCTGCCGTGCGGGCGACGGCCACGCGCTGTCTGTGCCTTGCGCGCCGCTGTCATCCGCGGCAGGCGCCGTTTACCTTGCACGGACAGATGCTGGAAGCCATACGCACCGAGACCTCACATGCGAAGGCGGGCCGCAAGGCGGCCATCATTGCGAAAATGAATGCCCTGCTTGAACCCGAGGTGAGCGCCGCGCTGCATGAAGCATCCGCCGCCGGCGTGCAGATCGACCTCATCGTGCGCGGAGTCTGCGCGTTGCGGCCCAATGTCGCGGGCATCTCGGACAACATTCGCGTCAGATCGATCATCGGGCGTTTTCTTGAGCACTCGCGAGTGTTCTACTTTCTTAACGATGACGAAGAAAACGTCTACCTGTCGAGCGCGGACTGGATGGGGCGCAATTTCTTCGGCAGGGTGGAAG
>JANPOH010000361.1:0-19212 GCA_031427895.1 Betaproteobacteria bacterium
GCATATCGGCCACCACGGAATCCGCGCGCGAACGCGCATCGAGGCGGGAGGCAGCATGACTGAGTGTCGAAATATCCCGTTTGAAGGCGTTCGCAGGCGTCGTGAGCGATGCCGCCTGCGTCTTGATCGCCAGCCAACACACCAGCGCACGCGCTTCGGCGGGCTGGCGCGCGCGGTCGGGTGCGAGCAACGTCGTCTGCGTGAGCCGGTAGCAGGCGCGCACATAAGCCAGCAAGTCTTCAAGCGCGGGAATTTTGGCGCGTTTCGCTTCGGATTTGAGTGTCGTCTTGATGACAACAACCACATCGTTGGTCTGCCGCGTAATCTGGTAATCACCCCCGCTCAACGAACGTACGGAGCGACGCGATGTGCATGCCATCGTGTGCCATAGCCCTAACCTGGATAGTCACAAGAATTTAGCGCATAAGTTAGCGCTTCAGTAACACTCGATCTGCACTGTCGATTTTCGCGCGCGCTCCACCAGATCGGCGGTGTCCGCCGGTTTTGCCGCGGCTTGCCCGGTCGGGTAGCTGACCGAATGCGAATCCAGAAAATTGCTGACGGTGGCGAGGCTGATGCCGAAGTTCACGTTTTGCGGATTGTTGGGTGCGGTAGACAACAAACGCGCGCGCACGATACCCACCAGATTGCCGCCGCGATCAAAAATCGGCCCGCCGCTCGAGCCCGGCTGCACGGTGGCTGAAATCTGGAATGCCGAGGTGTCGTCGTTCAATCCCGTCATCGCATTGACGATGCCGGTGGTGACCACCGCGCCGGACGAGAGCACGCCCTTTAACGGGTAGCCGATGGCAACGATGTCGTCGCCGAGCCTGACATTACGCCCGGTTCGCAGGCGCGCGGGCGGCAGCGCGGCATTGTCCGCCCGCAGCAGCGCGAGGTCATTGCGCGCGTCTTTCGCCACCAGTTTGACCGGCGTGCCCAGCGGTTGAATGCGTATGCGCGCGCAATTGTTGATGACATGCTCATTGGTGACGATATCGCCGCTGTCGCTTACCACCACACCACTGCCGTACACGCCGGTGCGCGGCGCGCTGGACCTGCCTGCAATTTGCGCGGTGATGACGCCGGCCATATTGGCCTGCACCACGGATTTCGACTGCTTTTCGGCTTCCTGCACTTCGGCGGCGGCCAACGTTTTCGCCATACGCTCTTTGCTGTCGGCGGCGGTCTTCTGCACGCGCGCGTTCGCATTGGCGGGCACGGCAGCGTACCATGCATAGCCCAACACGGGATTTTTCGCGATGCCGCCGCTACCGAATTCATACACGCTGCCGATCCAGTTAAACGAATCATGGTGATTGGCCGCCGCGGCGCGCCGCAACCAGCGCAGCGCCTCGGCGCCGTCCGCGCTGACGCCGCGCCCCAGCGCGTACATGCGCCCGGCGGCGGTCATGCCCGAGGCGTTGCCGAGTTCACCGGACTTCTTGTACCAGTCGAGCGCCACCAGATTGTCCTGCGTGATACCAGCCTGCCCGGATTCGGCAAACACGCCGATCCATCCCATCGCGGCGGCGTCTTTCTGCTCGGCGGCGAGTTTGAGCCACGCCAATGCGCCCGCCTCGTCCTTCGCATAACCTTGCGTGCCGCTCGCCAGCCATGAGCCGACCATGCTTTGCGCCGCCGGCACGCCCTTGTCCGCCGCCGCGCGCACGAATTCAGCGCCTTTGTCCGCGTCGCGCGCGACCAGATTGCCGGCCAGGTGCATGATGCCCAGCGTATAGGTGGCGCGGTGGTTGCCTGCCGCGTGCGCGCGGGTGATGTAGTCGCGCGCCTTCAGTTCGTCGCGCGCCCCGCCCTGCCCGCGCATCAGCATTTCGCCCATGTAGGTCATCGCCTGCGCGTCGCCTTCTTCCGCCGGCCCGGCCAACTCCTTGCGCGCCTCGGCAAAGCGTGAGCGCTCGAACGCATCCACGCCCTCCGCCACGCCGGCATGGGCGCCCCATGGGCTCATCAGCGCACACCACAGCAACCCGCGTTTGAACATGTGCATCCGCTCTCCTGTCAGTACACTTTACACTTCGCCACCACGGCATCATACGCCAGCGGCGTGGCTTGCTTTCCTGCTGCAACATACTACATAACTATCTGTTTTAATGGTAACTTTTTATATCCACCCGCCGCCGCCAAATGCTCGGCTACAATGCGCGCACTTCAATTCTGGGCATTCGCTTCCGACCGTGACTACCGATCTCCGCTGGTGCAGGATTACACAATCGGGCCTGCTGCGTTTTGACGGACCTGACACGCAATCGTTCCTGCAAAGCCAGCTCACCAGCAATTTACAGACGCTGACCGCCTCGCGCAGTCAGTATTCCGGTTATTGCACCGCCAAGGGCAGGCTGCTGGCCTGCCTGCTGTTGTGGCGGCGCGAGGACGCGGTGTTCATGATGCTGCCGCGTGAGTTATGCGAGCCGCTACGCAAGCGCCTGTCAATGTACATTTTGCGCGCCAAGGTTAAAACCGCGGATGTGTCCGCGGAGCAGGTTTTATTCGGCGTGACGGGCGCGGGCGCAGCATCCGCTGTCGCTAAGATCGCCGCGATCGCTGAGATCGCTGCGATCGCCGCCGCGCCCGCTGCGGTTCACGACGTGCTGCATGCAGATGGTGTATCAATGCTCAAGCTGCCGGTGAACCGTTATCTCATCGCGGCGCCGCTGTCCGCGGCGGGCGGAATCGAGGCGGCGCTCACCACTGCGGGCGCCGCCGCTGACCGCACGCTGTGGGATGCGCTCGACATTGAAGCGGGCATCCCGTCGGTGGTCGCCGCAACGCAAGAGCAATTCGTGCCGCAGACAGTGAATTTCGATTGCATCGGCGCGGTCAGTTTCGACAAGGGTTGTTACCCCGGCCAGGAAATCGTCGCACGCATGCACTACCTCGGCAAACTCAAGCAGCGCATGGTGCGCGCACGGCTGGTTGCAAACGACGCGCCCGCCGCCGGTGACAAGCTCTACAGCGCCGCGTTTGGCGATCAGTCGAGCGGCATGATCGTATCGGCGATCAGCACGGCTTCGGACAACCATGAGGTTCTGGCGGTGGTGCAAACCAGCAGCCTCGCCGGCAACAATGGCAACGCCGATACCGCCGCCGATGCCGATGTGCATAGCCAATCACCGACGGGGCCGCGGCTGCAAATTTTGCCACTGCCTTATACCGTTAAATAGCGCCATGTGTTTGATTTTATTTGCATTTAAAGCCCATGCGGCATACCCGCTGGTGGTTGCCGCGAACCGCGATGAAGCCTACGCGCGCCCCAGCGCGCCCGCCGCGTTCTGGCGGGATCATCCGCGGTTGTATGGCGGGCGCGATCTCGAGTTGGGCGGCACATGGATGGGCCTGACGCTGGACGGACGCTTTGCCGCCGTGACCAATTTTCGCGATGGTGTCCCCAAGGGCACGGCTCCGCGTTCGCGCGGCGAACTGACGGGCGGCTATCTCACCGGCGCGCAGGACGCGAAATCGTACCTGCAAACCGTGGCCGCGCGAAAAACGCAGTACGCCGGTTTCGGCGTGCTGGCGGGCGATCTGAACGCGCTGTGGTTTCTGTCCAATCACGGCAACGGCGTGCAGCCCATCGCCCCCGGCGTGCATGGCCTGAGCAATCATCTACTCGATACACCGTGGCCCAAAGTCACCAGCGGCAAACACGAACTCGGCCTGCTGTTGGCCGACAACGCACCCGACCTGCCGGAAAAACTGTTTGCGATGCTGGCGGATCGCAGTGTCGCTGCGGATAACGCGCTGCCCGATACCGGCGTCGGCATCCAGCGCGAAAAGGCGCTCGGCCCCAAATTCATCGCGGCGGATGATCGCTACGGCACGCGCGCCAGCACGGTCATTATTGTCCGGCGCGACGGCGGCGTGACTTATGCCGAGCGCCGCTTCGGCCCGCGCGGCGCACTTGCCGGAGAAGTTACGCGGCAATTCCAACTTGCCGGCGAAGTCACGCGGCAATTCCAGCTTACGGTTTGAGCCGCAAACGCATCGCCACATGCGGGATGCCCGCCTCCGTGAATTCGTCGCCAAACGGCGTGTAGCCGTGCTTGCGGTAGAACGCCAGCGCATGCGTCTGCGCGTGTAGCTGCGTTTCGACGAACCCGGCCTCGCGCGCCATCGCAATCAGCGTGGTCAGCAGCGCGCTGCCGACACCGCGCTCGCGCCAGGGGCGGATGACCGCCATGCGTCCGATGTGTCCATTGGGCAACAGCCGCCCGGTGCCGATGGCGCTGCCGTCCGCCGCCAGCGCGATGACATGCCGGCTCACCGCGTCCCGGTCGTCCCATTCCTCTTCTTCCGGCACGCGCTGCTCGACCACGAACACCGCGCGGCGGATCGCGGACAGCAGCGCGCCGTCGGCCTGCCACTGCGCGCGGCGGACTGTGAATAATGGAGTGCGGCTCATGACGCCGATTATAATCAGCGCATGAAAAGCCTGTGGAATGATGCCGATGCCGCGCACTGCGGCAGCGAACTCGCGCTGCGCGCCTACAGCGCGCGGCTGCTCGGCGGCGACACCTCGCTGGTGCTGCACGGCGGCGGCAATACCTCCGTCAAACTGGGCGACGGCGGCGCGCGCGTGCTGCACGTCAAGGGCACCGGCAGCGATCTGGCCGCGGTCAATGAAAACGACTTCACGCCCCTGCGACTGGAGGGCGTCATGCAGGTGCTATATCAAACGGACATCGACAACGCCGCGATGATGCGCGCGCTGGATGCCTGCCTGGCGCGCCGCCCGGCGCCGCGCCCGTCCATCGAAACGCTGCTGCATGCGGGACTGCCGTTTCGCTACGTCGAGCACACCCACGCCGACGCGGTGTTGGCGGCGATGAACGTCGCCGCCCTCGATGCGGTGCATGGCGCGGTCTACGGCGACCGTGCGCCGCTGGTGCCGTACCATCATTCGGGCCATGCGCTCGCGCGCGCCTGCATGGAGGTGTTTCACGCGCGCCGCACCGCGAACACCATCGGCCTGGTCCTCGCCTTTCATGGCGTGGTCGCGTTCGGCGACGATGCGCGCGGCGCGTACGAAAACATGATCGAGTTGGCGACCCGCGCCGAAGATTATCTGGCCGCGCGCGGCGCGTGGAACCTCACGCCCGCCACGCCCGCCCCAGCGCGCCCCGACCCGGCGGCGCTGGCCGCCCTGCACGCGGACATCAACGCCGCGGCCGGGGCGCCGCTCGCGCTGTGCGTGATGGATGACGCGCAATGCATGGCCTACGCGCAACGCAGCGATCTCGCCGACATCTCGCAACAAGGCCCGGCCACGCCGCAGCACGCGGTATATACCAGGCGCGTGCCGCTGATCGGGCGTGACGTGCATGCATATGCGGCACGCTATCGCGACTATCTCGACACCCATCTGGGCAAGGCCGCCGCCGCGCTGATGGATGCCGCGCCGCGCATCGTGCTCGACCCGGCCTTCGGCGTGTGCGCGTTCGGCACGAGTGAGCGCAACGCGCGGATCGCTGCTGAAATGTACCGGCACGACATCGCCGTGATTACCCGCGCCAGCGCGCACGGCCGTTATCGCAGCGCGCCGCCCGCGGCCATCGCACAGGCGGAATTTGAATACGGTGGATTCGCCGCACGGATTGAACAAAATAATGATTAAATACAACACGTTACGTTACATCGACGGCGCACTGGAAATGCTCGATCAGCGCCTGCTGCCGGCACGGGTTGAGTACCGGCGTTACGACTGCGCTGCCGCCGTGGCCGAGGGCATCAAGATCATGGTGGTGCGCGGCGCGCCGGCCATCGGCTGCGCGGCGGCGTATGGCGTGGCGTTGGAAGCGCTGCGCTTGCGCGGGCAACCGCGTGATGTTTTTGCTTCGGGCATGGAACAAGGTTTTGCGCTGCTCGCCGCGAGCCGCCCGACGGCGGTGAATCTATTCTGGGCGCTGGATCGCATGCGCGCCAAACTCAATGCGCTGCACGCCGCGAACGTGGCCGCCGTCTTGCTGGCCGCCGCGCTGCTGGCCGAAGCCCACGCCATCACCGAGGAAGACGTGCGCCTGAACCGCGCCCTCGGCGCCCACGGCGCGACGCTGCTTCACGACAACGCGCACGTGCTCACGCACTGCAACGCCGGCGCGCTCGCCACCGCCGGGCACGGCACGGCGCTGGGCGTGATCCGCTCGGCCGTCGAAGCAGGCAAGAGAATTCATGTCTATGCCGACGAGACGCGGCCCTTTTTGCAAGGCGCGCGGCTTACCGCGTGGGAGTTGATGCAGGACAATATTCCAGTGACGCTGATCGCCGACAACGCTGCCGCGCTATTGATGCGGCAGGGCGAAATCGATGCCGTGATCGTCGGTGCGGATCGCGTGGCCGCCAACGGTGATGTAGCCAATAAAATCGGCACCTACGGCGTGGCGGTGCTGGCGCGGCGCCACGGCATCCCGTTTTATGTGGCCGCGCCGCTATCGACCATCGATCCTGCCGCCGCATCGGGCGACGATATTCCGCTTGAAGAACGCGCCGCCGCGGAAGTCACCGGCTACGGCGACACCCAGTGGGCGCCGCAAGGCGTGGCGGTCAGAAACCCGGTGTTTGATGTAACGCCGGCGGAGTTGGTGACTGCCTTAATCACCGAACGCGGCGTGATGTTCTCGCCGGATACCGCAAAGATTCGCACATTGCCGCGGTAGGAATTTTTTTACCACGGTTAATTGCCCTGATGGTGCCAGACCGCAAGCCGTAAGCCCCTGTGCGGTCTCTTCAAAAACCCGCTAAATCACCAGCCCGCCGCTGACCTCGATCACCGCGCCGTTAATGTAGCAGGCGTCATCCGAGGCGAGAAACGCGAAGGTATTCGCCACGTCTTCGGGTTTGCCCAGGCGCCCCATCGGCACTTTGTCTTCAAGCGCCTTGATGACTTTCTCGGGAATGGTCGCGAGAATGCTGGTGGAAATGAACCCCGGACATACCGCGTTGGAGCGGATGCCTTTGCGGCCCAGCTCGCGCGCCCAAGTCTTGGCCATGCCGATCACGCCGAATTTAGCGGCGGCGTAATTGGTCTGACCGAAATTGCCGTACAAGCCCACGATCGACGACGAATTCAGAATCACGCCCGATTGCTGCGCCAGCATGGTATCGACCACCGCCTTGGTGGCATTGAACACGCCTTTCAGGTTGACGGCGATCACCTTGTCGAACTGATCGTCGGTCATGTTCTTCATTTGCGCGTCGGCGACGATGCCGGCGTTATTGACCAAGCAATCAATGCGCCCGAATTTTGCCAGCGTGGCGGCCACCATCGCATGTAATGATTTCATGTCGGTCACGTTGGCGGCGCATCCCAGCGTCTGTGCGCCGGCCTGTTCGCACAGCGCGAGCGTTTCGGTAAGGCTCTCCCGCGTCAGATCACACACCACGACTTTGGCACCTTCGCGCGCGAATTTAAGCGCCGTGGCCTGCCCGATACCGCGCCCCGCGCCGGTAATGATTGCTACCTTGTCCTTCAGCCGCATTATTTGTCCTTGGATTCGTTATGTTCTTGGTTGCAGCGCACAATTTAGCGGATTTTTCTGCGCTGCACAAATGAAAAATGCTGCACAACGGAAATCAGGCCATTCCTGCCATTAGAGGCTGCAACCTTGAACGTTCGCCCAAGGCGCGCGGCGTATATCACTCAAGCCACTCAAACCACTCAATTATTTGCTTTAAACAATGTTTACCGCAGTTCCCGCCGCAACACGGTCAAACAGTTCGATCATGTCCGTCCCGCGCATCAAAATGCAGCCGTGCGATACGGGGATGCCCATCGGCACGGAATCCGGCGTGGAGTGGATGTAAATATAGCGTCGCATGGTATCCACGCTGCCCAGCCGGTTAAATCCGACCTCGCAGCCGGAAAGCCACAGAATGCGCGCCAGAATCCAGTCCCGGCCTGGAAATTTCTCTTTTAATTCAGGGCTGTAAATCTCACCGGTGGGACGGCGACCAACAAACACCGTGTTTATCGGACAACCCGCGCCAATTTTGGCGCGAACTATGTGTTTGCCGCGCGGCGTGCAGTTGCTACCGCTTAACTCTCCCGCACCATTGCGCGCGGCAGAAATGGAATATCGCGTAGATTTATTTGTATTTTCATCATAAAAAACAAGTACTTGAGATGAAATATCCACTTCAATTCTATTCATTTTTACGGCGCCGCAAGGCGAAAAATTCTTTCAGCAACAGGCTCGATTCCTCGGCCAGCAACCCGCCGCACACCTCGGCATGATGATTCAGCCGCGCCTCGGAAAATAAATCGACGACACTGCCGCAAGCCCCAGTCTTGGGGTCGGCCGCGCCAAACACCACGCGCGCAATCCGCGCATGCATCATCGCCCCCACGCACATGCAACAAGGCTCCAGCGTCACGTAAAGCTCGCAATTCGTCAACCGATAGTTGCCCAGATGCTGCGCCGCATCGCGCAGCGCCATCACCTCGGCGTGCGCCGTCGGGTCATGCCGCAGAATCGGCTGGTTGTAACCGCGACCGATGATTTGGCCGTCTTTTACGACCACCGCGCCGACGGGGACTTCGCCGGCGGCGCCCGCCTGGCGAGCGAGCGCAAGCGCCTCGCGCATGTGGAATTCAGTCATCGGATCATTTCAGCCCGCAGGCGTTGCTTGAGATGTCGGCGCCCGCATGCCACGCAGACACCGCGCGACTCGTGGGGCGCCTCGACTCACTCAACGTCTTCGTCATTCCATGCGGTCACTTTTTTTACATTACTTTGCATTATATTTGATGACGCTGATAAATGAATGCGAAGCATCGCCCATCGACCGTAACCCCGCACGGATAAACCGCTCACCTGGCCGGCCAATTCCGTCGGTCCCCCGCGATCCGCCCATCCACCAGTTCGACGATCCGGTCACACCGCGCCGCGAGCCGCGTATCATGCGTCACCACCAGAAACGCGGTGCCCTGCTCGCGGTTGAATTGCCGCATCAGTTCAAAAATGCTGTCGCTGGTGTCCGTATCGAGATTGCCGGTCGGCTCATCCGCCAACACCAGTCGCGGCGCGCGCACCAGCGCGCGCGCGATGGCCACGCGCTGTTGCATGCCGCCGGAGAGTTCCGCCGGTTTTTTGCGGTGCGCGTCCTTGAGGCCCACGGCGTCGAGCAGCCACGCGGCGCGGTCGCGCGATTTTTTGTCCGGCGAATCACCGCCGATCAGCGCCGGCAGCATCACGTTTTCAATCGCGCTGAACGCCGGCAGCAGGTGGTGAAACTGAAAAATGAACCCCAGCGTGGCATGCCGCGCGCGGGTGCGCGCATCGTCGTCGAGCGTGGCGACATCGTGGCCCGCCAAGCGGTACACGCCGCTGGAGCCCTGCTCAAGCAACCCCAGTATGTTGAGCAGCGTGCTCTTGCCGGAACCCGACGGCCCGATCAGCGCCGCGAATTCACCCGTGCGGATATCGAGATGGATGCCGTGCAGCACTTCCTCCGCCGTGGGCAGCCCTTCGTTGTAGGTTTTGCGCACGCCTTCCAGCGCCACCAGTGCCGCGGCTTCGCTCATGCGTTAGCCCCGGATCGCCTGCGCCGGGTCCAGCCGCGCGGCATTGCGCGCGGGCAGCACCGCCGCGATCAATCCCAGCACGGTCGCCACCACGAACACGATGCCCGTCAGCCGCAAATCAAACTCCAGCGTAAACAGCGCCTTGCCGCTTTCGGTACGCAGGACGCGGCTGAAAATGGAAATCAAGCCCATGCCCATTGCCGTGCCGATCAGCGCGCCGCTCGCGCCCACCATCGCGCCCTGCCACAAAAACACGCGCAGCATCTGCCCGCGCGTGGCGCCCACCGCGCGCAAGATGCCGATCTCCTTGCGTTTTTGCACCACGCTCACCACCAGCACGCTGGCGATGCCCAGCGCCACCACGGCGGTGACAAACGAGCGGATGAGCAGCGTCATGATGTTCTGGTTGCCAATGGCGTTGAACATCTGCGCGTTGGTTTGGATCCAGCTTTCGATCTGCTGGCCGGTGGCCGCGCGCAAACGCGCGGCGATCTGCTCGGCGCGCATGATGTCGTTGATCGCGGCATCGATGTTGGTGACGCGCCCGGTGATGTTGAGCAGGCTTTGCGCGGGACGCAGGTTGACGTAAACATAGCGGCGATTCAACTCGCGCGTGCCCAAGTCGAGCAGACCGCGAATCTGAAACACCTCGCTCCGCCCGTCGCCCGACTGCACGCGAAAGCGGTCGCCGAGCACCGCGCCCAGGTCTTTGGCGAGTTCAATGCCGATCAACGCGTCGTTAGCTTCCAGCCGCAGCACGCCCTGTGTGAGTTTATCGTCGAGACGCACCACGCGCTGATAGCGGTCAAGATCGGTGCCCAGCAACACGATGGAACGCGTGGCATCGCCCTTGATCGCCAGCGCCGCGCCGCTGGCCACCGCCGCCACCGCTGTGACGCCCGGCGTGGTTTCCATTTGCCGCGCAATCACCGGCCAGCCGTCGAGCGTAACCAGCCGCTGCGGGCGCGCCTGCACGCTGGCCAGGCGCGGCGCTTCGGCGCGCGCGGCCAGCAAGGGTGCGACGGTTTCCTCGGGCGGCTTTAAAACGATATGCGGCTGCGCCCCGGTAACGCGCTCAATGAGATCGGCCTGCACCCCCACCAGCACCGCCGTGATGAAGTAGATGACCGCTACGCCGACCGCCGCGCCACCCACGATCAGCGCGGTTTGCATGCGGCCTTCTCGCAGAAAGCGCAGCGCTACGGTGATCTCGAAGCCGAGGATGCCCATGCGGTTACTTTCTTTCGCGCAGCCGCGCGCCCGGCTCCACCTCGCGCGTGAGCACCACGCGCGCGCCCGCGTCGACGCCGGAGACAATCGGCACTTTGCCCTGCATCTGCACGCCGATACGCACGGGCGCGCGGGTGGCGAGGCCCTCGCGGTCAAGCACGACGTACGGCGCGTCCGACTGCAACTGCCGCACGCTGTCGGCGGGTACCAGCACAATCTGCTTTAACAGCGGCCCGCTGATATCGACGGATACCGTCATGTCTGATTTCAGAAACGCAGGCGGCGCGGGGATATCAAAGCGCAGTTCAACACTGCCGCGCGCGGCATCCACCCCCGGCGATATATAAGCGATCACCGCCTCAAAGCGCTCGCCCGGAAACGCATCGGCGGCGGCCAGCGCCTTGCTGCCGGCTTGCAGCAGCGGCAGATTTTTTTCATCGACCTGCACAATCAGCCGCGCCGGGCCGTCGAGCGCGAGCACCATCATGCGCCGCGCGGGCTGTGCGATGTCGCCCGGTTCGGTCAGGCGTTCGAGCACCACGCCCGCGGCGGGCGCGCGAATTTCCGTTTGCGCCAGCCGCGCCCGCGCCAGTTGCAGCGCAGCCTCGGCTTCGGCCAGTTGCTCGTGCGCCTGCCGCGCCTCGGCGCCTTGCGCGCCTTGCGCGCTTACCTGCGTTGTTGCCGACGCCAGTTGGCTGCGCGCCACCTGCACCTGCCGCTCGGCTTCGTCCACGCGCGACTGGCTGATGAACCCCTTTGCCAGCAGCTCCCGCGCGCGTTTGTATTCGCGCTCCGCCAGCGTGACATTCGATTCGGCCTGCGTCCGGGATTCTTGCGCCGCCGGCAACGCCAGATTCGCCACCGACGCCACGCGCGCACGCGCACGCTCGCGCGCGGCGCGCGCCTGCGCCACCGCCGCCGCGAGTTCGCCCTGCTCCAGTTGGATCAGCAGTTCGCCTTCGGTGACGCGCGCGCCTTCGCGCACCGCCACCTTTTGCACGCGCCCCGTAATCGTGGCGCCCGCATCCACCCGCGACGGCGCGAGCACGCGCCCGCTGGCAACCACGCTGGTCTGCACGTCTTCGCGCTTGACGATCATTACGTCAACGGCCACCGGCTTCGGGCGCGTCGCAAGGTACGCCATGGCGTAGACAACGACGCCCGCCAACAGTAGCAACGCCAACGCCCCCATCCCACGCGCGCTTATTCGCATACGGATTCAACTTCCCTGAAAAAGCTCACTGTTACCCTGCCCCGGCACAATCCATCGCGTGATGATACAGGTCAACGCTTGCGCGCGCATCCGGCCCGCGCCATAAAAAAGGGAAGGTCATTGACCTTCCCTTTGTTGCGGCAGTGGCGGTGTTATTTCTTCGCGGCTGCCTTGTCATCTTTCTTGTCGTCTTTCTTGGCCTCTTCTTTCTTCGGCTCTTCCTTCTTGGCGTCGGCTTTTTTATCGTCTTTCTTGGCCTCGGCTTTCTTGTCGGATTTCTTGTCGTCTTTTTTGCCGGACTTGTTATCGATATCGGTGGCGGTCATGGTGTACTGCACGGTGACTTTATCGCCCTTCTTGATGTTTTTATCGCCTTTGGTGTCTTTGTCTCGGGCGATCTCCCATTTTTCTTTGCCCTTTTCAACCACGATCTTGGTATCGGTCACTTCAAGCACCGGACCGGTAACTTGATACGCAAAGGCGGCCGAAGCCAGGAACATCGATGCGGCAACAGCGAGTAGCGAACGTTTCATTACTGTATTCCTCCGGGTCAATTGGAAAGTTGAAAAGTTAAAAAGTTAAAAAGTTAAAAAGCAGCGCAACGATAAAGAACCACCACACATTCCGCAATAGCCGGTGCAGCCATTGCGTCACGACACAACGCTTGCGCGTTACACTTGGTTTACCGTCGCTGCGGAACAACTTAAAATATCCTTTATAAACAAATACTTACACAACACCCATGAATCTCGAACTCAACGGACTCACGGCGCTGGTCACCGGCGCCTCGCGCGGCATCGGCTTTGCCGTGGCGCAGGCCTTCGCACGCGAAGGTTGCCATCTGCATCTGGCCGCGCGAACGGCGGCGGACCTCGACGCCGCGCGTGCGACTATTCAGGCGACGAGCAAGGTGAACATCACCTGCCACGCGCTCGATCTGAGCGTCAGCGCCAACATCACGGCGCTGGCCAAGCGCTGCGGCGCGGTGGATATCCTCGTCAACAACGCGGGCGGCATTCCTTCCGGCCATTTGCTGGATATCGACGAGGCGCGCTGGCGCGCCGCGTGGGAACTGAAGGTGTTCGGCTACATCAATCTCACGCGCGAGATTTATCGCGGCATGTGCGCGCGCAAACGCGGTGTGATCGTCAACGTCATCGGTGTCGCGGGCGAAAGACTGCGGCAGGATTACATTGCCGGCGGCACCGGCAACGCGGCGCTGATGGCGTTCACCAAAAACCTCGGCGGCGAAAGCGTCGATCATCAAGTGCGGGTGGTCGGCATCAACCCCGGCCAGATCGAAACAGACCGCCTGCGCGTGCGCCTTGAAAAACGCGCGCAAAATGAACTCGGCGACAAAAACCGCTGGCTTGAACTGGTTGAAGACCCGCCGTTCGGGCGCTTGGCGCAGCCCGAAGAAGTCGCCGATTCCGTGCTATATCTGGCCTCGGCGCGCGCGTCTTACATCAGCGGCACCATACTCACGGTAGATGGCGGGCGCGCCGTGCGGCACGCGACTTGAGGCGGGGCCGGCTCACTCCGGTTCACTCCGGCTTAATGCCCGCCGCCTTTGCCACCTGCGCCCACTTTTCGGTCTCGGCGCGCATGAACGCGCCGAACGCATCGGGCGTTCCCGCCACCACGAAACTGCCGGCGGCGGCGAGGCGTTCGGTCACCTCCGGCGCACGCAGGATCGCCACCGTCTCCCGGTTCACCCGCAGGATGATGTCGCGCGGGGTGCCAGTGGGCGCGAGCAGGCCGTACCACTGCGCCGATTCGTAACCGGCCACCCCCGCCTCGGCGATCGTCGGTATCTCCGGCGCGCCCGGCACGCGCACGGCGGTGGTGACGCCCAGCGCGCGCAAGCGGCCCGCGCGCACCTGTGAAATCGTCCCCAGCATCGACGCCACCGTCACCGGCACATGCCCCGACACCACCGCGATAATCGATTCGCCGCCGCCGCGATACGGCACGTGAAACAGGCGCGTGCCGGTCATGTATAGCAGCAACGCCATGCCCATTTGCGGATTGGTGCCGAAGCCGCTCTGTCAGCCCCGGCGCAACAATGCGCGCCACGATATCCGCGCCGCCGGGCGGCGAGGTGGCGACGATAATGCGTATCGGTCGGGCCGGCCATGCCGGCGCCGCGCCAGGCGCAACGGGCTGCGCCTGCACCGTCGTCGCGGCCACCGCAAGCAGCGCACCCAGCCGCGCCGGCGCCCGCGCGGTCATGGTTGCTTTAGCCCCGCCGCGCGCGCCACTTCATCGAACGTCACCAGCATGCCGCGCAATATCTTGTCGAATTCCTCCGGCGTGCTCGGCGCGGGGATAAAGTCGATGGCCTCCATTTGTTTTTTGGCCTCGGGCGAGGCGAGCACACGCGCGAGGTCTTTGCTGATTTTATTGATAATGGGGCGCGGCGTTTTCGCCGGCACCATCAGCGCGTGCGCCGCATCGCGGCGAAAGTTCGGCAAAATCTCGATCATCGCGGGCACCTCTGGCAGTAGCGGCGAGCGTTTCGGCATCACCATCGCCAGCGCCAAAAGGCGCCCATCGCGGATCATGCCGAGCGACGGCCCCAGCCCCGGCACGCCGTAATGCACGCGCCCGGCGAGAATTTCAATCAGCATTTCGGGCTGGCCCTTAAACGCGACATGCGTGGCCTTGATGCCGGCGGACAAGCGGAAGCGCTCGGCGGTAAAGTGGATGCCGCTGCCCGCGCCCGCCGATCCATACAGCAGCTTGCCCGGCCGCTCGTGTGCAAGCGCGATCAATTCCTTGATCGATTTGACGCCCAGCGTGGGCGTCACCACCAGCACGCCGGAGGAATAACCGATCTGCGCCACGCTGGAAAAATCGCGCAGCGGATGGTATCCGGCATTGGATCGCAGCACCGCGTTAATCGCAAACGCCGCCGAAATCAGCAGTATCGTGTAGCCGTCCGGCGTGGCCTGCGCCGCCATCGCCGACGCAATCGAACTGCCGGCGCCGGTACGATTCTCGATCACCACCGGCTGTCCCCAGATGTCCGCCAGTTTGGGCGCGATCAAACGCGCGGTCATGTCCGTCGCACTGCCGGCGGAAAACCCGGTAATGATACGCACCGGACGCGCGGGCCACGCTTGCGCGCTTGCCGCGGGCGCCGGCGCCAAGGCCAGCAGACAGCACCAGCCGGCAATAATTTTCATCAGGGTTCTCCCTTGAATTGACGTGACGCGCGCCGCCGGCTCAAGATCAAAGGTGGTGAAAACTCATGCCGCCACCATGGAGCGCGCCGTGGTCACCACATTTTTGCCGATGATCGACGCCAGGTTTTTTTGCAGCGCCGCATCACCCGCCGGGCCGGATATAAAACCCGCCGCGGTGCAGCCATAAGCCACCACATCCACCGCCGGATGGTTGAACGTTTTCGCCATTTCAAGCGCCTGCGCCACGTAGTCGGGCAAAGTCTCTTGGGTGAGCAATCCCTTGCCGCGCGGGATGCGCTGCGTGTCGCAGGTTGACCCGGCGGGCAGCCACGCGAGCAATTCGCGCTCCATGGTGGTGGTGTTGGCCGGCACCATCAAGCCGACATGCAAGGCGTCTTTCATGGAAGTTTCCCTATAAACACTCAGCGGTTTTCAGATTTCGTCTTGCTATCCTACCGCGAAATTACAATAGGAGGAGATGCAATGCAGAGAATGCTACGTCACGCCATGCGTTACGCGACGGGTCACGCCTTCGCTGCCACCGGCCCCAAGCGCATCGCATTCCTGCCCAACGTGCCCGCGATGAATGAAACCCTGAAAGGCTTCGAGGTCGTCAACTATTACGGCGTGGTCGCTCCTGCCGGCACGCTGCGGCGCGTGATCGAACGGCTGCAAGGCGAATCGGTGAAAGCCATGAGCCACGCGGAAACCCGCGACAAATTCATCGCGCAAGGCGCGGATCCGGTGGACAGCAATCCCAAAGCCTTCGGCGCGTTCATGATGTTCCATTCTCACAAGGCTGATAGAACGACATAATTATCTATCCAAAGAAATGGAATTGGTATTACTCCCCCTTGATCCCCGCCTCTTTAATCACCTGCGCCCACGTCGCGGTCTCGGACTTGATGCGCGCGGCGAGTTCCTGCGGCGTGCTGGTTTCCGGCTCCAGACCCTGACGCGACAGCGACTGCTGCACCTCGGGCATGGCGATGACTTTGAGCGATTCATCGCGCAGCCGGCGCACGATGCCGGCGGGCGTGTTGGCGGGCGTCAAAAACGCATACCACGAACCCACGTCGAAACCGGGATAGCCCTGCTCCACCATCGTCGGCAATTCCGGCGCGACTTTCGAGCGGCGCAGCCCCGTGGTGGCAAAGGCTTTCAGCCTGCCCGATTTCACGTGCTGCATCGACGCCGCGATGCTGCCGAACAACACTTGCACCTCGCCCCCCAGCAACGCGGCCGCCGCCGGACCGCCGCCCTTGTAGGGAACGTGCGTCATTTTGATGCCCGCGCGTTTGCTGAACAATTCCGCCGCCAGATGCAGGGGCGTGCCCGCGCCGCCGGATGAAAAATTAAACGCGCCGGGTTTTTGCTTCGCCAGCGCGACGAACTCCTTGAGATTGTTCGCCGGCACGCTTTGATGCAGCACCAGGATGTATTGCGCGGTGGCCAGCATCGTTACCGGCGCGAGGTCTTTTTCCATGCTGAAACCCAGTTTATAAAGCGTGGGGTTCACCGTGAGGATGGTGTTGAAGCCGAGTAACAACGTGTATCCATCGGGATTCGCCTTCGCCACGATTTCCGCCGCCAAATTACCCCCGGCGCCACCGCGGTTATCGACTACCCACGCCTGGCCCATCGCGTCATGCAGCTTGGGCGTGAGGATGCGCGCGGTGGTGTCGGAGCCGCCGCCGGGCGCGAACGGCACCAACAGGCGGATGGGGCGCGTGGGGTATGCGTCGGCGGCAAGCACTGACGCGGAAATGGCCGCCGCAAAAAATAATGAATAAAAACAAATAGTTATGTTCATACTGCCTCCTGTAAAACCGTCGCGCGCAATCGAAGCGAAGCGCATTGCGCCGTTTGCCCTATCGATACCCAGATTGGCGCAATGCCTGCGGCGATTGCGCCCTACGCCACCGTTAATCGAAGTATCTCGCCCGCATCCGCCACGGTCTCTAAATTCCACAAGCGCGCCAGCAGGGTATTTGTTTTTTCATCCGGCAACACTTTTTTCGCCAGCGTGCGAAATTTCTTTTCGATTTCCGCATTGTTCATCGGATTCTTCCAATGCCCTTTGTGATGATCGACCACGGTGCTGAAAGTTGCGCCCGATTTCGTGATGAGTTTGAAGTAACAACGCATCGCGTGCGGCATGTGCTGGTCGGCTTCGGCGGAAGGTTTGATTTTGATCTTGCGCGTCAGCGCGCGGATCGCCGGGTCGAACACATGCGCGTCGTCGAAGTGCTCTTCCTGCACGTCGCCGTGTATCAAGGCAACCGCCACGGTATACGGCATGCTGTGATCGGCGGTCTCGCGATTGGGCGGCTCCCATTTTTCGGGCGTGTCGGCCATCAGCACGATGGCCGTGGTCACGGTTTCAATTTGAATCTCGGCGATATCATCGGGCGATGCGACCTTCTCG
Source organism: Betaproteobacteria bacterium (assembly GCA_031427895.1). GTDB lineage: Bacteria > Pseudomonadota > Gammaproteobacteria > Burkholderiales > SG8-41 > UBA5216. The sequence goes on from JANPOH010000361.1 coordinate 17,601, forward strand.
CGCATCTGCAACGCCGCCTCGCACACGGTTTGCGAATACTGACCCAGCGGAAAACGCTTAATAAGGCACTCCATGATTTTGAACGGCGCGCCCCCGTTGTTACCCGTGCCACCCAAGGTGTCGAGCGTAAACGTCTTGCGCGCCACCGCCTTGAAATAACCGCCCACGCCCTCGAATATCGGCGACGGCCCGGTCATGCCGCGCGCCGCCAGCATCGCCGCGAACACCGCGTTGCGCGAGGCATTCGCGTAAGCGCAGCCCTTCCACATCGACACATTGCCGATGCGGGTTTGATACAGCGCGTTGTTCGGCGCGATGCCCAGTTGCAGACAATGCTCGAACTGCTTGCCCTTCAAACCGAACAACCACGCCGCCGCCACCGTGCTCGCCATGCCGCCCACCGTCACATGGTCATAGCCGATGGGCTTCAAATCCACTTCATCACAAATACGGCAGAACATTTCATACGCCAGCACGGTGGCCAGAATCACATCCTTGCCTGAACGCTGGTTGATTTCCGCGGCAGTCAGCACCGCCGCGATGCTGTCGCTGGGATGCCCCGATTCACCGGTGCTGGTGTAGCCGTCGTTGTAATCCAGAAAGCGGATCATCACGCCGTTGGCGAATGTAGCAAGATCAGGACTGGTTTTCAAACCGCAGCCTTGTCCAACGTGGTATGAGCCTGAGCGGCTGGCGTATTTCCAACGAGGAATGAGCCTGACGGGGTAGTTTAGGCGGGTGTGGAGTTTGGGTTGATCATTCAAGGATGATCATCAACATGAACGAATCCAAGCTGTGCACGATTGAGCAAATCGAGCGTTTTCTTGCTGGCAATAGTGAAGTCGAGTTTTCGGGGTATGAGAATGACGCCCAGCGGTATGCACATCTGAGTCGAGTGCTCAAGCGGTTCGACTACCCCAAGCGAAATAAACATGAGCGAGGCGTGTTGCTGGCATACCTGCGGCGCACCAGCGGCTACAGCCGCGCCCAGCTTACCCGGCTGGTATCCCGTTGGCAGGCCAACCGCAAGGCTGCCGTGCCGCTGCTGAAGCGCTACAGCGCTCCGGCTGCCCCCTTTAAACGCAAGTATCTGGCCGCCGATATCGCACTGCTGGTCGAGATGGATAAAGCCAACGACAACGTCTGCGGGCCGGCCACGGCACATCTGCTCAAACGCGCCTATCAAACCTACGGCGACCCTCGCTACCAGCGTCTGGCCGACCTGTCGGTCTCGCACCTGTATAACCTGCGTAAGAGCGCTGGCTATCAGGCACAACGGCGGCACTTCACCAAGACCCATCCAGTGTGCAATCCGATAGGCGTGCGCAAAGCGCCGCGCCCGCAGGGCAAGGCCGGGTTTATCCGTGTCGACAGCGTTCACCAGGGCGATCTGGACGGAGTCAAAGGGGTATACCACATCACCTGTGTGGACCAGGTCAGCCAGTGGCAGGTGGAGTCCTGTGTGCAAGGCATCAGCGAGGCATTTTTGCTGCCGGTGCTGGCCTTGGTCATGGCGCAATTTCCGTTTGAGATAACCGGCTTTCACTCCGACAATGGCTCTGAATACATCAACGCCAAGGTGGCCAAATTGCTGGATAAGCTGCACATCGAG